>JANXAQ010000307.1 GCA_025062105.1 Thermoguttaceae bacterium
CGAAACAAATCCCCCTCACCCGGCTAGCCGGACGGCTAGCCGGCCTCTCCCGCCGAGGGGAGAGGTGAAGAAAAGAACCCCTCTGCCCGCCGTGGGAGAGGGGCAGGGCTGAGGGGGCCCTCCTCCGAAAACAGAAGGCAGATAGCTGAGGCCCCCTTAATCCTCGCCCCTCCGGAGCAGAGGCAATAGATCGTCGGAATTGGTGTCTGTTTGCTTTGTCCCCTAACATTTAAGGAGACTCTTTGATGACGCAGTGGTTCTCTCAAATGAAGACCGGAACAAAGATTCTGGTTGGCTTCGGCGTTGCCGTGGCGATTACGCTCGTTATCGGCCTGATAGGCTACCGAGGCCTTGGAGCCGTAACCAAAGATGTAGAGGAAATTGGTAAAGTCCGCCTACCCAGTGTGGAGGCGCTATATCTGATTCGGTTGGGTGGTGAACAAGTCAAAACCGCTCAGCGAACCCTTTTGAATCCTAATCTCACTCCTGAGATTCGTACTCGTCAGTATGACAATGTGGCTAAAGCCCGGCAAATGTACGACGAAGCGTGGAAACGATATGAAGCTCTGCCTATAACTAAAGAGGAAGAAGAGCTTTGGAAGCAATTCGTGCCTGTTTGGCAACAATGGCGAGAAGAAAGTACGAAGTTCTTCCAGATGTACAAACAGTTCGAGGAACTAAAGCTTCTGAACCCGGTAGCATTTTTAAAGGACTTGATTCGGTTTCGAGAGGATCATTGTGTTCTGCTTCATAAGGTTCGGGGGTTGATCGACCAGGGGCGGGCGTTTGAAGGCGGCGACGATCACACTAGCTGCCGGTTCGGTCGGTGGCTTGCCACGACAAAGGTCGAAAATTCTGAAATTGCCGCCCTCTTAGGCGAGTGTTACCGGCCGCACGAAAAAACCCACGCCACTGTCAAGGAAATTAAACGTCTGGTGGCTGCCGGCCAAAAAGAGAAAGCAGAAAAAATTTATCTCGAGGAACTCATGCCCACTGTAGAAACCACCTACGCTCGTTTCGAGCGGATGGAAGAGATCGCCAATAAGGCGCTAGCGATCTGGCAACAACTTGAGCATCAGGCTCTGGTCGTGTGCCGGGAACCCCAACTCAAGGCCAATGAGCTGTTGGATAAATTGATTGCCTTGAATAACAAGATAGCCGACGAGGCGGTTCAAAGGGCGGAAAGCGATGCCGCCTGGACGACCCAGATCATGGTAGGGGCGATTTTGGTCGGTGCGGTGGTAATGCTTGGGCTGGGTGTGTTTTTGGCACAGGCTATTTCCAAAGTGCTCCGGACCCTGATTGGCGAAGCGCAGCGGCTCACCGAAGCCGCCACAGCCGGCCAACTGCAAACCCGCGGGGATCCCAAACTGGTCAGCCACGAGTTCCGACCCATCATCGAAGGATTCAACAACACCCTGGATGCAGTCATCCGGCCGCTGCAAGTGGCCGCCCAGTATGTGGATCGCATCTCCAAAGGCGATATTCCCGAAAAGATCACCGACACCTATCATGGGGATTTCAATCTGATCAAAAACAACCTGAACCAGTGCATTGATGCGATCAATCGACTGGTTTCGGAAGGGCTGATGTTAGCCCAGGCGGCTGAACAAGGCAATCTGGATGCTCGAACCGATGAAAGCCAGGCTCAGGGCAAGTTCCGTGAAATCTTGCACGGCATGAACAAAACTCTGGAAGGCTTTGCTCGGCCGATTAAAGACATTAGTCAGGTCCTGCAGCGGATGGCCCGCAAAGATTTCTCGCAAACCGTGGAAACCGCTTATCCGGGCCTATATGGACAATTACGAGATAACGTGAACATGGTCGTTACCAACATGCGAGAAGCCCTCACGCACCTGCAGGAAAGCGCCAATCAGTTTGCCGAGGGGGCACGCGTGATTGCCGAAAGTTCACAGACGTTGGCTGCCGGGGCGCAAACGCAAAGCTCTAGCGTCGAGCAGATGACCGCAGCCATCGAGGAATTGGCCCGCAGCGTCGAGGCCGTCAAGGAAAATGCCAATACGGCCGTCAAAGTGGCCAGCGAGGCCAATCGACTGGCCCAGGAAGGCGGCGTGGCCGTGCAAAAATCAATGGAATCCATGGAGCTGATCCGCTCCAGCTCCCAGCAGATCAGTGAAATTATTCAGGTGATCAGCGAGATTGCTAGCCAGACCAACCTGCTGGCCTTGAATGCGGCCATTGAAGCGGCCCGAGCCGGGGAACACGGCATGGGCTTTGCCGTGGTGGCCGACGAGGTCCGCAAACTGGCCGAACGGAGCAACAAGGCCGCCGGCGAAATTTCAGCCCTGATCAAAGAATCCAGCAAACGCGTCGAAGAAGGCGTGCAACTAAGCGACAAGACCGGCGAAGCCCTCAAACAGATCATCCAAGCGGCCGAGGCCACGGCAGCCAAGATCAGCGAGATTGCCACAGCCGCTGTCCAACAGGCGGCCACTGCCCAGGAAGTTTCCAAGGCGATTCAGAATATCGCCCATGTTACCGAGCAGGCGGCTGCCGGCAGCGAACAGATGGCCTCTTCGAGCGAAGAGCTCGGCTCACAGGCCGCGGCCCTGCGCGAACTGGTAGCTCAGTTCAACGTCGGCTCCAACCGGTAATGCGTAGACTAGGCTTTAGGTCCATGCTCCCCGGATCGGAGGGCTCTGCAAAGGAGTAACGCCCATCTGAATCAGAGCTTTGGCGGGCCATGCTCCTCGGACCGGAAGGCTCTGCAAAGGATGGATTCCCCAAGCGAAAAAAAACAACGCTGCCCCCCATACCATGAGCCCCTCGCTCAGGCGGAGACCATGGAACCTTAACCTCCGGAGAGCCCCTGGCGGAGAAAGCCTGGCTACAGTAGGGTTACTTGGATAGCCTCATAAGCTCAGCACGCCTCTCCCCTAGTTGGGGAGAGGCATTGTTTTTTTGAAAACCACAAGACTCTGTTGAAAGGTTGTGCGCAGCTACAGGAGGTTTTATGCATACTGGTCGGTTTTGCTTCCGTTTTGGTGGGTTTAGGCCTCCGACCGGAAAAGGTTTTCCCAAAGCAAACCTCCAGCCGAAGGAAATATGCTGGTTTTTTCCCTCCGCCGTCGACAGAAGGGAGCTTATTTCTCTCCCCTGGCGTACCAAGATCCACCTAGTGGGATCCGCGGCAGTAGTGCAGTAGATCGTCGAGCTTATTTCTCTCCCATGGGGCACTAGTAGGCACAAGCTAGCAATACCAGCATCCAGAAAAATCCCAAGCTAATATCTCGACTTTTGCCAAATTTCCTACCCTTTTTCTGCTCAGGAGTTACGGCGACCCTTCCTTTTGTTCATCCAATTGCCTAGCTCTAGGAATTCCAAGCAGTTAGGGCTTTCTTTTTTCGACAAAAGGCCAACAATGGCAAAAGTCGAGAAGATGGCATATTCCCTTTAATGATCCAGAGGTTCCGATAATATTTTTTACACTATGTTGGTGCCAAACGCCTCTGCGGCGATACCTGGCCTGAGTATCACTGCTGCCAAGCCGACATCTAGTAGGTGTTTGGATGAGGGGCCCAAAACCTATCGAAGCGGAAGTTTACGAAAATAATGATTTCATCAAATTGGCAGAGATTCCTACTGTTTTCCATGCCAAATGGGACAAACCTATTTACCCAGATAAGAATAATAACAAGATGAGCAATCCAGTGGCGTTAAATGCCCCATGTAAGACCAGACAGGGCAGAAGCCGATGGCGCCGAAAATATAGCCCTCCCAATACCAACGAAAGCACAAAAAGAGGGATAGGATCCGGGGCGATATGCTCGGCCCCGAGTAACATGAGGCTAAACTTCGCACCAATCAGCACCGCATAGACGGGTCCAACTACTAACAGATACGCCCCTAGTCCCCGAAGCAAGTCTTGCATTGCTCCTCGGCCACACAGACCGAAATCCAAAGGCCGGGCGCCACAGACAATCATTAAAAAAGCCGACCCTAGCACCAGGGTTAGCAGATTACCCATCCCTTGACAAACTAGCATCATCAGCAGTTCATCCCTAGGAGAGGGCGGCCCGGCGCTGCGAAAATGCAAACCGGCAAATAACAGGGAACTAAACACCACTGGCCCAGCTCCCCACCATCGTCGCGGCTGCCAAGCGGCCGGAGACCAGAAAGCTCGCTTGGAGTCTCCAAAGGCACTGACTTTATTCCGACGCCGAACCAAGTAGATTGTGCGAACCAGCTGCCGTTCGACTTTCTCCAGCCAGCCCTGCAAAACGGCCCGAAATAGCCATTCTTCTATTACCGGCGCTACTACCAGCGTCATGAGCACCGACCCCAGCCATATGTCCAGCCGGTTGGTTTGTCGAAGGAGTTGTTCCACTTGGTGGCTCAGCTCTTGCTCGGGTTGCTTTACATCAGGGGGGCAGTCTGATCCGGCAGCTGAAGCGGTGGAAAAGGTAGGTGGCTGCTGCATCGTTTCGGCACCAGGCCTAGGTAGTCCCGCCTCCTCCCAAACCCACCAGACCAAACTGGGTGCCAAAAGAAACATCAACATCACCACCACTACATGCCAACCCTGCCAGGGGACCGGGCAGCGAGGCTGATAGGGGACTGGATCACGCCCCTGCCGATATTGCTCTACAAGCCTCAGCGTCCCAATCACACTAAAGACCAATGCCCCAACAACACCCAATAAAAACAATACCACTTGTTCAGCTGTCGGTGCCATGAGATCGGATGCCCCTTGTTCATCTGCTAACTAAGAAGAGCCTCTAACAAAATGAGCTGGTCAGCCCCTCTAAGAGGGCAGATAGCACTTCAGCACCATCTGGATTGGATAACACTGCTCGTTGGTAATCGTTCTGCCGAATGGAGAATCCATTGGTGTCATCCCCGCCCCAGCAGGAATCCAGTTCAGCAGAAACATTGGAGAAAAATCTGGGTCCCCACTTGCGCGGGAATGACAATAAAGGGGTACCTTCCGGACCCAAAACACCTCCCTTAGCTAAAGTGGAACTCATTTTGTTAGAGGCAGTCTGTGTTGAAAGGTTGTCCGAAGGCTGGGGAACTTTTGCCCATGCCCGTTGGTTTTGCTCCAATTTTGGCGGGATTAGGACTCCGCCAGAAACGGTTTCTCCAGAACCTTAACTCGACTTTTGCCATTTTTAGCTTCCTCCCGGAGGGGAAAAGTTCTAAGTTCTTGTAACTATTGGAGTTAAGAAATCGGGTGAACAAAAGGAGGATTCGTTCTAACTCCTGGAAGCAAAAGCAGTTAGGAAAAATGGCAAAATTCGAACTTAAAGGCTGTGCTACAAACATTTTGTATGATGAAAGGATGATGAAAGGATGAAAGAAGGTTTCCTTCCTCAATTCCCCAGAATCCCCAAAATCCATGTTTTCAAGGAGCGTCGAGGATAAGGAGCTGGTGGGTCCAAACCCATTGGAAACTGCCCAAACCCCATTTCAGGACACTCTCTGAAATAGCCACGGCTTCGTTAAATGGGGAAACATAGAAACATTGGGAAAACTTCACATGTTACTAGGAGCAGATGCATCATAGGTAAGGAACAGGTGGATCATAAGGAAGAAAGGTAGGGGGACCGAAATCGGTTAGGAAGCTTGGCTGCTCAAAAGCCGAAAGGCTACCACCCCATACAGTAGGCCTGAAACGACCGTTTGAATGACGGCAGCCCACAGGGTAAGCAGCACCATCCCTGGAAGCCATTGAGCCAGGGCCGGAGCCTCCGGCCAACTCAGATAACACAAAGCGGCAATAATCGCTACGGATTGGAGGAACATTTTCCATTTGCCACTCCACCTGGCCGAAAAATCTACTCCCCGCTGTTCCAAAAAACTCCGAACCGCCGTTACAAACATCTCTCGACCTACAATCACCACCACCATCCAGGGGCGCAAACCCCAAGGCATTTCCACCAACGGCCGAGCTACCAAAAGAAAAATAAACGCCCCACAAATAATTACTTTATCCGCAAAGGGGTCCAGAATTCGGCCTAAGAAGGTAATCTGTCCATACCGGCGTGCATACCAACCGTCCAGCCAATCCGTAGCACAGGCTACCAGAAATAACCCTAAACTGGCTAAGTATGCTTCCCAAGCTAATGCTACAAACAATCCCACCGCCAATACCAGCCGAAACCCGCTCAGCAGATTTGGAACGTTCCAGTAAGTCGGGTTGCTCAGACTGGAGCGTCTTTTAGAACTCATAGTCAATTCCATTTAGAAAGCAACCCCTGGAGGGAAAGCAGCCTGGATTTGGAGTTTTAAGCAAAAGGAGATTTCCCTAAAGGACCCATAGGCCTAGGGAGACACTATGTTGGGAATTTTAAGTGGTTTTTTCTCCCACGATTTGGGGGAATCAAATCCTCCGTCTCTTCTATAGCTACTCCTATAAGATCATACCCTTGGGCAGCCACAATTTCACAGGGAACAATTTGGCCTGGTCGAAGATTTTGGCCGGTAACATAAACTACCCCGTCGATTTCTGGGGCATCGGCATAGGTTCGGCCTATCCAAGCGTGGGCTTGGCCGGGTACCTGCTGGTCAATAAGCACCTGCAGAACCTTCCCCACTTGGGCTTCATTGTAGGCAAAAGCAATTTTTTGTTGGACTTGAAGCAATCGCTGTCGGCGTGTTTGGCGAACCGGTTCGGGGATCTGCTGGGGCATCTGGGCGGCGGAGGTACCTGGTTCCGGTGAAAAGGCAAAAACGCCCAGGCGTTCAAAGCGCTGGTGTTGGACAAAGTGGATTAATTCCTGGAAGTGGGCTTCGGTTTCTCCAGGAAACCCCACCATCAGGGTTGTCCTAATGACCAATCGAGGTATTTCCTGCCGAAGCCGCTCCAATAGCTGCTCCGTCTGGCGTCGATCCACCAGCCGATTCATCCGCTGGAGGATCGGATCGCTAATGTGCTGGAGCGGCAAATCTAAATAAGGCAATATCTTACGGGCGGAGGCAATCGTCTGGATCAGCTCCTGATCGATGCCTACCGGATACAGATACATCAGCCGAATCCATCGGATGGCTTCCAACTGATCTAATTGCCGAAGCAATTCGGGCAAAAGCGAGTGGCCTTGGGCCAAGTCACGGCCATAGGCGGAAGTGTCCTGAGCAATAAGAATCAGCTCCTGTACTCCGTCGGCAGCTAATTCTTGGGCTTCTTGTAGGATTTGGTCAATCGTTTTACTCCGATATGGCCCCCTTATTTGGGGGATGAGGCAGAAAGAGCATCTGCGATTACAGCCCTCGGCAATCTTCAAATAGCCGACATGTGGAAGGGTAATCCGGACTCTGCCCAATTCTTGGGCTGCCTGGGCAGGCGGAGGCGCCAGACGGAGCTGGGGCTGGGATTGGCCGGCCAAAATTCGATCCGCTGCCTCGACAATTTCATCCCGGGCAAAGACCCCCAAGAACTGATCTACCTCCGGATAGCGCGCCAAGAGGACTTCCTTTTCCCACTGCGGCAGACACCCGACTACCATGACAGCTCGGATCTGGCCTCGGCGTTTGTGTTCCAGCATTTCTTCGATGACCTGATAGGCCTCTTGGCGGGCCGAGGCCAAAAAAGCACAAGTGCTGAGCACAACCAGGTCGGCACCCTCCGGATGGGGGACGGGTTTATACCCTGCCGAGTATAAAAGTCCCAGCATCCGTTCGGTATCGACCAGGTTTTTCGGGCAGCCGAGCATCACCACCGAACAGGTGGCTTTGAACTGCTTGACCGGTCCAATGGCAGGGGTTGGTTGTAGGTCCATAGAAGTATTGTATCCGGTGGCAGGGTCCCGAAGAAGGGGGGTACGATTGCCAATTGACGGAATTAAATATACACTATATATAGATGTTACTAATAAAAATTTAATCATGTTTAGAAAGGAAAAACGGCTTATGTGGGGCCAGCTGGATTGGCAAGAATATGTGCAAGTGCTGGATAGCGTAGTCGCGGAGAGTCTGCAAGCGGCAAAGGTTTCGCAGCCACCGGTGGATCCATGTCGGATTGCCCGGGCATTGGGACTTCGGGTGGTCTGGGACGGTGGGCTTGCAGAGCGAGGCCGATATGTGCGGCTTCGACAACAGGGGGGCCACCATCCGGTACCCACGATGATCTTGCAACGTCATCCACGGGCGGAACGGTGCTACTGGGCGGCCGCTCACGAATTGGGAGAACATTTGGTCTATCAAGTGGCCGAGCAGTTGGGCTTGAGGGTCGAGGAGGACTGGGGAGTTTGGCGGGAACGGATGGCCAATCATCTGGCCGCTAGAATCCTCCTGCCGACCGCCTGGTTTTCTCAGGACGGTCAAAGGCTAGATTGGGATCTGCGAGCCTTAAAACAGCGCTACAGCACGGCAAGCCATGAGGCCATTGCCCGGCGGATGCTGGAGATGGAAGAGCCTGTGATAATCAGTATATTTGACCATGGGCAGCTCCGTTGGCGGCGGGCCAATCGGCCTGGTCGAGTCCCGCCGTTAAGCCAGGTGGAGTCCCTCTGCTGGCAAACCGCGCACCAAGAAAACCAAGACCACCAAGAATTCTCAGAACACCTTCGGATTCGAGCCTGGGCGGTCCATGAGCCCGGCTGGCGTCGGGAGATCCTTCGAACGGAAAGATGGTAACCGGGAACCCAACGCGGCCTGAGGCTAGGGGCCAGAAGATTTCTGGCAGAAAAGACCGTCCCAACCATCCAGAAGCCCAGAGGTATCCGGCGCAGCGGCCTACGGGAGGTACCCGTAGCGTTGGAAATAGAAATGCCAGCGCTGTGCGATTTTTGCCCGCTGCTGCGGCGTTAGTTCGTGGCGGTTGACCTGATAATGTCGGCTTCGAGCGGCGTAAGCTTCCACAGCGGGCCGAGCAAGCTGAAAATCCCCCAGCTCTAACTCAGTATAGATCCTCTCCATGACGGCCACAGGGTCCCGAACCAAGTCTTCATACCGGACCTCACATAGATGACCTGGGGCAATAAGCTTTCGATCTTCTTCAAAAGCCTGATACATCCGAATCAAGGTACTAAAGACATATTCCTCCAAGCCCTCATAATGCGGTACTTGCAGGCCATGATACCGATAGAGCCGTTGCCAGGTCTTGATCGTCGAAGGAAACAGCGCATAAGGGTCCCGGACAATATGGATAAACCGTGCCTTGGGAAACATTTCCACCAGCACCCGCACTCGGGCAGTATGCGGAGGCGATTTCAGGACAATCCGTTTGGGCGATTGAACCGTCAAGGCTTGCAAAAACCAGTAGAGGGCCTTTTTCCATTGTGCTAAAGCTTCCGGCGGCAGATCCCGCAGATCCAAATATTCTGGAAACAGCGGTCCGTGGTTGGGAAAAGCCAACGTCAAATAAGGAGACCGGATCCCCATATTGCACAAGGCCCATTCATCTTCCTGAGGAGCATCCCAATGGACCAGCATGTTGTCCATGGGCCGTTTGGGCGGTAAAAACAGCCGAAGCCACCAGGCAATCCAAGGCCGAGAAAACAGAAAATGGTTCGGACAGAATGCGGCATAGGTATCCGGATAGGTATGCCGGGGATCGCTAACTAAAAGTTCATGTAATAGGGTAGTTCCCGAACGCCAATGTCCCAATACAAACAGTGGATCTTCCACCAGCCGGGCCTGCCGAATCCGCCGACCATAAAACACCTCCTGCAGAAGCCACAGCGGGAAGTTCCAGCAGACGGAAAAGAACGTCAGCAGGCTGGCCATGGCCCATCGGGTGGGATGAATGGCAAATCGGTTCTCCCACAAAAGCCGAAACCACCCCGACGGACACATCCCAGTCCAAATGCGCAATTCCCAGAAATGCTCCTTGGCTCCGCCATCCCCGGCAGGTAAAGCCCCAGGTGCTGGCGGACTTACGGGCAGTTGAGTTCGGGGCAGTTCGGATAATACCTCTTGTGGAGATCTGCTCGTTCCCATAACCGTAGATAAGCCGAGTGGCGGCGGAAGGTAGCTTGCTGACAATCCACCGTACGTTGGAGAAGTCGGTCTAGGCCGATCCGATCGGCCCAGAGCAAAAGTCCCCCTAAATGGGCAGGAAACCCCAAGGCCCCCACCAGGGCTACATCCACCTGCCGAGGATCCTGCCACCGACCCTCCTGCATCATCTGCTCTACTTCGACCAGGATGGCCACATGCAGCCGATCCACCCAACTGGCATTGGCCCCAGGGAAACCATTGTAGAAATAGCTTACTTTACCATCCTGGAGGCAGTCTGAGGAGTCCCCCTGTCGGCCCGATCTGCCGACCAATCCCTCTGGAGAATGGTTCCTTACGGGCGAGAATGGATTGGGTGTCGGCTGGGCGACGAAGATGTTTTGCTCTCGAAGCGACGTCGTCGGCCCAGAAGGTAAACACAACAGCTTTGAGCTTTGCCGTCCCGGCAGCGGCAAATCCGGATTGGGCAACAGCGCTTCGGGGGGACTGGGGCCGTCGGCACCATCCGATAATCGGTATCGGTAAAATCCTAGACCGGTCTTCCGCCCTAATTGGCCATTTTTGACCATCTGAAGCAGGAGCCGCGAATGAACCAATCGGTCTTCAAATATCTCGGCCAATTGCCAAGCCCCAGCCAAAACCACATCCAACCCAATCCAATCCATCAAGGCAAATGGCCCCCACTGCCAGCCGAAGTCCTGGGCCTGCCGGTCGATGTAGCTCGGCAGGTAGCCTTCTTCGACCAGTTGGAACGCCTCGTTCAGCCAGGCAAACAGCAGCCGATTCCCTAAAAAGCCCGGTCCATCCTCCACTACTAAAGGAACCCTTTCTAACCGACGGACAAACGCTATCGCAGTAGCCAGGGTGTGCGCCGAGCTGGTGCCGCCCCGAACCACCTCCACCACCGGTCGGTCCAGAATCGGCATAAAAAAATGAATCCCACAAAAGCGAGCCGGGTTTTTTAGTGCCCCAGCCAGTCGGCTCAACGGTATCGTGGAGGTATTGGTGGCTAAAATGGTCTGGCAGGACACAAAGGCTTCTACCTGAGAAAGAAGCTGTTGTTTGAGGTACAAATTTTCTGACACACATTCTAACACTAAATCACACTGAGCCAATTCTGTCAATTCTCTGGTCAGGCTCAATCGAGAGGAATTCACTCGTCGGATGGTCCCATGGACTTTCGCATCCCCATGGGGGGTAGAGCAATAGGAAGGTGTGCCTCCGGAGCCCTGTGGCAGCTGGGAGGATAGGCGGGGGGCAGTAGCTTGGACTAACATCTGAGATACCCGTTCCAAGGCATCCGGTTGGTTGTCAGCGACCACCAAACAGAAACCTGCCTGCCAGGCCAATTCGGCAATCCGACTTCCGGTAAAACCAGCACCGAGAATTCCCACGGTGCGAATAGGCCGAGCCATCGTAGCCGGATAACGCGTCTCCGCTTCCTGAACAGCCCAGCGCAAATGCTGTTCTGCTAGGGAACAGTTTGGGGCGGATAAACTCATGGATTCCCCCTACATTGCCAGTAAACATCCCAGGTCCTTGTGGCCCTGACAAGGCCTTTGGAACAAGATTCACGTAGCGCCTCTAAGCTGGACTTTTTCCATTTTTGAAACTGCTTTTGCCCCCAGGAGTTAGGACGAAACCTATTTTTGTGCCCACAATGTGCTAATTGCAAGGAGTCCAAGGAGTTAGAACTTTCCCTTTTTGGCACGAAGCCTTAAAATGGCAAAAGGTGAGCGTCAAGAAGAATCAAGCTCGTTTAGGATCGGCAACCGGGAGCACAGATCAAGCCTGGAAGTCGCTTGGCAAGGCAGGTAACCGGCGAAGGCGGACCCGCCGAACCGAGCTCCATGCGACGGCCGTCAGGGTGTAAGTGCCGTCCGGCTCCTGGGTGGCAAAAAGTGCATGGGTACTGGCGGCGGAGGCAGGTACAAAACGATCGGGCGTGAAAGTGGACCCGTCCTCGAACTCCAGCTCCAGCACGGCATCTTCGGTTTTGCGATCCCAGAGCCGGGCTATCAGCGGCCCAATGCCTTCCAGGGACTCGTCCCAGATTGGCTCAGTTTGGGGGGTGGCTTCGAGGACAAGTTCAGTAATATTTTGTTCCTCCTGCTGGCTGACCTGAATCAGCTCTTGCTCGGCGGGAGTCTGGTCTTCTTCCAAGATTTCCTCATAAGAGGGGATGCGGAACTTAGCGCCACATTCGGGGCATTGGCCTGGACGTCCCTGAAGCCGAGCGGGGCCAAACAGCCGATGCCCATTTGGACAAAGAAACTCAATCTGTGGCTCAACCGGAGGGGGGGACGGTGAAGCTGCTAATGCCGCCGCCCGGGTTGGCCCGTCCGGGCTTAGCTCCTCCAGTCGGGGAATCCGAAATTTGACTCCACATCTGGGACATTTAGCCGCCCGACCCGCCTGCTCATCCGCACAACGAATTGCATGGCCATTCGGACACAAAAACTCCATGGTCATCGTTCCTCTCCGCCTTTCTAGAGCCTGCCACCAGACTCCTGGCCCCGCCAATAGAGCACACCCTTTACTGAGACCAAAACGATTGGATTTTTAAAGACAACATTACTTCTTTAATTGTACCATACAAGAAAATGCTCGAAATGGGGACGGCTGAAATTCTGTGGGTTCCAATCGAGCAAAATAGAATCCGGAACCTCGGGAGAAATTCTGAACATACAGTGAACTTCAATCACCTTTAATTCGGTAAGGATTGGCCCGCCCCATTTAAAGACCCACTCCATGGAGGTTGCTAGCGGTGTTCGCACCCCTATATTTGGGAGATATTTGGGATAGAGGTCGAGGTCACCAGAGTAATGTAAAAAACATATAGGAACCTCTGCAAAATTCTGAACATCCAGTGAACTTTATGTACTTTTGATTCTCTCGCCGTTCCGTTCTCCTACCAG
>JANXAQ010000180.1 GCA_025062105.1 Thermoguttaceae bacterium
AATACAACTTCGGCGAAATCCTGCCTGGTCGGATTTGCGGCTATGTATTCCAGGATGGGCCAACGTTGGTCTTAGAGCATGGTCAGCCTGTCCCGGCTGTGGAGACGATCCGCGATGGCCAATTCACGCCGGATGACACGCCGCTGGCTGGGGTAACAGTGCAGCTTTGGCGGGATGGCCAGTTGGTAGCCCAGACAACCACCGATGCGAACGGCTTCTTTGAGTTTACCATGCTCCAACCGGGCAATTACACGCTTCGGCAGGTGCAACCGGATGGCTACGTGGATGGCATTGACACGGCAGGTAGTTTAGGCGGCTCGGCCGAAAGCTCTGCCGATACCATTTCCGCCATTTCGGTAGGCCCTGGTGCCGAGGGCAACAACTACTGGTTTAGTGAGGTAGCAGTGGAGTGGTTACCGCCACCGCCGCCCCCTCCGCCACCGCCACCGCCTCCTCCGCCGCCCCCACCGCCTCCGCCGGCCAACCCCCCGATCGTGCCGCCGACAGAACCAACCCACGAAGGGCCGTTTATGCCGCCGCCCGGTCCACCAATGCCTCGCAACGACACCTTGTTACCATTGCCTGGCCAGCCGTTTACCCTACCGACCACCGTCGTTACCGGATCGGCTGTTTTGGAAGAAGGCGCCGGCATAGCGAGCACGCCTACCTTGGCTTGGCATCTTAGTGTGATTAATGGAGGCATTCCCCGACAAAACCATGAAGCCGCTGGCCTGACCAACGCTGCCGGCCCTACCTTCCAACTGGCCAACGCTGCCGGCTGGAACCCAGCGGGCCTTGCCGACCGGACCGATCAAGGCCGATGGATCTTTGTCGATCCAACTACTGGCAGTATCCGGCAAGCCTACTTCGGCCAAGAGGGCAGCCTGCCTGTAGTCGGCGATTGGGACGGCGACGGCAAAACCGAGATGGGCTTCTATGTCGGCGGTCGCTGGTACCTGGATCTGAACGGCAACGGCCAGTGGGATGAAGGCGACCTATGGGCCCAATTGGGCGCTGAAGGCGATCAGCCGGTTACCGGCGATTGGGACGGCGACGGCAAAACCGATATCGGCATCGTGGGCCGAGCCTGGCCTAAAGACCCCTTGGCCGCCGCTGTGGAACCGGGACTGCCCGACGCCCAAAACCAGCCCGGCCAGAAACCGAAAAACCTTCCCCCCAGCCCCGACGAAGCTACCGAGGGACTGCGCCAATTGCAACGGACCATGCGCGGGAAAATGCGCACGGACCTTATTGATCATGTGTTCCTCTACGGTGGCAGCAAAGATCACCCCGTGGTCGGCGATTGGAACGGCGATGGCGTAGCAACGATCGGACTATTCCGAGATGGCCGCTGGACACTGGATACCAACGGCAATGGCCGCCTAGACCCTGAAGATCAGACGTTCCAGTTCGGACAAGCGGGCGATATTGCTGTGGTAGGCGATTGGAATGGCGATGGCGTGGACGACCTGGCCGTGTACCGGGACGGCCTGTGGATCCTCGATAGCGACGGCGACCGACAACTCACCGCCGCCGACCGACAATTACATCTGGGCGGCCAAGTGTTTTCCTCTGTGCCCGGGCCACTGCCCTTTAGCGGCCAGGCCTCTTCTTCTGCGCACCGACAAGGCGGTGCCCCGGCTGGCATCCCGGTAGCCGGCGACTGGAACGGCGACGGCCGGGACGAACCAGCCCTCTACCAACCCGGCCTCGGCCCCCAACGGGGAACGTAAACAAAAACCCATCTTTGGCAGAGGACCTGTTCCATTAGACGATTTCCCTAAAATTCAGGGGCGGGGAAACGTAAACTAAAACCCCATTTTTGCCAGAGAGCCGCTAATCTTTCCGCTCTGAGACGAGTAAGATATAATCCATTTTATGCTAGAAGAGTCTCAGGACCAGCTTCTTTGAAGTGCTGACGCTGTTAGGGTTTCGGGTTCGTACTACGTGCGGTTACTGGCGTTTTATCGTTATGGTAAAGCATCCCACGATGGACGGCCGGGAACCGGATATACAGGCCCCCTTAGCGAGTCCAGCAGAAGTACGGCGCAGCCTTCGAGATCCCGCCGTGTACTTGTTCTACAAAACGGACAACGGGAACCGATGGCTTTGTGCAGTGGTCAAACAGGCGAATGGTCATGGTTTTCTGATCACTGCCTACCGAACGGATAAGATCAAAGAAAGGGTGCGGGTATGGCCCAACTGACGGTCTATTTCGACCCGGTAGGGCAAACGCTTACTGTATGGTTCGGGGACCCACAACAGGAATATATCTGCGAGGAAACCGGCGAGGAAGTCGTCTTGATGAAAGACCGCTCAGGCCGGGTCATCGGTTTTGAAAAACTCCACTTCTCAGCGTCCGACGCCGAACCCTGGCAAGTGGTGTTTGAGAGAGTTTCCGCGCAAAGTCTTCCCGCCGCACATAGCCCCAAGCCCTAATCCAAAGCGTTTCGGTCGAATACGCTCCTAAGACGCCGCCAAGAGCATAACCTTTACGGTCCCAGCGGGCGGAGAAAGTCCGTACTCTCGACGGGCTGGGAATACTGGCTCGGTCGGCAACTTTTACGGGTTGGCACTGCTGGCCAGGTCGTAGCTAAGCATGGGGACTTGATAGTAGCCCATGGCGGCGTGAGCTACGTCGATCCGGTAAATGGGGTCCCGCATCAGCGAGATTCGGCGATCCTGGGCCGGGATGGTGGTAATATAAATCCGCATCTGTCCGGGTACCGAGGTGATGATTTCCTCCCGCCAATCGCCCACTAGATCCGCCACAGCAACGAAACTGCCCTCAATCTGGCCAATAGGTGTTTTCACCTGAGGGTATTTGACAATTCGACGCCCAAGAATAAGTTCCCGCTGCGGGTCGGCATCCCAATAGACGCAGCGAGCGCCGAAGCCGCCAAGGTTCTCTTCGCTGATCACTTTGCCCTGAGCGGTTCGAAGCCTGGCCCAGGCAAACTCTTTTTTCTCGTCCGTATCGGCGCTATAGCATTCGCTGCCGGGCCAGCGGGGATCAATATCGCTGCACATGCCGCAGCTATGCACATGCCGGGTGGGACCTTCATGGCCCCAGAGGATTTTGCCAGTGGCTGCTTCCACCAGGCACATGCCGTTTCGCTCTCGCTGGCGGGCTTCGATGCCGTAGTAGATTTCCAGACCCGGTCTTCCGGGGTCAATATCGCCCAGATAGAAATGGTCCGGATGGCCCAGGCCAGTAGTCCAGAGCGGTTTGCCGTTGTCGTCCAGCACACTGGAACCTAGCAGCACTTCATCTCGACCGTCGGCGTCGATGTCGGCGCAGTGCATCCAGTGGGCGCCTTGGCCTTGCCAAGAGCGAGGCAATCCTGTGTTGTCCCATCGCCAGCGCTGCTGAAGTTTGCCGTCCCGGAAATCGTAGGCTACCACTTTCATTAGGGCGTAGGTGCCCCGGGCTACAATCAAACTAGGCCGACGACCGTCCAAATAGGCGATTCCTAACTGATTGCGCGAGGCCAAGTTGTAGCCGCGCAGATCGTCGCCGAAGCCCTCCCGGCTTGGCCAATCGGTCTGATCCAAGAGCTTGCCGGTTTGGCCTTCAAAGATGGTCAGATATTCAGGCCCTTTTCGGACTCGGCCGTCGGGGTCTCTAGGGTCGCCTTGGCCGGTTTTGGCGGCCACCTCAGCCCGGCCATCGCCATCTAGATCATAGACCACATACGGAGAATACCAGATGCCCCGCTCAATCGCCCAACCCAGATCATAGCGCCAAAGGAACTGGCCGTCATGGCGGTAGGCTTCCAGTTTGTAGGTATCGGGGCTGGGCTTCCAGTAGGATTCGGCCGGGTCGATATTCTCCCCGGGTTGTTTGATGACGAAATCCAGTCTGCCGTCACCGTCCAGATCGGCAATGCCAACCTTTTGGAAGGTGTATTGGCCCTGCAAAGCGATGGACACATAAGGTTTCTGGTCTTTGGGATCAGAAGCGGGTACTTCGGACGAGGCCGAACCTTCCTGGCCGTTTTGCACCGGACGGACAAAATAGAAGCACTGGCGTTCGGATGTTGCCAACCTGGGGGCGTCGGCGAGGAAATCAGTTGTTTTGGTGATCGGCTCCTTCGTCAGTCGGACCGGTTCTCCAGAGCCGATCCGCCGATAGACATGGAAGCCCACATCGGGCGGATCGGTTTCCAGAAGCCGCCAACTGAGATACACCTTTCCCTCCCCGGCCGGCCGAGCGATTAAGCCCCGGTCTAGTTTTTCGGCTGCCCGAGCCGGCAACCGACCCGACAAACCCGCTGAAACAGACTTCCGTTGTTCTCCACCCACTGAACCGTTCGGAGCAGACTGGGGAGTCTTTTCTGCCGGGCAGAGCCTCTGCTGGCCCAACTGGCCCAAAAAGGCAAGGACAACCGAAATTCCAGCAAACCAACGCCTAGGCATGAGCTTTCTCCTTACGGAAAGGGAGGATAGGATGGGAAACCGGCTAGGGTGGGTCGAAAATGCCCTAACAACTCAGCCAAACAGAACAAGCCTTTTGTCATCCCTACGAAAGCAGGGACCCAGAATATTTACTCTGTTCTCTGGATTCCCGCTCGCGCGGGAATGACAATTTTGGGCTTCCTCCAGCCAAAAACCAGCAAACCGTTTTCCCACGGTTGAAGTCTTCCAAAGTGGGGTATTTTCTGTCAACTATCGTTTGAAGGCCATAGCCAGAGGTAGCCCCTCCCCATTGGCCAAAACATAGGCAAGCAGAAGCATCGGAGGGCATGAGGGCAGGGGGAGGTTATTGTTTAGGAGTTGGCAGCTCCCAGTCGATGGACAGTTTCCAGATGCCGTCTTCGCGGATCATGGTGATCTGTCGTTCCTGAGGTTGTCCTTTCACGGAGACCACGACAGTCAGTCGGGCTCGATCGCCTTCTTTTTGGACGGATTTGATTTCAGAAGCATCGAAATGCTCTAGAATCTGCGGGCTCTTCTCACAGAGGCGGACGAACAGTTCTTTGGGGGAAAGTCGGCCAAGCTCTTCGGCTTCTTGTTTTTTGCCGCCCAAAGCGGCGCCAAGAGCCGCTACGGCAGCCAATCCTTTCAAGGCCACTTCCAATTTGCCTTGGGATTTTTTGTCGATCCGGTCCCAGATTTTCTCATACTGGCCTTGCCGGCCATACTGGATGATGGTCTGATAGGCGGCCTGGGGCGATTCACCACAGCCGGTGCAAAACATGCTCACCACAACTAAACCAACCCCCAATTGCCACCATCGGCCTGAATTGCTCTGCGGGAGTAGCGCCATTAGTGTTTCTCCTAGAAAGAAGTGGAAGAAATAGAGGAACCTCTGCAAAATCCTGAACATATGAGGAACCCTATGACCCCTTTGATTCATTAGTATTTAGCCGCCCCATCTAAACACTTACTATATAGGGTGCTACCAGTGCTACTAACCCTATATATTGGCTCAGGGGGAGAAAGAACCAAATGGTATAAAAATATCTCCTTTAAATCATGCAGAGATTCCTAAAATTAGGATACTCTTTGAGAGGCTTGGTGTGTACCCTCCAAGGGACATCCATACTTAGAATTTACTATTCCCATCTGAAAGCACTAGTAAGCCAGTCTAAAAAAGCGGATAATATATAATATAAGTTGTCTTTGGGATGATGTAGCAGGTGTGGTATGGACAGTTCTGAAGATCGGGTTCAGGTAGCTTCGATTTCGGTGCGGTCGGAGGAAGGCGGTCGAGGGGTGCCCAAAGTGGCTCCGGCGCCTCCGGTGGGTCCAGCACCAGCCTCGGAAGGCCTAAGCGAGCGGGTCCGAGCGCTTCGATTGCCGGTGCCGGAGGAGCCGCAAACCGGCCTGGGCCGCCGATTGCCGTGGGTTTTGACCATACTGTTTATGGGTACGACGGTTTTGGTCGGATATTGGGCGTGGGTGCGAGATTCCCAACCGCAGCCGACAGCCCAACCGGCCGGTCCGGATAGTCCGCCCGGTCTGTTGCCGTTCGGTCCACAGCCAGCGCCCAAAGAAGGCGAAATCGTCCTTCAGTCCAAGGGGTACATTGTGGCCAAGCATCAGATTTTGATTAGCCCTCTGGTTAGCGGCCGGATTTTGCGACTCAACTGCGACGAAGGCCAACGGGTACAGAAAGGGGAGCTACTGGTGGAATTAGAATCCACCGAGTATGAAGCGGAATATAAGCGGGCATTGGCCAATGTGGAGGCGGCCAAACAGCGCTATCAGGAATTGCAACGCTACCGGGACGAAGAAATCCGACAAGCAGAGGCCGAACTCGCTGAGGTCCAGCACCAACTCGCTCAGGCCGAGGATGACTGGCGACGAGCTCAGGATCTGTTTGGTCGTGGCATCATCACCCAACAAGAACATGACAATGCCCGTCGACAGGCCGAAGCGCTCCGCCAGCGGGCTAACCGCATGAAAGCCGCCTTGGAACTTCTCCAAAAAGGCCCTCGGGAAGAGCGCCGCCAGGCTGCTTTGGCCGAACTGCAAGCCGCCCAGGCCGAATTGGCCCGAGCCAAATGGCGTCTGGACAACTGCAAAATCTACGCCCCCATTACCGGCACTATCCTGAAAAAGAACGCCGAACAATGGAATCTCGTGAACCCCCTAGCTATGCAAGGTTCCTATAGCATCTGTGAAATGGCTGACCTATCCCAGTTGGAAGTAGAACTGATGATCCAGGAACGCGACATTGCCAAGATTTTCGAAGGCCAATTATGCAAAGTGTATGCTGAGGCCTACCCAGAAGATATGTTTCCGGATCGGGTGTATGCCGGCCGAATTTCTCGCCTGATGCCGATTGCCGACCGAGCTAAAGGCGCTATTCCTGTCCGAGTCGAGTTCCGTGTGCCGCCCGAAGAACAGGGCAAATACCTAAAACCAGAAATGGGCGCCATGGTAACCTTCTACAACGCCCAGGCACCAAAGGAGCTTCCGATTTTCTGGAAGGATGTTTCCGTGCCTGGGGCCAAACAAGCCACACCGACCGCTTCGACCGCTTCCGAGAAAACGCCTCCCCCAAAATAACGTGGCCTTACTGTCCTGGAAGGAAAGCCACTCCTTTTCTTGTTGTGCCGCAAAAGCGGGTAGCCAAGCAATTGTCCGGTTGCTTGCATGCTGGTTTTAGTGAGGCAAAAGCAATCCTTCAAGCTACTGCCTACCAATCTGGATCTTGCTTGCGCTGGGGAAGAACTTCGGCTGGATCTAAGTGCGACTTTTGCCATTTTTCTTAACTGCTTTTGTTGCCAGGAGTTCCAGCGAGTCTCTTTTTGTTCACCTAATTTCCACCCCCAGTCATTCCCAGTCGACTTTTGCTAATTTTAGTGTTCTGCGAAACGGGAAAGTTCTAACACCTTGGCATTATGGGACTTAGGAAATTACATGAACAAATAGGCAGGCGCCGGAATTCCGGGAAGTCAACCAAGTTAGGATACGTTAGAGAAAAATGGCAAAACTCGAGCTAAGAGTATCTGATGCTTTGTTTTGTCAGAGGTTGGTGTTGTTGAAAGGTTGTCCGCAGTCTGGGGAGGTTTTGGCCATACTGGTCGGTTTTGCTTCAGTTTTGGTGGGTTTAGGCCTCCGACCGGAAGGGATTTCAACAGAGCCTCAGCTCGACTTTTGCCATTTTTGGTCTTCTACCGGAATGGAAACATTCTAACGCCCTGGGATCATTGGACTTAGGAAATTTTGTGGACAAAAAGGCAGTTCGTCTTAACCCTTGTGGACAAAATAATTTAGGGAAAATGGCAAAAGTCGAGCTCAGAGGTTCTAACTTTCGAGTTTTGCCGTTTTGGGCTTTCTTGTGGAAAGAAAAAGCCCTAACTCCTTGTAATTCCTGGAGCAAGGCAATTGCGTGAACAAAAGGAAGGTCCGCCGTAACTGCCGGGTGAAAAAGAAGTTAGGAAAATTAGCAAAGGTGGAGCTAAATGGAACCTTACATAATAGGGCTGTAGAAAGTAGGGCCGCTCAGCCCAAAATCTATCGGCAAACTCAAAATGCCAATTTCAGGACAGACTCAAGAACGCTGGGAAGCCGGGGAAAGCGGATGCTAGGGGAATCGGCTTCGATCTGCTGGGAGGCTATCCATCCAAGCTGGCCTGCATCTTGGTTAATTGGTGGCGTAGGGCTTCGGGGAGTTTTTTTTCCGAGTGGGGCATTAGGTCATCGAGCCAAAGGGCCGCTTGAGCTTCCCGGCGCATGCCGGGCTGGTAGTCTAGGGCGGCAAAGGCCTCGGCCAACCGGGCCCGGTAAAGGGCATTGTTGGGATACAAGCTGACCGCCTCCTGAAGGCAGCCTAAAGCGCGTTGAAATGCCCAACTTGCCTGCCGACGAGCGGTCTCCTGAGGGAGCTTCACCAATAGATAACCGATCTGCAAAAACCGTTGCCCTTGCACAAACCAAGCAGAGGCGTCCTCCGGGTTTAACTGCAAGCTCAAAAAGGCGTATTGTTCAAAATGGTGCAACCGGGGCAACCAATAAGCGGGTTCGCTTGGCCGCTGCTGAAAACGCTCCTGCCACTGCTGAAAAGCCAAGCCAGCAAGCCATTCGGCCGGCACGGCCGAAAATGGATCGGCTGCCGCTGCTTGCTGCAGGAGTTTTTCGGCCCGGTGGCGGTCGGTCTTTGCCAGTCGAATCGCTTGATGAATTAAAGTCTGCCGTTCCAAGACCGGGCTAAAGGCCGTCTGATGGCATGCAAAAAAGATCGCCATCGTCAACACCAGCCCCCCGATTGCCCCAGACCAAGGAACCTGATACTCCCGGTCTAACCAATCCAACCAATAGAAAGCCAGACGGGCTTGGTGGGTTTGGGATTGGGGGTTTTGCGCTGGCAGCTTGCCGGGCTTTTCAGCGGGGGAATCTGGGGGCACAGGGGTTGTTGGGGAAGAGGTGGCCTTGGGGATTTCTCCGGCAGGTGAGCTTGTCGGCAAAGGCGTTAAAGAGTCTAAAACCACCGAAGCACTTGGAGGGCACAGGGTTGCCAGGGCGACCAATAGCCAGAGGGAACAAGCCACTCCAGCAAAACTAATCCCCCCCACGCCTAACAAGTTTACTAAAAGAGCGCCAGCTGCCATGGCCAACAGACCGGGTAAGAAATCCGGCAGGTCCCACCGCAAACCTTCGCTTCTGTCGGTTGGTTCGGATTTTTGGTAGGCAGGTAGGATAGGACAACCGGGTGGCAGGCTGGCTTGTTGCACCCAGGGCCAAATCGCCCAGACAGTCGCCACCGCCAGGGGCGTTCCAATAAGGAGAAAATACAGGCTCGGCGGGGCGGCACTCCATTGGCCAACCCAGAAACCTACTGCCATTCCACCTACCGCTCCGAGCAAAAGTTTTGCCGGTGCATCGGCTTGACCTGCATTCGGGGGGCAGGAGGCCAATTCCCGCGGCCGAAGGCCCGCCAAAGCAATTGGCCGGCTTATACGGACCACATGGATTGCCCATAGGGCTAGGAACCCTAGCATGGTCAAGGCAGCCGGGGTGCCTGCTGTAGCCCAGATTTCTAACAGGAAATTGTGCGGGTCAGCGATTTCTTCGCTGGCCTGAGGGAGTTTGAACCGGGTATATGCATATCGGAACAGTCCCGGTCCACAGCCCAAGAGCGGCTCCTGCCGAATGATTTGCCAGGTGGCTTGCCAGTACTCCAACCGGTATTGGAGCGACTTTCGGGCTTCGGTCAGCACCTGGATGTCCAGGCCCCCCCAATAAAAAGCGGCAGCAATCATCAGGCCTACCACCAGAAGGAGGACTGTTGTTCCCAAAGCCATCCGGCGCCAGATCGGCTCAAGAGGGGGCCTCGGTTTCTCTTGAAGGCCAGATGCCATGGCGGCCTTTTGCACTGAATTGCTTTTTCCCTTCGGGGGATCTGCCGACTGAGCCGATGGCGAAGCCGGCTGAGGAGCAGGAATATCCGAACTGACCTGAGCAGACTGTTTGTCCTCCCTCTGGTTGCTATCTGCCAGCGGGGGTGAGGGTGGGATTTTTATGCTCTGGTGGGCCTGGTCCGATAGCCGACGGAAACTCCGCACTTGGAACCACAGCCACCATCCCCCCAGACTGCCCAGCCCTACCAGGACGGCAAGGTAGGCGCTTCGGCTTTTGGTCAGCAGGAGGCAAGCCGTTATCAGCAAGCCGCCGGCTGCCAAGCCCATCCTGGTCCGCCAACCGGCTGACCAACCACCGCCTAATAAGCCAATTCCCACAATGACCACCAGCCAAGGCGTGAGAAAACCGGCCAGCGAGTTGGTCAGGGCGAAGGTGGCGATCGGCTCTCGGCTTTCCAGGCGTTTTTCAAAGGCGATTCGTTCCGGCGAACCGGGCGGATAATAAAAGTTGGCTTCCCGGAGAGCCTTTTCCGGGTCAGCATAGTAAACGGCCCGGGTCTGGGGAAACTCATAAATACATTGGAACAGCCCATACCCAGCCAATGCCACCGCCAAGGCCAACATCACCGCCAGGATAGCCCGGATTTGTTTCCGCCCAGCAACCCATTGCCGCACCAGCAGAAACACTAACCCCAGGCCCACCCATTCCCAGAGCATGTTGACGGCAGGGCGTGCGTGGCTGCGGCTGGCTCCTAGCAAAGCTGAGGCCACATGCCAAAGGACCAAAAATACTACCAGTCCATCCAGTAGGCCAAACCGGACTGTAAAGTTCCGTCGTCCCAGAACGCCCAGCATCCAGACCACGGCTACAGCAAGCCAAAGCATCACCACAGGCAATCCGTCGCCGGTGTCGGCCGGGGTTTCGCTCGGATAAAGAGGCCTGGCTACCAATAATCCTACCGCTCCGGCCAAAAGCCACGGCCGCCAGCGGTCCGGCAGCTGTGTCCCACCATCGGCAGCCGCCCCAGGACGACCTTCCCGCATCCTGTCCGGCGGGGCTCCCGAAGTACTCAGCTTTTTGCCTTGTTTTTTAGCCTTCTTTCGGCCCATTCGAATGGAGTCCCTTGGGTATCATGGCAAACTTCCGAGTTGGCAGCGGTCTCTGAGCTCGACTTTTGCCATTTCTGGCCCCCCCTGGAAGAGGAATGTTCTAACTCCTTGAAACTATTAGACTTAGGAAATTGCGTGAACAAAAGAGGGCTTCGTCGTAACTCCTGGAAGCAAAAGGAGTTAGGAAAATTGGCAAAAGTCGAGCTGAGAGGCTGTTCTAAAAAACATTTTCTCTGATGAAAGGAGGGGTTTCTTCCTCAATGCCCTAGAATCCCCAAAATCCCTGGTTTTAAGGAGTCTGAAGGGTAGGAGCCGGTCGGCCCAAACCCATGGGAAACCGCCCAACTCCCAATTTCAGGACAGCCTCTGAGCTCGACTCTTGCCAATTTAGGCCTTCTCCCGGAAGGGGAAAACTATAAGTTCCTTGTAACTATTGGACTTAGGAAATTGTGTGAACAAAAGGAGGTCTCGTCGTAACTACTGGAAACAAAAAGACTTAGGGAAAATTGGCAAAAGTCGAGCTGAGCAGAAGTCAGGGCCTCGGTATTGGTGTTTGAATTACCAACAAAAGTTTCCGGCCCTCAGAACCAGGTTGTTTTCCGGTTTTTTTCTGGATAAGAGTCTTTAATTGGTTATTTAAAGGTCAATAACTTCCTTCGCAACATCTGGACACTTTACTACGGCCAAATAATCCAACTGACCAGCAGTCGGGTTTGGTTACCTTCCTTCGCAGCGGCGGCGTCGGCCGGCCGATTCTAAAATCCCAATCAGCACCAGCACGCAGACTACCAACACCAGGACCACACAGGCACCGCTGAGATTTACCTGATGCAAAAGCATCGCTCCCAGGCCGCAGGTGGCTGTCAAGAGATAAATAACGGCGACGGCCTGTGCTCGGCTCATGCCTAGTTCCACCAACCGATGGGATAAATGGCTTCGGTCGCCTTCAAACGGGCTTCGACCAGCTCGCAGCCGAATGGCCACTACGGTGATCATATCATAAATCGGCACCGCCAACACACACAGTGGGGCCAGAATGGCATGTTGTTTTGGGCGTCCGTCTTCCAGGACAACAAAAGTGGCTGACAAGGTGGCCATTGCAATCCAAAACCCGATAAGGTAACTGCCAGCATCGCCCAAAAAAAGCCGAGCTGGCGGCCGATTGTGCCATAAAAATCCCACTAGTGCCCCCGTCAGCACCAAAAGGAACCCGGCGACAAAAAACTGTGGCTCCTGTGACTGCGGATTAGGCACCATCAAAAGCACAGCAGCTAACATGGCGGCGGCGATCGTAGCCACTCCAGCCGATAACCCGTCCATGTTGTCCAGCATATTAAATGCGTTTATCAGGCCCACAATCCACACCACACTGGCTAGCCCGGTGATCCAGGGGTTTTCAATAAATAGGCTGAGCCGCCATCCTAGGCCGACCAACATAGCCGCCACCAGAGTTTCCACCGCCAATCGCAGTGGCCAAGGTAACGGTCGGCGGTCGTCCAGCCAACCCAGCATCATCAGCACTGTGCCGGCGCCCAACAGGGTCCAAAGTTTACCAGACTGTGCCCAGAGACCTGCCAGATGGGGAACAGCAAAATCTGGGATCGGCACACCAGCAATGGTAGGTGCTGGAGCTTGTAATTGGCCGGTTGCCTTCAACCAGCTAAGCCCTGCTTGTCCGAGGGTAAACAGACCCACCACAGCGGCCCACACAGCCAGCCCGCCACTGGTAGGCATTGGCTGGGTGTGAATTTTTCGGCCTCCAGGCCAATCTAGCCAACCAAGCCGAGGCGCTAACCACCGCATCAGCCAGCCGCCTGCCCAGGCTAAAACCATCGGCGGCACCAACGTTGCCAAAAGAAAACCCACTAACAAGGAACGGAATCCTCCTCGCCTTCAAAAAGGGATGATGCAATATTTCCTATTTTTATTTTCCAGTGGAGCGTAATTTTGGTGTGAATGGCCCGCTTGGCGGAGGAGGACACAGCGGCCTTCTCCGCGGGCCAGAAGTGCCGAGGCATCGGGCTTTTCTGGCTCCTGCCCCGCCCACCAAACCAGCTACACAAAGAGGCTAGGGGCTCGGCTTTTGCAGGGATGACAGCCGAATTCCTCAGCTTGCGCAGCCATGACATGAAAAGTCATTCATTTTACTCTGAGCCTCGAGACTGCTGAAGCCGATGCTGCAGATACTGCCTGGCCTGGCTGAAAAACTCCTGGTAGTCCGGCCGACGATAATCGGGAAAGGTCCATGGATGGGCTTCCCATCGGCCATGCCGATAAAAAAGCGTTATTTCCGCATAAATGCCACGGTCCAGATAAATCCGATGGGTGAAATCCTTGGTGGAGGCCAAGACCAGTTTAGCCAAGGTGAGATAGCCGGGATCCAGGTTCAGCGGCCGAGGTTCGGGATGTCGGCCCAATTGGGCATACTCCAGTTCCCAGGCATTGGTCTGCAGCTTCCAATCTACCAAACGAGCGGGATCCTGTAACTGGGAAAAGACGAAAAATTGTTTCTTCAGTGGACCGCCCATGGTGGGCTGGTAATAATTGGTCTCGTGAAAATCAAAAAGCCGACTTTCCAAGGCCGGCGGGCCCCACTGGGCAGCCGAGCGCTGCCGGGCCCACTCAATAGCCTCCTCATATCGGCTAAAAGCGGCCATGAGCACAAGCACCGGCGGATGGGGCATGGGCTGGCCCATAGGTTTGGTTACCCAATCCGTAACATTTCAGTTAAATGGAGAAGACCTTATTGTTATCCCTGCAAAGCAGAGATCCACCCTATCCATATGGTAGAGGTTGTCTGAAAAAGAGGTACCCAGTCTTCCTTTTCCAACGGCCGGTGAAGGTTCTGGGTAACCAAGGTGTTCAAATCCTGGGCTGTAGCGCCTCCTGGTGGGGGAAACAACGTGGCTGCCAAGGATGCCAAAATCTCTTTTCAGACACCCTTTTACATTTTCTCCAGGGCTTCGATAGCCTGGGCGATTTTGGCCCGATGTTTCAGGATGACCCTGGGATCGGTCGTAAAGGTAATCATATCTTTGGTAATCTCTGGAGGGACTTCGAGCAGGGCTTCGTACTGCTGGAGCTGCTCAGGTGTAAGGCGCTGGCGATGTCGCTGGATAAGTTCCCGGAGCATTACTAGATATTCGTAATCTTCTACTCCTTCGCGGAGCATTTCCCATCGGATGCTGGAAACCGGTCCTTCTAGGACTGGCCCGGGCGATTGGCCCGGCACAGCGGCTGCCAGTGGCGGATACAAAAATCGGCCGTCCCCATTGCCCCAGGGAAGTTTTGAGCCTTTGGGTGTCGAATAGCCGCTTACATAGCTCATCGGGTCTTCGTAGGGATTTTGCGGCTTCTCCGGGTAGGCTGCTTCAGAAGTCCAATAATTAGTGCTCCAGATAAGGATGCCTTGGATGCGGCGTTGCCAGGTCTGCCAGAGCCAGACTCGAAGTTCCGTGCCGGGATGGTCGATAAACAGGGTACAGTAGGGAGCCCTCGGCCCGCAGCAGATGTACCACCAGAACGTGGCCCCCTTAGCTCGCTGTTTTTCAGCCTGCTGGTGATCGTAGTTGGGGCTGACCGGACACCAGATATCCACCGGGGCTTGGAGTTTTTCGTTGGGTTCTTCGGTGAGCATCCGGCGAAGCCCTGGAGCATACTTTTTCAATCGTTCCATCCCGGCGGTAACGAAATCATAGTCTTTCGGTTCCGGTTCATCGAACCAATAGACGTAGGCCATCTGGAGCCAGCCTTTAGCTCGCAGATGGTCTTCCAGTTGCCGCACGTAGCTAGAGAACATGGCCTGATACTGCGGGGTTTTTTCGCCGTAGGGGCCGATGGCCGGCTCGTACCGCTCGTGGAAGGTGCCGCCGCCCATGCCGGGCACCGGAAGCATGAACGTATTGAAATGATATTTTTGGAGGGCTTCGGTCATGGCCTTATCGAAGGCGGTAAAATCCAGTTCAGCCCGGGGCGGATCAGCCTCTGGCAGCCAGCGCACCTGGATCGGATCCAGCGGAACCGGGTCAAAAGGGCTGATCCGATGCTCGGCAAAGCTCTGAAAATATAGATCCAAGACTTTCCGCTTTTCTTGGTCGGTTTTCAGATTGTGGTATTGGAAGATTAGATGTGGCGAAAGGCCCAGGGCGGTTTCTAGGCGATTTCGGTCCGGCAAGGTGAAATCCCATACCTGAAGTTGCAATGGCACTTTTGTCTGGAAGCCTTCGGCCTGGATGGTAAGCTGGGTCTGGTATAAGCCTGGCCGGGCGTCCTTGGGAACATGAACTAATATCCATACCGGCTGGTTCTGCCCAGCCGCGATATCCAACGGCTCTTCAGGCCGAAGCGGCGGCAAAGCATCCGGCCACCAATCCCGCACTCCCCTCTGATCCGTCGGTGTATGCACATAATGATAATAAGCGTAGAGGATTTTCGTTTGGCTAGCGGGTATCCGAGCACCCTCTGGACCAATCCAATCGGAAAGCTGGGCATGGACTTTCCGGAGCGGTTGGACCGGCCGGATGACCACTTGAACCGCCTCTCGGTCGTTTCGGCAGGCGGCTAATTGAGCGGCTCTTGGCTGCCTAGGTTCCGCATGCTCCTCCAAGAGAGTAGCGACCGGGTTAGATACGGCCCCCTCAGCACTTGGACCGCTCTCTCGGTGGACAGCAGCCGGGTTGGCCTCCGGCTGGACAATGGCTGTCTGGCTCTGTGTTGGCTGACCCCTAGGTTGGGTCTCCGGCAGGGTAGGGTCTGGGTTGGCGTCTGCTAGAAGACAACTGGGTTTGGCTTCCGGCTGCACAGTGGTCGGGGTGGTCTGGGTGGGCAGCCCTCTGGATTTGGACTTCGGCTGGTGTATAGCGGATGCAGACGGTTCTGGGGCTGGCCGTTGGCGGGGCACTTTCCAGCCCGCCTCGCACCACCAGATAATAGCCCGATCAGATTGGTAAAGTATCTCTCCATAGTCGGTGCGGTAGTAGTCTGATCCCTCGCCAACCAGTCGGAGGATGGTCTGTTTGGTTTGGGTGGCTTTTTGCATCATAAATCGAACCAAATACCGACCTACTTGGGCTGGCAACAGGTAGACCACATCCGCTGACTGCCCGGCCGAGGTCGGCTGGAATGCTGCTTGTGGGGCTTCGGAATTCAGACGATTGCCAGTAAAGGTGGTTAGTAGCAGTGGAAGCCTCCAGACAGCTTGTCGGGCTAGCAACAATGCCATAGCCGCCAAGGCCTTCCTGCGCTGTGGATTTTGTCGCCCAGGGACAGCTTGTTGGGCTTCGGCAGTGGCGTTTCCATCTGCACGATTGCTTCGAGCAGCTTCTGCCAAGCGTAGGGCAAACGGCAATGCAACTGCCCTAAGCTTCAAACCGACTCGCGAAGCAATTTCTGCCGAACTTGCCGGTTGCTGTTGGCTTGCTGGCATCTGGCAGTCCGGTTTAGGGAAATCGGCACTATGCAGGCTCAATGCCTGAGGCTCGGCACTGCCACTGGTGAGTCTCGGATCCGCCTCTGCAGGGACAGTAGCCGCCCAATTGGCGAGCCATCCCACTAGCAGAGCGAAAACAATCGTTCGAAAGAGCCGCCGTCTGTTGGACAACTGACGCACTTGAAAGGATGCAACCTTCATCAACAGCCCTTTGCGTGAAGAAAGCCAAAACATTGGTTGAGGATGTTTTAACTATCTTGGACTTTTACTATTTTCCCTAACTGTTTTTTCCAGCTCGACTTTTGCCGTGTTGCTCTTCTGTCGGAACAAGAAACATTTAACTTCATGTAATTATTGGATTTAGGAAATTGCATGAACAAAAGGAACAATCCCCCTAACTGTTGGAGGTAACACAAGAGTGGGAAACAGGGCAAAAATCGAGTTTTCCCAACAGTTCCGACGAAATCTTCCGTTATGCACACAATTTGCTAACTCGAATATTTGCAAGCAGTTAGCTCGACTTTTGCCATTTTCCCTAACTTGGTTTGTCTCCAAAAGTCGCGGCGAACACTCCTTTTGGGCACCCGATTACCTAATTCCGATCATTCCAAGGAGTTACAGATTTGCCTTTTCAGCAGGGGCCAAAAATGGCTAAAGTCGAGGTTAGAGGCTATCCTGAAATTGGGATTTTGGCGGTTTTCAATCGGTTTTGGCCGACCTCTCCCCTTGAGACTCCTTAGAAAGTAGGTATTTGGGAGGTGGAAATCTCCTTGCATCCTAGAAAATGCATTTCAGCACGGCCTCTTACCACTTTCTGCAGCTGCCAGAAGCCTAAAGATGGCTAAAGTCGGGCTTCGATGTTCTGCCACGCTAGCGTTTGGCTCTCTAGGCGGGCATGGACCGAGGCATGATTTTTTTCTACTTTGGTTTTCTCCTCGGGCGGGAAGGAGCCGGTTTTTTTCTCCGGGAATCGATAGAGCGGAAATGGCTTGTTCGATCCCAGCTCCTCGGGCGGGAAAGCGGCGTCTTTTCTCCGGGCCCATAGCCACATTTTATCTAGAGGAGTGGCTTTGGGAAGGGCCTGCTTCCATGTAGGCACGGTATTGGCGGTCCAGTTCGGCATAAGAAGTTTGCGTGAGGCGGGCAAGGGTGCCAGGATCGTCTCGGCCGGAATAGACCGCTGTGAGATAGCCGATCAATGCGTCCCGGTATCGGCCTCCCTCATAAAAGAACAAAAAATGAGTAAGTCCGGCCGCCTGGCTATAGAGCGTGGCAATCCGGGGGTCGGCCTGGAGTTTTTCCATACCGTAGGTGCAAAAGTCCGCCAACGGTATGTAAAAATTTTCCTCTAGTAGCCGGTACCGGGCCGCTTTGATACGCTCGTCTTCCCAGCCGCCCAGTACCAGCCAATCGCCCTCTTCTCGCAGGGTTTCCATCAACAGGGCTACTCCTTCGATGATCCAGAAATTGGCGGCTTGGCCTGCTTGTGGGGAAACAGGGCGGGTTTCGTGGAACAGTTGATGGGTGGCTTCGTGCAGCAGGGTGCGCTGTTCAAACTCGTCGCCGGCAAAAAAGTAGCACCGCCGTGTGGGCGCAAAATACAGGCCGATCGTCTTGTCGATTTGCGGAATGGCTTCTCGGAGGGCCGCCTGGTATTGCTCTCGGTTCTTGAAATAGACCACTCGGTGTTGGGGCAAACGCACGGCCTGGGCCTTAGCTTGCAGGTTGAACCAACTGGCCATCTGGGCCTCGGTCGCATAATACCGAAAGAATAACTGTCGCCAGACCCGGTATAGGCGCTCCAGTTTAACGCCCAAGGCCACACCGGCTTCCAGGCTGTGGTTGGTTCGGATCAGGTAATGTTCGGTTTCGATGTCCCAGCCGTGGTGGATATCTGAATGCAAACGGGCGTCTTCTTCGGCACTGATCCATCGGCCTTGGTAGAAGCGTTGGCCTGCTTCGTAGCGGGCAACGTGCGATTTCGGCAGCCAGCCGAACCGATCGTGCCAGACCTGCCCAGAGCGAAGTTTCCGTACCTCGTAGTCGGTTCGCCAGGCGCCCTGATAGGGCTGGTAGCCCAGAAAGCGGCGCACCGCTTCATGGTCGGGGTCTTCTCGGGCGGCTTCCAGCACGAGTTGCACTGCCAGCGAGGCTTGGCCGGCCCGCACTGCCCGCCTAGCCAATTCCCACAACGCCCCCGCCTGTTGCCGGCGCAGTTGCCAGAAGCGCTGGTGCCATTCGGCCTGTTGGGGGTTGGCATCCGGCGGCGGCTTGGGCGGGCCAATCTCCTCCGGCAGCTTAGCTATATAAAGTTTGTATGGCTCCCGCGGAGCTAACCAGCCGCGCGTCTTGTGCGCCTCTGCCAAAAGACCTTGCTGTTGGGCCCAGTCGGCCAAACCGGCCAACAGCTGCGCATATTTTGCCTTCTGCTGCTGAACCGTTTGGGGAAGGTCCTGCTGCGCAAGCAGCGGCCCAGACCAACACAGCCCAATCAGAACAAAGCCCCGGCGGACAAGCCAACGGACCCAGCCACTGCCCGCCATCCGGCAACCTAGACGTTCCTTCGGCACAAGCTCACATACCCCATCCTTCAAGCTGCTGGAGGCTGGTTTGGCCACAAAGCCTAACGCCTTGGCTTAAGCGAGCACATGGGTTGATAGAGAGGCCTTTTTTAACGGCTCATGCCCCGACGAAGCCAGCACCTTCGCAAAGCCCAAAGCCCAACCACCAGGCCTCCTAGGCAAGCCAAGCTGATCGTGGCTGGCTCCGGCACAATGGCTTGCAGAAATTGCGAGGGGCTTAACACACTCGGAGTAAAGCGGATCTCATCCACTAGGCCCCAATAGGGGAAAAAGCCCCACCCGGTACCGGGATGATTGGCGCCAATGAATAGACCCTGGATGGTAGGCGTGGGATCTAATGTAGCCGAAAAAGTAGTACCAAGCTGAACATAGTCTTGATAAAATGTCCATGTCCCCCCACTGTAGGTAAATGCGAAATGATGCCACTTGCCATCGGCGGTCGAGGCGCCACGGGTAGCCACACTATTGGCGCCGCCGTCCGGATCGACTCGAAGAAACTGGAATTCATTATCAGCTTTGCCCACCCCCCAATAGACGACGTCTTTTTGATACCAAGAGTGCGAGGACGGGACTTCCGGCGCTTTTCGCACCACCACAATGCCAGGCCAAAGCCATTGAGCAGGCGCCTTCATGAAAAACTCAATCGTAAACGCAGAAGGCGTTAACAACGTACTGGATGGCACTTGGATATATTGGTAGTTTATTTCATCTTGATTGGGGATTGTATTGTTGGGAGGAATTCGCGTTCGCGGATAGGGCTCGAAATAGGCCGAGATCCGATTCGGATACTCCAAACCCGTTATCGGGTCCTTGGTAAGCACTCCTGGTACATCGGCCGATGGGGCTAAGATACCTGCCGGCCAACTGGCATTATACGTATTAATACCGATAGTTCCTTGCATCTGGGTATTGTTATATATCGAAGGCACCGTGCCGCCCACGCCAAAAGTGGCGTTGTCGAATCGCCAGAAGCCATTGGGCGTTTGGGCCCACAGGCCAGCGCCTCCCAAACCCAACGCCCCGGCCACACCGAACACCGTCAGCATCCTCAAAGCCAACTTAAAGTGAACGTATCTCATGGAAGCAACTCCCTTAAACCATTGAACAAATGGATAAATTTCCTGCATCACCTATCCACTTCCCTGGACTCAGCAACTCCTTGAAAACCTCCCGAAACTACACCTCCGCACCTTTTTGACGGTGCCACGTCGGACTTCAGAAGCTCTTGGTGGCCCCCCCTGACTGAGGGTGATTCTATTTGCCTAGTTTAATCCCGACCGCCTTCATGTCAACAATTTGGCAAAAATTTTTTGGATTTTTTAAAAAAATCTTAAAAGGCCCCTCCTAAGGAGGGGGTGTATGGAGTAGTCGAAGAGGGGTAGAAACTTAGCTAGGGCCGTCTGTTGTCCAATGAAGGACCGCCTTGGCATGGATATTTTGCCCTCTTTAAGAGATAAGCGCCCCCAGAGGGGCGACTTAGGTCCGAGAGTTTTGAAAGCAAACCGATCGCCCCGGGTGAACGGTCTAAGATACCTCCCCCGCATGGGCGACTTAGAGGCTGTCCTAAAATAGTGATTTGGCTGGTTTCCCATGGGTTTTGGCCGACCGGCTCCTATCCTGCAGACTCCTTAAAGACAGGGATTTCGGGGATTCTGGGCAATGGAGGAAGGAAACTTCCTTTCAGCATGGAAAATGCGTTTTAGGACAGCCTCTTAGCTCGACTTTTGCCATTTTTCCTAACTCCTTGTGTTTCCATGAGTTAGAGCGAAGGATGCCTTTGTGCATACAATATGCCAATATTCATAAGGAGTTAGAGTATTCCTCTTCCGCGCCGAAGCTACAATTGGCAAAAGTCGAGCTTAGGGCCGATAGGCTCTCCTCAAAAACAGGTACCCCTTCAGCCAGATGAAGAACTCTCTTGCCTTTTGCTAGGAAAACCCTAGGTTGTCATTTCCCGCGCAATGGGGAATCTAGAACCTTCCCTCTGCTCGGCGTGGGAGAGGATGGGCCGGACTAGCCCGGCCCGATGTGGGGGGCCACTAACGTCATTCCCGCCCAACCAGAAAATCCCCTCGCCCCTCCGCGGGAGAGGGTGGCTAGCCGTCAGGCTAGCCGGGTGAGGGGGACCTACCTCCGAAAGCATAAACTAAAGGCCAACAGTAGGTGGGGAGTAAGAGGGTCTGGAGAGGTGGAAGCCAGAACACATAGCCGCCTTTGTAAGGACGCGATTTTTGATTTCCCTCACCGTGGAAGGCCAACAGCCGGCTCGCGCCCTCACCCGGCATGGGCTTTGGCTCGGCCGGCCTCTCCCACCCTGAGGATAGGTACAATTCTTCACTCGGTTGACATGTTACTATCTGGCAAAAGGTGGCAAAGACGGTTGCCCGAACATCGCCTTACAGATATTCCGTCCAGCCGCGCTCGGCTAGCCATTGGGTAATCTTCCGGAGCGATTCCTCTTGGCGTTTGTCGGCCACCAGGGTGGCATCGGGGGTTACCACGATGAGCAGGTCTTGCAACCCTACCACTACGACCAGATGCTTCGGATCGGTGCTGCGAATAATGCACCTGCTGGTATCCTGGAGGAGGGTCCGTTCGGCGGCCAGCACATTGCCTGCTGCATCAGCCTGGAGCAGGCGTTCCAAGGCCCGCCAATTGCCCACATCGTCCCACCCGAACGGCGCCTCGATGACGAGCACATTTTGAGCTTTTTCCATGACGGCATAGTCGATCGAAAGGCCTCGAATGGCCGAAAACTCTTCCTGCAATACTCGGTCAAACGCCGGGGTGTCAGCCGACTGCCCAATCCGTTCTAAATGAGCATACATATCCGGCTGGTGTTGGCGCAGTTGGTCCAAAATGGTCCTAGCCTTCCACACAAAGATGCCCGAATTCCAATAAAACCGACCGCTTTCCAGATACTGTTGGGCCACAGAGGCCTTTGGCTTTTCGTGAAATTTGCGGACCCGATATACCCTGGGCCATTCGGTTTTCTGAGCATCCCATCCCGATTGCTGCGGACCAGCCTCCGTTCTTCCAAGGGAGCTGGGTGCTGAGGCAGGGGAGCCGGCCACCGGTTCTGAGGCCACAGGAATTCCTGCTTCGGAAGGCTGCCATGGGATCGGTTCGCCCCGCTCAATGTAGCCGAAGGTCTCCGCCGGGTAAGTGGGCCGGATGCCGAAGGTGATCAGTCGGCTTGGGTCTTCATGAACCAATTGCTCGGCCAGCCGAAGGGTCTGCTGAAATGCTTCCACCGGGGCGATCCGCTGATCGGCTGGCAGGACAGCCATCGTGGCATCTGGATCATCTCGGAGCAGCCGGAGGGCGGCCAAACCGATGCAGGGGGCGGTATCCCGTTTGCACGGCTCAATCAGGATGGCATCCCGCCGAAGTTCAGGCAATTGCTCGGCTACGGCTGGGGCAAGCTGCTGGGTCGTAGCCACCCAGATTCGCTCCAACGCCACCACGCCGCCAAGCCGCTCGACCGCCTCCTGCAATAGGCTCTTTTGGCCGAACATCCGAAGTAGCTGCTTAGGCCGATGGCTTCGGCTTTCCGGCCAAAACCTCGTGCCGCTGCCGCCGGCCATGATCACCGCATGAAGCATCGTTTCAGCCTCCCTCATTAGTTAGTCCGGTGAAAGCGGAAATCCAGCCCAGATTGACCTCTAGCCAAAATACGTTGGCCCGCTGATCCGGGTTCCGGGGGAGAGTTTGGCCCGGAGCTGTTCGGCGTCCAAGGCGAATAGGGGACTGATTTCTACCAGCACACCGTCGGCCACTTCGACTCCGGCCAATCGAAGCCACCGGGCATAAAGCGCTGACATCTGAGCCTCCACGCTTTCTGGAGTATCTTCTTTGGCACCGGAGGCGTTCTTCAACGGAGCAAAACATTCCTGAGGATCCCCTTCCACCACAATGGCCCGCTGGGCATAGGGCAAGATGTCGAAAATAAACCGTTCCCATTTGATGGCATTGGGCTGATCTGGATGGACCAGTTGGCCCTGGCTGTCCACATACGGCACTTTCTTTCTAGCCCGATGGAAGGGCAGTTGATCGGCCTGCTGAGACATCCGTGCCAAAAAATCCACTCCAATCGCATGCACGGCAATACTGCCGGCCCAAAGCAGTAGGCTGCCGTCCGGCTTTCGCCGATGAGCTAGTTCCTCCGGCAAATCGCTGTACTCAATCACATAGAGCCGGCCATCCACCGAAATGACATTTCCCACCCGTTCTAACGGATGCCGCTTGGCAATCACTAGGGTGGTCATCTCCGATTGGGCCAACAGGTGCCAACCCAAAAACAGCGGATCACAGACCGGTACCAACGGATTATCTACCTGGAAATAGAAGAAATGTTCCAGGCCCCGTTGTTGGGCGTGCTGCAAGGCTCCGGTGCGGGCCATGGCTTGGATCAGGCCCCCGTGGCCATCGGGACTAAGGGCCAACCGACCTGGCCCCTCCAAAAGCAGTTTGCCGGTCTGGGCGTCCACCGCCGGCATCATGCCCTGGCAAAACACCACCACGTCCTCCCGGGGCAGGCCAAAAAACTGATGCTCTTCCAAAAAGTTTCGGGTGGCCTGGTCGGTGGCCGGGCTGGTCATCACATAAAGGGGTACCCGCACCCCATACCGCCGACCGACTGCTAAGACCTTTTCCAAATGGATCTGAAACAACGTTTTTCGGGAAATCGGCCCAATAGGGAACATCCCTTTCGGATGCGGAAAGCCCAGCCGCGTGCCTTGCCCGCCCGCCACTAAGATGACGCCCACCCGGCCTTGACGCAAAAGGTGCTCCCCCTGATGGCGGGCCTCTGCGGACGAAAAAGGCAGTCCAGTTCCGTCCAGCCGAACCCCCGGCGGCGACTCGGCTCGCTCCAACAAACTGGCTACATCCTCGCAAACCAACCCCCTCTCCCAAAGCCGACTAAGCAGCTCCAAGTCGATCTGCTCTAACTGCCGGGCTAACCCAATACGCTCTGCCAGGCCCAGTCGATCCCAAAACGCCAACACATGCTCCTGCCCATACCGGGCTAGCCATTCTACCAGGTTTTGATAACTCGGTTCTGACGTGTTCATGAGGTATTCACAGGTCCCACCTGATCCAAGGGATCCATAAAGAAACAATCCTGGGAAATGCCATTGCCATTGCCGCTCAAGCGAGAGTCCAAATTCTCTTATCTAGTCTAGTGTGTTTACCAAACTGGAACCTCGCTTTCGAGGGGATGACAACCGCGGCTTCCTCATTCGGCAGAATGTTCCCAAATGGCTTTTCTCGGAACACTTCACCCAAGAGAAATAATTTGCCTGGCTGGGGGATAGGATATCCCGGCCGATAGAAGCTTGCCGGCTGCGGGGCACAAAAAACCCTGTTTGTTTTCCCATTCCAGTTGCCCAAACCTTTAAGAGCATCGGAAAGAGAAAGGTAAAACATAGGCCCAAATCATTCGGCTGAACTGTTACCCTTTGTCAACTCAGACGGGAAAGTTACCAGAGGATACGAACTCCGGCCCACTACGTTCACGCAATTGCTCAATAAACTCTGGTTTTGCCATTTTTGGCTCCTACCGAAAGTAAAAAATGCTAACTGCTTAGAGGCTGTCTGAAACGAGGTTTTTAGCTCGCTCGGCTGCCAAGTTGTTTCCACCACCAGGAGGAGATACAGCCAGGATTTGGGCACCTTGACTACCCAGAGCCTTCACCGACCTTTGGAAAAGGAAGATTGGTTACCTCCTTTTCAGACAACCTCTGGCTCTGTTGAAAGGTTATCCTCAGTCTGGGGAGATTTTGCCCATACCGGTCGGTTTTGCTTCGGTTTTGGTATAGGCCTCCGACCGGAAACGGTTTCTACAGAGCCTCAACCTCTTAGCATTTTAGATTTAGAAGTTATGTGAACAAAAGGAAGGTCCGTCGTAACTCTTGGAGGCAAAGGCAGTTAGGAAAAGTAGCAAAACTCCAGCCAATCCGAGATAGGTTGGTTCGGATGCAAGCAAGTGGCCTCTATGCGGCGACGCTATTATGCCTCGGTGCCAAGACCACTTTTTAGGGGCGGATGTTCCTTGGCCAACTGGCTGATCTGCCTAAACTCCGGTGTACCAGCTTGCTGACACCACTCAAACAAAGCGGCTTCGGTAGTCGTCAACACCGCCCCGGCCGAATGCATCCGCTCTAGGGCTGTCCGATAGTCCACCTCATACCGAGATCCGACCGCATCCACTGCTACATACACCTGCCAGCCATCGGCCAACAAGTCTAAGACCGTCTGCTGGACGCAAACATGGGCTTCAATGCCCGTAACTAAAATCTTATCACGATTCTGGGCACGCAGGGGGGCGAAAATTTCTTCGCAACCGGCTGCACTAAAAGCCAGTTTGGAAGGCAGGGGGCCAAGACGTTGGGCCAGTTCCGCCACCGTTGGCCCAAGGCCCTCCGGATATTGTTCGGTGCCAACGGCCGGGACTCCCAACACTTTGGCTCCATCCAGTAACCTCCGAATGTTCCAGACAACCAACTCTCGATTCCAAATCCACGGCAATAACTTCTCTTGTACATCCACCACTAAAAGGGCCGTGTCTTCTCGATTCATCAACTCCGGCGACCGGATCATTTTCAGCACTCCTTAGAACCAGATGATTACGAAACATATCCGATCCGCAGACAAAAGAAAAGAACCCCTTTGAACTGGAGCCGGTCATTAAATTCCATAAAAAAAGCGGCACACTGGACATCTATTCGTCCACTATGCCGCTTTGTCTATCTTTTGAACATTAAACGCTGTCCTGAAATGGGGATTTTGGAGGCTTGCCATGCGTTTTGGCCGATCGATCCCTACCCTCGATTTCTCTTAGGGTTTTTGGGAATCCCAGAGATCCGAAGGCAACCTCCTTTCATCATAGCAAATGCTTTTAGGACAGCTCCTAAGTTCACCCATCAGGATCAGCATGCTGGGCCCCGAACAGCACTCCTTACCGGATAACTAACCGGCAAAGATGAGCTTGGACGAACATTTGGTCGGCCTGGCTCAGAAGCTCCAAAGCAATCCGATAATGCCGGCCCTCTGCCGAACGGATCCGGACCTTGCCATCCTCATAACCCACAAACTCGCCCAACAGTTCGTATTGTCCGCTGGCATCCTTCCAAAGCCGAAGCTGGCTTTGAGATTGGGGTTTTTCTGCCGGGGCTTCCGGCTTGGGTTGCTCAGCAGGCTTTTCTGCCGGTTTTTCCGCCGGAGCTTCTGGCTTAGGCTGCTCAACTGGCTTTTCTGCCGGTTTTTCCGCCGGGGCTTCCGGCTTGGGTT
>JANXAQ010000077.1 GCA_025062105.1 Thermoguttaceae bacterium
CTCCCAGGGAGGAAGGCTTCCACGGGGCAGGAAGCGATCTATCTTGAAACACTCCCCTAAACTAACCACAAAAAATCAGCCGCACCCAAGTGCCAGGTTCTTGTTGCCCTGTAAGGGGGAATGGGTTAAGCTAGAAAATAGGCTGATGGTCAGCTCCGGCGGAAAAAGGGAGGTTCACCTGGATGAGGTATTAGTAGGCAGAGGCGTTGAAGAAGGAGCTGCCGAATTTTCCGAGGAGGTTTCAGAATGGAAGAGAGAACTGATCGGCGGTGTTTTTTGGCCCGTGGGATTCTTGGGGCCTGTGGGTTTGGGTTGGCGGCTAGCTTGGAAGAACAGATTCTTTTGGCGGCCATGGAAGAAGGCAAAGCCAAACCGGCAGAAACAGAAAATGTCCCCCCGCCGCCGGACAAACCGCTTACGGATATTCCGCCCGGCAGTTTGCCGTGCGGCAAAATCGCCGGCATCAGCCTCAGCCGACTGATCATCGGGGGTAACCTGATCGGCGGTTGGGCCCATAGTCGAGACCTCATCTACGTCTCCCGACTTTTCCGCGAATATAACACCGAGGCCAAAGTCTTCCAGACCCTGGACCTGGCTATGGCCTGCGGGATCAATACCATCCAACTGGACCCAGCCTGCTGGGGCGTGATCAGCAAATACAATCGGCATCGGAACCCGAAAATCCAAACAATTGTCTGCGTACCGCTGGAGGAAGACCGAAAAAAGATGAAAGAGATCATCCAGCGTCAGGTGGATATGGGCGCTACGATGATCTACTCGCACGGTGGGGTAACCGACAACCATTTCATGCACGGCGGCAGCACAGAACCGCTGGCTCAGATGGTCGATCTGATCCATGAACAAAAACTACCCGCAGGCGTCGGAAGCCATTCCTTGCAAATCCCTATGGCCTGCGAGCGAGATAAAATCCCGGTGGATTTCTACATGAAAACCCTCCACACGGATCGCTACTGGTCGGCCACCCCTAAAGAACATCGCAAAGAATACGACTGGCTTATGCCCAATGCCAACGACCATAACGCCAACAACGACGCCATGTGGTGCAACAACCCGGAAGAGACCGCTGAATTTATGGAAAAGGTCGAAAAGCCGTGGTTGGCATTTAAAGTATTGGCCGCCGGCGCCATCCATCCGAACGTAGGCTTTAGCTATGCCTTCCGAAACGGAGCGGACTTTATCGTAGTAGGTATGTTCGATTTCCAGGTAGAAGCTGACGTACGCATTGCTATCGAAGCGATCCAAAAAGCTGCCAACCGCAAACGCCCCTGGCGAGCATAAACGGGTTGCTCCACCCCTAGGATGCCTTTCTAGCGATGTGCCGGCCACTTTGGATGAGGGGCCCTCTCAGCTGGATTGGCCGAAGGTCAACCCAGCCTATCCGCCATGCCGAGAGGTAAACAACAGGTGGGCGGACATTCATCGGGGCTCGGTCCCAAGTTGCCCAGGGCAAGCCGAGGCGAGGCCGGATCCAGCCGCTCCAGCACCAGCTCCCGAATCATCCGCACAAACCGCGGATGCACCCCCACGGTCCCTGCCCGGTGATACTGCAAACCAAGCTCTTCACACACCCCGGCCACCTCCACATCTAAGTCGTAAATCACCTCCATGTGGTCTGACAGAAAGCCGATCGGAACAAACACCAGATGCCGCACCCCAGGCTGTTGCTCTCGAAGCTGGTAAAGATACTGAGGCAGTTCCGGCTGAAGCCAGGCTTCCGTAGCGGAACCAGATCGGCTCTGATAGACCAGTTGCCAGTGCGGCCAACTCAAGGCTTCGGCCACCAGTCGGCACGCCTCCAGAAGCTGCTCCTGATAAGGGCTTGTCTTGGCCATGGCCACCGGCAAGCTGTGAGCGGTAAACAAAACCTCCACCTCATCGGAACGCACCCCACCTAATAGGCGAAAAGTGGTTCGGACACGGTCGGCCACCGCCTCGATAAAACCAGGATGATTGAAAAAAAGCCGAAGTTTGTCGATCTCCGGTGCTGCCGGCCCCACAGAACTCCGGGCTTTTTGAATCGCCTCTTGATACTGCCGACAGCCCGGATAGGAGCCAAACGCACTGGTTACAAAGGCCAAAGCCCGCCGACAACCGTCCTCTGCCATCTGGCTGATCGCCTCCTCCAACAACGGAGGTGCATGGCGATTGCCCCAATAGACAGCTAGCGGCAGCCCATGAGCTCGAAACTCTTCAATGACCGCCGTCAGCAACGCCCGGTTTTGCGCGTTCAGCGGGCTTTGGCCGCCAAAGAGCATGTAGCGTTCTGTCAACTCCTGAAGCCGTTCCGGCGGCAGTTGCCGACCGCCCAAGACACTTTCCAAAAAAGGAATAACATCCTCAGGGCGTTCCGGCCCCCCAAAACCTACTAGCAAAAAGGCATCGTAAGGCAGTTGATCTTGCCTGGCCGGGTACAAAGACTCCCAATACCCCCTTTCAGGGGCTGAAGGGTTTAAATTCTCAGTGTTCATCAGTAACAACCTTATTACTTAGGGTGAAGAAATGGAGATCCTGGGTAGAAGGTTATACCCCATTTAGGGCCAATGCCAAATGGGAATTGCCTATAAGAAAGCCCCAAAAACGGAGGTCCTGAGGTCGAAGGTTTTCCAACCAGCCAACTTATAATCTAGGAAGGATGCACAACATGGGTAATCTCCAAGCGGTAACATCCAGGGGGTTTATTCTATTCTGACCCTGTTGGGGTATAATAATGGGTTTGAGTTTTTCGGCAAGGGATTGAATGGAAAAGACTGCTTGCGGCCTTTGGGGACAAGCAGAAAGCAGAGTAGGTTTCAGCTCCTGGGAGATTTTCCTCAGGCAATACACTTTGGGGGGTGAGCGAATAGGGGAGTTTCGATCCCGGCCTACCAACGGGAGAGATGCTCTTGAGAAATTGCTCCCGACTGGATGGGAGGCATGCCCCCCGATTGGATTATTTCCTTGGAGAGCGATTTTTTGTAAAACTTAGGGAGCTTTTTAGGGTTAAGGAAATCACCGACCGATGAAGACCGACGAACTTCGGGAAGCGTACTTAAGTTTTTTTGAGACCAAAGGCTGCGTTCGGCGGCCCAGCGATGTATTGGTCCCCCGAGGGGATCCTACGGTGCTGTTTACGCCGGCGGGGATGAACCAATTTAAGGATGAGTTTTTAGGCAGAAAGAAACCGGAGTTTACCCGGGTAACGACCTGCCAAAAATGTCTTCGCACCGGCGACATCGACAAGGTAGGCCGGACCGCTTACCACCATACGTTTTTCGAGATGCTGGGCAATTTTAGCTTCGGAGATTATTTCAAGCGGGAGGCCATCCACTGGGCATGGGAGTTTTTGACCAGTAAGAAGTGGCTGGGTTTAGATCCGGATCGGTTTTCGGCCACCGTATATCTGGACGACGACGAGGCTTACGATATCTGGCATAAGGAGATTGGTTTACCGGCCGAACGATTAGCCCGGATGGACGAGGATGAAAACTTTTGGCCTGCCAGTGCGCCTAGTCAAGGGCCGGATGGTGTTTGTGGGCCTTGTTCGGAGATTTATTGCCACACACCGTTTGGCAAGGTGGAGATTTGGAACCTGGTATTCACCCAGTTTAATCGGGTTGGTCCTCCGCCGAACAATCTGCGTCCGCTTCCGAAGAAAAATATCGATACCGGCATGGGACTGGAGCGGATGGCCTCGGTATTGCAAGGGGTAGAGAGCAATTTCCATATCGACATTTTGCGTCCGATCGTGGAGGCGGCGGCCGACGTCTGCCATGTGCGCTATGAGCCGACCACCGAAGACGGCTGCCGTCTCCGACGGATTGCCGACCACATCAGAGCATGTACATTTGCTATTCATGAAAATGTATATCCCAGCAATGAGAAACAGGGATATGTGGTACGTCGGCTTCTGCGCCGGGCGATGTTGGACGGCTATCAGATCGGTGTGCGGGAGCCGTTCTTGTATCGGTTGGTACCGGTGGTAGTGGAGTTGATGCGCCAGCCGTATCCAGAGCTAATGGAAACCGCCCAGCGAGTTGCCGACGGTATCCGCTACGAAGAATCACAGTTTCTGCAGGTCATCGAGGAGGGGCTGCCCCGAGCAGAACGATTGCTGGAAGAATTGGCAGCCGCCGGACACCGGATGGTGCCCGGAAAGGCCGCCTTCGACCTGTTGCAGACTCACGGGTTTCCCCCGGAACTACTGGAAAACCTGGCTTCGGATCGAGCCATGGAGTTTGATTGGGATGGCTTCCGCCAGGCTAAGGAGGCCCATGAAAAGGTCTCAGGAGCTGGCCAACGCCTGGGGCCGTTTGTCAGCGGCCCGCTCGATGTGCTGAAAAAATCCTATTCGGGTAGCGAGTTTGTCGGCTATGAGAGCTTGGTCGTGGAAGAGGCCACGGTCATCGGCCTGCTGGTGGGCGGCCAGTTATGCTACGAGCTTACCGACATCGACGCCAAACAACCGGCTGCTCTGATCCTAGATAAAACCCCCTTCTACGGGGAGATGGGCGGTCAGGTGGGCGACACTGGACAAATCAGCTGGCCCGGCGGCCGCTTTGAAGTCGTCGATACCCAAATCGATTCTGGATTTACGCTCCATGTCGGCTACCTGCGGCAAGGTAAGGTCGGTTACAAAGATAAGGTCCGCGCCGAAGTAGACGCGCCACGGCGAGCAGCGATTCGACGTGCTCATACGGCCACCCATCTATTGCATTATGCACTTCGCAAACATCTGGGCCCTCAGACCCAACAGCGAGGCTCCAAAGTCGAACCGGATGTTCTGCGATTTGACTTTAACTATCCGAAGGCCTTGGAGCCGGAGCAACTGACGGCTATTGAACGGGAGGTCAACCAGCTTGTTTTGGCCGCCGAGCCGGTCCGGTGGGAACTCATGCCAAAACAGCAAGCCCAGAAAATTGGAGCCATCATGCTCTTTGGCGAAAAATATCCCGATATCGTCCGAGTAGTAACAGCCGGGCAGTTCAGCAAGGAACTTTGTGGCGGCACCCATCTGGACAATACGGCACAGGTGGGACTTTTCAAAATCGTGGGCGAAGAAAGCATTTCGGCCGGTACCCGACGGATAACTGCGCTGACTGGAATGGGAGCCTGGGAACATATCCATCACATGGAGAGCCTCCTCGGCCAGACGGCCCTATTGCTGCGGACCTCCCCCTCGGAAGTGCCCATGCGAGTCCAAGCCCTTTTGCAAGAAAATAAGCAACTCCGTAAACAAGCCACCACACCGAAACAAGAATTGGTGCGGGTCACCGAGCTGATCGAGCAGGCCACGGAACTGGCCGATGGCCGTCGAGTAATTACTGCGGAAGTGCCCGGAGCAGATGCCGCCCTGCTGCGAAACCTGATCGATCAAATCCGTCGAAAAATCTCCTCCGTAGCAGTCATGTTGGGCACCAAACAGGATGGAGAAAAGGTGCTGCTGGTGGCTGGGGCCAGCCGGGACCTGGTCGAACAAGGATTCGACTGCGTCCAATGGGTTCGCCAGGTAGCCCCCATCCTCCAAGGAGGCGGCGGTGGCCGGCCCGATCTGGCCCAAGCAGGCGGCAAACTGCCCGACAAACTGGCCGAAGCCCTCCAAGCCGCCCAACAGTTTTTTACCCAAACCAAACCAAACTAACCTTCCCAGTCTGTGAAAAGGAGTTCGTTTCTTACATGTAACAGTTCCCCCAAACGGAGAAGTTGCTTCTGTCAACCCTTGCAAAAGTAAGAATCCACTTCTTCCAAAACAACGAAGCGCCACTTTTGCCATTTCTGGCCTTTTACCGAAAGAAGAAAGCTCTAACTCCCTGGAATTATCGGATTTAGAGGCTGTCCGAAAATGGGGATTTGGCTGGTTTCCAATCGGTTTTGGCCGACCGGCTTCTATCTTTCAGAGTCCTTTAAAACAGGAATTTTGGATGGATTCTAGGGAATTGATGAAGGAAACCTCCTTTCATCATAGAAAATGCTTTTTTGGATAGCCTCTTAAGAAATTGAGTGCACAAAAGAAACTTTCCCGGTAACTGTTGGAAACAAACTAAGTTAGGAAAAATGGCAACAAGCTCTGCTTCCCGCTTAGGGGAATAACAAGGGAAGGGGGCATTCTGGACAAAAGATAACAACATTGCTTCTTCGGTTGAAGGGTTTCCTTTTCTAGAATCTCTCTTGATCAAGGAGGAGTAGCTATGGGAACACGGATCCCACTGAATCGAGCAGAACTTGCCCAGCAAGATATGGAAGAAAAATTGGACATGAGCATCGCCGAGATTGGGCTGTCGGTTCGGACAACCAATTGCCTGGAGGAGCATGGGATTTTGACAGTTCGGGATCTTTTGGCCCGGCGTCCGAAGGAGCTATTGGCCATTCCCAATTTCGGAGAAAAGACGCTCGAAGAGGTATACAAAGCCTTAGAAGGCATCGGGTTTTATCGACCATTCGTGCGGCCTCCGGAAGGACCGACTTTTCCAATATAGTATATGTCCAATATAGTATATGGCTAAGCCAAGGCCTCTCCGGTTGCCCATTGAGAGTAGCAATGCCTCCTGCTGTGCAGAGCAGGCGAGTCAGGCATGGACCCGAGATGGCCATCTCCCATTCCCAGGACCTTTAGGCCTGGGACCATTGCCTAATTTTATACAATACATTTTTATATCAGTTTGAGCTTCTCCCTTTCGAACGTCGTCTCTCGAGTTGCTGGCCCCGACAGCAACTCCCATATACTGGATCTTGAACAAATGCAACCAACTGCCGACTGAAGCCAAGGAAGCCAAAAATTTCTATGCCTAACTATATGGTCATGCTTTTGCGGAGCTTCCTCGGATAACAGGAACACTTCAGCCGGCAGAAGAGCGATTTTCTATCTAGAAGATACTCTCCGTGGTTACTGCTGCGCAAGTGGAGAGCGGGGTTTTTCCCGTGTTTTGCTGAACACCGGTCCCTGCTTCGGCAGGGGATGAGAAGTAACGAATCTCCATTCGGCAGAAGTTGTGAACTCGACTTTTGCCATTTTTCCTAACTGGTTTTGCCCTCAGCAGTTAGGGCGAAACTTCCCTTTGCTCACCCAATTTCCTAACTCCAATAGTTACAAGGAGTTAGAGGTTTCTCCTTTCGGGGGAACACCCAAAATGGCAAAAGTCGAGGTTAAAGAACCTCGGCAAAAATCTGAACATTCAGTGAACTTTAGGAACTTTTGATTCTTTAGCCGTTCTGTTGTCCTACCAGGCCCCCTATTATCTATTAGGGGGCTAGCAATCCTAGCGCCCCTATATGTTGTGTTAGAGGAAGGATCGGCCAAAATGGTATCAAAATATCCCCTTTGAATGATGCAGAGGTTCCTTAATGTTCCCTGGCGGGAGAGAGGAGAAGAATTACGCGTACTTCATTCGGCTAAAGTAGGAGCTAATCAAAGAGATTCTCCTACCGGATTATCCGAGTAATGCAGGAGATGGGGAAGGAGTTCGTCTGCCCAAAACGACCCAGCGGGTAATGGTGGTGTAAAAGGTTTCTCGATCAATCGGTTTTGTTAGATAATCGTCACAGCCAGCTTCTAGGCATTTTTGACGATCTTCTTTCATAGCGTGGGCAGTTAGAGCGATGATTGGCTTCTGGTAGCCCCGCTGGCGGAGTTGGCGAGCGGTTTCGTAGCCATCTAGCACTGGCATCTGCATATCCAGAAGAATGAGGTCAAAGGGCTCAGGAATGGTCTGGGCCTCCTCAGAGAGTTGGTGGGAGAGGGGAGGTGGGAAAATCTTTTGAAGTACCTTTTGTCCGTTATCGACGATTTCCACTTCGGCCCCCAGACGTTGCAGGAGGAAAGTAAGCAGACGTTGATTGTCCTCACCGTCCTCGGCCAGGAGGATTCGGCAGTGGAGTTGTGCCTTGGGGTTAAGTGGTCGGGTGGGTCTAGAGGGAGTGGCAATAGCTGGAAAGGAGCTGCTTTCTGCCGGATGTTGGACCATGGGTACGCCTTCCAACGGGCCGGTGGGAATGATTAAGGTAAAAGTGCTGCCCTGGCCTGGAACACTTCGTACGGTAATATCGCCGCCAAGGGCTTTGGCAAGGCGTTTACTAATGGCCAGTCCTAGCCCTGTCCCACCAAAGCGGCGGGTCGTGGATGAGTCTGCTTGTTGGAAGGGTTGAAAGAGTCGGGCCATTTGCTCTTCAGTCATTCCGATGCCCGTATCGGTTACCTCGCATTGGATTTGGGGATTAGACGAGTTAGGCTCCAGACAGCGGACCTGGATTCGCACCTCACCTGTATCAGTGAACTTTATGGCGTTTCCCACTAGGTTTACCAATATCTGCCTTAGCCGCACTGGATCCGTGTGAATGGTTTGCGGAACCGGGCTGGAATACTGGAGTTTTAAGGCTAGCCCCTTGGTGTATGCGGCAACTCGCATCATGGAGAGTACCTCCGCCAAAATCGCTTGCAAAGAGCAAGAGGAAGTTTCCAAAGAGAATTTGCCAGCCTCGATCTTCGACAAATCTAACAGGTCGTTGATCAGGGCCAACAGATGCTGGCCGTTGCGTTGGATGCTCTCCACAGCCTCCTGTTGATGAGGGGTGAGGTTGGTCTCGGCCAAGATTTCCGCATAACCGAGGATGGCTGTCATAGGAGTGCGTATTTCATGGCTCATATTGGCCAGGAATTCACTTTTGGCTCGGTTGGCCGAGTCTGCTGCTTGGCGAAGCTCTTCCAACGTCTGATTGGCTTTTTCCAGAGCGGCGGCATACTCCTGGAGTTGATCCTGTGCCCGTTTGCGCATCAGCGCCTCGACAAATATCCCGGCCAAAACAGTTACCTGCTCCAGATCCTGAGAGGTATAAGGAGTCTGCTTGTTCGCCAAGGCGATCATGCCTATCAGCCGGTCGCCTTGGTAATAGGGCGCCCCCAAAAAGCGATTTATCGGCGGATGACCTTCGGGAACCCTTATACTAGCCGGGTACTCCTTCGGATCATTGACAATGAGCGGCTTGCTGTGCTTGATCACTTCGCCCCAGATACCTCGGAGTTCCATATTGTGGATGGCCTCCCGAGCCTGGGCAGGATCCATCTGACAGAGTTGCCACCCTGGTGTACTGATGGCCAACGTGTCCAGCCGGCCTTCGCTGTTTAACTGGCCGATCCATCCGCCAGCGCTAGAGGTGATCTGTTCAAATACGGTAAGGGATTGCTCGGCTAATTGGGCCTCGGTGGCGGCCGTCAGTCCTGCTTGCAAGATGCGGTTCATCCCCTCCAAAAGCCGACGCTGCGCATCCTTTTCTTGTTCGCTGCGTTTCTGTTGCCGAATGTCTTCTGCTACGCAGACCAAACCGGAGATGGGTTCCGTGAGCAAGGAGGCAGAAACAAGTACCGGAATCTGTTGGCCGTCTTTAGCTCGATAGGTCTTTTCCGTAGGGCCGAAGGAGATTTCCGGTTCGTTCCTGGCCAAAAAGGTTTCCAGATCGGCAGGGTCTTCCACCACCTGATCCCACGGCTGGCCGATTAGCTCCTCTTCCGGATACCCCACCAACCGGCACATGGCAGGATTGACGGTCTGAATAACTCCCCTGGGGCTGACGACCATCAGGGCGTTGCTCATCGACTGGAGGATTTTGTCCAGATAGGTGCGGGAGACGGTGGTCGTTTTCAGTTGGAGGGCCATCTTCTGAAACGCCTCAGTCAATAGGCCCACTTCATCCTGAGCCTGCAGATCGAGCTTCAGATCGAACTGCCCTTGGCCAAGGCGGACGGTAGCTTGGGTCAATTCCGTAATGGGCTGGACGATCCTTCGTGTAGCTAGCCAGATTAGTCCCACACTTGCCCCTATGAACAGACCACCAATGAGAAAACTCGTCTGGCGGAGAGCAGTAATTTCCTGTTGCATGTGTTCCGTGGAGAGCCCGATCCGCACACCGCCTATTTTCCTGCTCCCCAAATAGATGGGTGTGCAGACCTCTAACAGATCGGGAGTATAGTGCATGGAGATTTGATTGGCCTGGACGGCTTTTTGGGCCAGGGGGTCGGTAAGGACTTGGTTTCGCAGTGGATTGGCTGCGGTGCCATCGGTCAGGATCCGGCCCTGGGCGTCAAAGATATAAATGTACATTACCTCAGGATAGGAGCTAATATCCTGGGCAATCAGCCGCAATTGCCGGATATGGAGAGATTCGATAAAGTCCGGGCATGTCCGCTCCACCAGCGAAGCGAACATCCGGCCCTTTTCCTCCAAGCGAGTCCGAATTTCCTCCTCCTCCCGACGGATGTTCGTCTGCGTAAGTACCAGACAAAAAGCGATCAATAGCGCAGACGTATATCCGGCAAACCGCCAGGTCAACCGAGACATGCCGAACCATTTCCTAGTCCCGCTTCCCATCAGTGCTGCTTTCCCAACTCGGGCCACCTCTAAGCAAGCAACCCCTCCCTTGGCGAGCTTTAAACTACCAATAAAAGAAGGAACCTCTGAAAATCCTGAACATATAGTGAACTTTAGAAACTTTTGATTCTCTACCCATTCGGTCGTTCTACCCGAACACCTATTCTCTATTGGCTGCTAGTAATGCTAGCAACCCTACCTATATGCTGGGTTAGAGGCAGAGCAGTCCAAAATGATATAAAAATATTCCCCTTGAATTATGCAGAGGGTCCAGAGGTATGCTTTCACAAGGAAGCACAAAAGCTATCCATGTGGGCTGAATGGGTGCTCTAACAGGCTGAATGGGTGCTCTAACAATCTAAGACCGAAAAACCTCAAAGGTTATGGAAGGCCGAGGGCTTGAAGCAGTTCCATGCTTCGGTGCACTGGTTGCAAGGCGGCATCCGCACCGCCAGGAAATTGATCGAACTTGGCAGTATTCTGGAATTTCCGGAGGGCGGTGCGACCGGACTCGCTCTCTGTCATCCCCACAAGCACCTCTCGAACCGCCGCGGCCATCGCAGGTTCCAGGTCCCGACGTTGGCAGACAATATGGCGGGGGACACGATCTGTATATAATATCACTTTAAACTCCTCTGGCGAAGCCGCTGTATATTGAAGGAACTTTGCTTCCAGCATGGCCCCGGCCACCGCTTTACCCCGCAAAACCCAGAAAAATACATTCTCTTCATCGCCGGTGAACACATAGCCCACCTGGTCCGCTGGCACAGCAGCGGAGGCGTCTTCAAGCGGCCGGAGCCGGATCCCTGCTGCCGCCAACGCCCCCAATGGAAGTAAACAACCACTTGTTGAGACCGGTTCGTCCAGGGCAATCACTCGCCCAGTCAGTTGCTTGATCTCTGTCAAACCGCTTTCCTTGCGTGTAAAGATGACCGCCCGATAATCCGCTTCGCCCCCTTTCCACCGCCGTAAAATCGGAATCGCTCCGGAAAGTTGACAAACCCTGAGTACCGGCCAAGGGCTATCGATATAAATATCCACTTCTCCGTTTTGCATCTTGGCCGCCATCTCCTCTACCGAACTGGCCACCACCACCTCGCAACGGGCCACCCCATACGGCCTTAACGCCTCCGCTAGATATTTCTGGAGCGGTTTAAATGTGGAAATTTCTTTCTTGGGGGATTTGGAAACCGAACCGACTCGCAAAATCCGCTCCGTGCTGGCAGAAGCGGCACTCCCTACCGTAGAAGCTTCCAAACAGCTCTCCTCCCCTCCGGAGCGGCCACATCCAGCGCTCACTGCTGCCAATACCCAAATAACTACCCTGATTGTTCTGGTTCTCATCGGAACAGTCTTTCCGAGAAGGAAGGCTGGATGGTATATGCCATATCAGGTCCTACGAAAAAACCCTCTTTCCGATCTTTTTACCTCGGTTGAGACCTTTTTCTGTTGGGAAGCCAAACACGCAAAAGGGCGGAATAGAACGGACATCATTGTCAAAATCTCCCCCGTTCCTAAAACCTTTCAACACAACCACTCTTTTTCAGAGCATCTCCCATCAAACTGTACTTTCTAAAAACTGGCAGGGGCGGTTGTCCTAACCTGTTAGCATTTCAGCAGTTAGGATTTTAGGACCTCCCAAAGGGAGTAACCCTAACTTCTTGTAATTTAAGGAGTTAGGACCTTTTTTAGAAAGTACCGATCCAACCAAGTCCCACTAGAACTCCTCTGCTAGGTTGGGGGGCATACGCCAAGCCGGTCCGAAAGCAGCCTCCCTTCTCCTCCCGGCTCCTGTCAAACATAGAACAAAACAGCCCTGGTTGGGTCCGAATGCCTTACGGGAGTCCCGGAAAAAGAGGGTTTTAGCGTAAAAGTCCCCGAAAGAATGAGGTTCCCAGATGTTTTCGAGCCATCAGACTTTTATGGTATGTTTTCAACACGGCTGGGTCGGAGTCTCTCCTACAGAAGCGGAGAAGGACTTCTAGGGTGGCCTTACATTGGTGCCGTAGCCCTAAATTTCTGCTGTTAAAGGAGTTAACGCTTTTAAAACGTTTCTTTTTCTTCGGAATCGGTGGCTGAGGGAGGGGAAGAGGGAGCCCACTTCTGCCTCCCCCTTGCAGGGGGGATAAAAGAAAAACCTCTTTTTTTCCGATTGCTAGCATTCTGCAGGCCCGCAAAGTATAATATGAAAAGTCAGTCTAAGGAGTGGCCGTCCATGAGCCAAACCGACCGAAGCTTTTGCAGTGCAGACCGTCCGAGGCTTGCCTCTGAAGCCGTGCCGCAGGGCGCTTTGCGCTTGGCCGAAGAGCTTCGGCGCCGGAGCCGACGCAGTTTGTTTCGGGCTGGGCTGACCGCGGCTCCGTTGATCTTGACGCTTCGAAATCGGGCCGCCTGGGGCCAATCCGGGGGACAGGGAACAGTTATTACCCCTATTAGCGAAGCAAAACGCAAAGGGCTGTCGGAAGAAGAAATCGAACTACTCCGCCGCCAGCTCCAACAGGCTGAAGGCCGTTCCGGCTACGGTTGGCCGGAAGAAGATGCCGGCGGTTTCTAGTTCCTTAAGGCGGCAGGTCCATTATGCAACCAGGCTCGGCGATCCAATGGCATTGGCTAGCCGGGGTCGGTTTAATGCTTCATGCCTGGGAAGGGGAACCTTTTGTTTTGGTCTTTCAGCCTCTGAGTGGGGACACCCATTTGCTAGATCACCTTTCCGCCGAAGTCCTCCGCCTGTTGGGCCCAGGAGCTCAGACGGCCGAACATCTCTGGGAACGGCTTTTGGCCCAAACTGGTCTAACGGCAGAAGAGTTTTCTCTGGATCGTCTGCATGCCCTACTTGTCCAATTGGAGCAGTTGGACCTGATTGAGCGGGTATCGGCGTGATTGTGTCCGAATGTTCGCCAAAGTTGCTTCGCCGGCAACTCCGCCGCAGCGGTGTGTGTATCCGAACCGGTCCGGTGATATGCCGCATTCAATCGCCGCTACCTGAAATGGTTCAGGTCCTAAGCGATTATTATGGGCTTTTTCCGCTGTTGGCCGATGCTCGGTTTGCCGACATTCAGGTGCAACTTCTTCCGGGTTGGGGGCTGCGGCGTTGGATTCGGCCCCAGGTGGTGTGCCGATCTGAAGATCAGATCCCTTTTTTTCCTCAGCCCCGGCGTCTAGCGCCGGCGCTATTGGAATGGGGGCTGAACTGGGCAGTAACCAATCTCGCCCATTGGTATCTGATGGTTCATGGGGCGGTGTTGGAACGCAGCGGGAAGGCGTTAGTGCTTTCCGCTAAGGCAGAATCGGGCAAAAGCACGCTGGCAGCGGCCTTGATGCTGCGTGGGTGGCGGCTTTTTTCCGATGAAATTGTGCTGATCCGGTTGTCCGATGCCCAATTGGTCCCGCTGGCTCGGCCCATTTGTCTGAAAGGAGCCTCCATTCAACTGATCCGACAGCAGGATCGGCTCGGATTGGTAGGCCCTACATTGCCGGACCTAGTGCGAGGAGGCATTGCTTTGGTTCGGCCTACCTCAGAGTCCGTCTGCCGGATGCTTGAGCCGGCTCCGGTCGGCTGGGTGCTCTTTCCAGAGTTTACGCCTCGCACTGCCACCCAATGGACTCCTTTGCCCAAAGCCTTGGCTTTTATCCGCTTGGCCGACAATTCCTTTAACTACAGTCTGCTTGGGGCCGCCGGTTTTCAGACCCTGGCTGCTCTACTAGATCAAGCGCATGGGTGTTATAAATTTCGATACAGTAATCTAGATGAAGCTGTGGGATGGTTAGAGCGGCTGGCCCACCACTCTGTGGCAGCAGATGTCTCGGCATCTCCCCCTTCGGTTGGCTGACGGATGCCGTACCTGATGCACTGCAAAAATCGCTTCCTCCAGGTTCTCCGAGAGCCGGAACTAATGGCCAGGTTAACCTTGGCCGATTGGGATCTGCTGGTCCGGCAAGCTCGGGCTGCTCGGCTTTTAGGTCGGCTGGCCGTGCAGGCCCACCAGTTGGACCTTACGGATCGGCTTCCGGAACCGGTTCGGCCCCATCTAGAAGCCGCCGCCCGGGTGGCCGAAAAACACCATACCCTGATGCTGTGGGAAATCCGGCAGGTTCAGCGGGTGCTTGGGCCGGTCTGCCAAAAGATTGTGCTGCTTAAAGGGGCGGCCTATGTGGCGGCCGCGTTACCTGTCGCTACCGGACGCCTGTTTTCCGATCTGGACATCCTGGTCCCAAAGGCCGAATTAGCCCAAGTAGAACAGACTCTCCTGGCGGCCGGTTGGCAACCGATCAAACTCCACCCCTACGATCAGCGGTACTATCGAGCCTGGATGCACGAACTGCCCCCACTGGAACATCGGATCCGGCATACCACCCTGGATGTACATCATACGATCCTGCCGGAAACCGGCCGGCTCCGTCCGGATCCACAGAAGTTGCTGGCCGATGCCGTGGAGTTAGCCGAAAAGCCACTGTACATCCTTAGCCCTCAGGATATGCTCCTGCACAGCGCCGCCCACCTGTTTCAAGACGGCGAAATCGGCGGCGCTTTGCGTGACCTAGTGGATATGGTGGATTTGATCAGGCATTTCAGCCAACAGGAGCAATTTTGGCCAAGCCTTCTGGCACGTGCCCGCCAATTAGAGCTGGCTCGTCCACTTTGGTACGCTTTAGCGCATCTTCGGTGGATGTTTCCTGGACTGGTTCCGGAGGAGGTTTTTGTGCAGGCCCAAGCCGACCAGCCGCCTTGGCCTATTCGGCCCCTGATGAATCTGCTGATCCGCCGGGCGATAGTGCCGGAACTGCCTTGGCAAACCACCTGGCTGGGGCAAACAGCCCGTTGGCTGTTATATGTGCGGAGCCATTGGCTTCGGATGCCGCCCCGCTTGCTTGTTAGCCATTTGGTGCACAAAGCCCTGCGCCGCTGGCGCGGAGAGGAAACTGGAACATAAAACCCGGCCAATTTCTGAAGGCGGCAAATCGCCTACGGACACTGAACCAAGCCGGCCGCCCAAAGACAAGCCCCACAGGTAGGCGTCTGGTTGCCCAGGCAATCCAGTTGGTTGCTGCTGCGCAGATCGCACCCACCACAATCAATGCAGGGCGGAAACGCAAACCGACGCACCCGCTCCCGAAACCGCTGATAAGCCGGGCTGCCCCAAATCTCCTCAAGCCTCTGCTGGTGGATGTTGCCGAACGTGTGCCGGTGGATTTGCCGCTCCTGCCCACGGAACCAATACTTGTACGAATGCAGAAGGGCCAAACAGGGGCTCAGATCACCGCTCGGTCCAATGGCCGCCCGGCCTTCCAAAACAAATGGACACCGCATCGCCCCGTCATACCGTTCACTGCCAGCAATCCGAAGCGGCGTGCCATGCGCACGCAGCCGTCCAATCAGTTCCAAAATCTCCGGGCTTGGGTCCATCCGCGGCAGATCTACCAGGGGATTCCAACTGCTGGGCGGCAAGCCAGCCGGTACGGTGCTCCAATGCCGATACAAAATCTCCTCCTCCAGTTCCGGGCTGTAAGGCACCAGGTTGCTTACCATGATTCCCTGCAAGCCCAGGTACGGGGCCAGACGTTTCAGTTCCCAGAGTTCCTGTAGATTCGCCCGGCTGGCCACAAACAGGGCATAGACTTCGGGCCGGGCCGATCGGCTTGCCACCTTCATCGCATAAAGCCGACGCAGATTCCGCCAAACCGCTTCAAACACCTCGGCATGGGTGATGGCCTGGTTCATGGGCCGGGCGCTATCCAAGGACACAAAGAGCCGCTGCACCGGCGTATGCACACAGATTTCGGCCATCGCCTCATCCAGTAGAAGGCCATTAGTAATAAATTCCACCTGAAACCCGGCATGGGCCACTTTTGCCACCCAAGAGCGAAACTCCGGATGCACCAATGGCTCCCCAACCCCCCCAAAATGCACCGTCTGGAGAGTCGGTATGTTTTGGGCCTGCTCCAATAGGCGATCAAATGTTTCTTCCGTCATCCGAGCGCCAGCGGTCGGCCATTGCCGACGCACACACATCGGGCAATCCATGTTGCACTCGGTGGTAATCTCCAGATAGAGTTTGCGAAGCAGGTCTTGGCCGGCCTCAGCATCGGCAGGTTCGGCGCCTTGGCAGCGAGCCTGGGACCAGTGCGCCAGTGGGTTTTCAGACACCCTCATTCCCTTGGACCGCCCTGTGTCCACCCCTTCAGATGTCTCAGACGCACCTTGAGCCTGGGGAACTATCTGAAATGGAAACGGTTCCCCCTGAACGAGCGGATTGTTTTGACTGGGTGTTTTGTCGGACGGATTGTTGGTGTTCTTAGGATTCATGCACTTATTTCAAACACATAAACGAACGTAAAATAGAGGCCCAACAAGATAAAAATCCAGCCGGTGGCGAGCCGGACCACCCGTTCCACCACGCCTAACATATTATACGCCTTGCCCACCCAGTGGGCAGCGTAGGCTAACAGAGCTGCCATCAGCACCACCGGCGCTGCTGTGGCCACGCCATAGACCAACGGCAATACCAAGCTAGCCGCCGGCAACGGAGTTTCAGGGAACGAAAGGCCGATCTTTTCCAAGGCCACAGCAGCCGCTCCGCTGGCTGAGCCCAGTACCAACGCCACCAGGCCAAAAAACCAGGCCGCCGAAGTAGGACAAAACGATAGAGCAAATACCACGCCCATGGCAAATGCCCCCCACAGGCCCATTTGGTCGATCCGCCGTTGCCATTTTTCACCCAGCAGGCTTCCGCCACCGGTGCTGGTGATAAGCCCCAGCAGCAGCATCCCCAACAGAATCAAGATCGGCCCCAGCACCAGATGGACCGATTTTTGCAATAGGAGGGAAAGACCGCTCATCGACAGGGCCATGCTGGTGAGGGCCACGGCCAACAGTAGATACACCACCGCCCGGCCAAGCGTATAAAGCAACCCGGCCCAGAGCACCGCCCCAGGACTGCCGACCCTCCGACCCACATAGGAGATGGCCGCAATGTTGGTCGCCAACGGGCAGGGACTAATCGAGGTCAAAAGCCCTAAATATACAGCCGCCGCCAAGGCAACTCCATACGCTCCCATGGAAGTTCACTCCCGAAAAGTCGCTTTTTGGAGTTTTTCACAGTTCAGTCAAGTCCAGGAGCCGCTTATTGCGACAACCCCTCTCCCCATTGCAGGAGAGGGTGGCTTGGCCTCAGTCAAGCCGGCTGCGGGGGCTCTTTCTCCGAAACCAGACAGCAGAGGGCCGAAGGCAGAGGGCAGTTGGAGGTGAGCAGTAAGGGAGTTTTGATAGCCGGAAGCCAGAACATAGAACCGCGTCTTGTAAGGAAGTGATTTTGATTCCCCCTCACCCGGCGTCGCCTTCGGCGCCGCCGGCCTCTCCCACGGAGGGGAGAGGCATGATCTTTTTTCCTCTGCCCTCTGGCCTCTGCCTTCGGTTGGTACCTCTGTCATCCCTGCGCAAGCAGGGATCCAGAAAAACCCTCTCCCCACTGCGGGAGAGGGTGGCTTGGCCTTTAGGC
>JANXAQ010000089.1 GCA_025062105.1 Thermoguttaceae bacterium
CAAAACAAGCTAACGGTTACTTTGGATAAATTGCACAATTTAGGAAAAATCATTTAGAAGATCAGGAGGTCTTTGGTTTCAGAAAATGGTTTGCCTATATTTTCTATTTGATCCATTCTATGTTGTTCAACGAGTTTTCCTGCTTTGCCTGAAGTGATGTCCGAGCGTCTGAACTCTAACTTGTGTATAACAGCGAGACCAGGCCCGGCCTGGGCCCAACGTGCCAAGCTTGCCTTTTACCAATTTCTAGAACTGGGTCTCCTCTGGGAGGTACAACCTCCTGAAAATAGCGAATTTGCCGAACCCCCATCCTAATTCTCTGAAATAACGGTCGTTTCTGAAAAATGACGGAACCCTTAAAAATACTGAACATATAGTGAACAATGTGAATTTTGATTCTAGAGGTATCGGCCCGTCTTATCCCAACACCCACCATATGTAGGAGACTAACAGTGCAGCAACCCTATATATTGGGGCGTAGAGGATAGGAACCAAAATCCTTTGAATTATTCAGCTGTAAAAAGGTATATGTTAGATGGCTAGCAGTGCTAGTAACCCAATCTATTGGGTCAGAGGCTGTACGAAAAAGCATTTTCTATGATGAAAGGAGTTTTCCTTCCTCCCAATTCCCCAGAATTTCCAAAATCCCTGTTTTTAAGGAGTCTGAAGGATAGGAGCCGGTCGGCCAAACCCCATTGAAAACCAGCCAAATCCCCATTTTAGGACAGCCTCTCAGACACCCAGGCAACCAAGATGGTAAAAATATCTCCCTCCAGGCAGGTGGCTTAATTTTCTATTCTGCCCAATCGCCTCACAGAATTTCAGCTGCACCCTTCCGAGTAGCTAAAGTTTTCTCCCTGAGAAAGAAAAGCTATAATGTCAAAATCCCTATTGTGGCGCTGTGGCGGTAGCTACGTTTGGCCCAAAAAGGCGGTTATGGTCCGCCAGCTCCGTGGATTCCCCAAACTAGGAGAAGAGATATGCAAAGCCGATTACCAATGAAACATGATGGGGATTTTGGGAAAAAAGCGGGAAACTCACTCAATCGGAAAAACCGGGAATATAAGAAATGTGGGACTATTTCTCTCTTAGGTGGAGTGATTTTAGGACTCTTGATGATTTGCCCTGGCTGTGGGCAAGGACCTGATACCTCCGAGCCACAAACTCCCTCTGCCCTTAGCCAGGAGGGAAAAAACACCGGCATCACTAAGGCTGATTCCCTTTCCCCATCATCTCTGCCCAGCACTGGGACGGTTCGCACCGGCCAACAACGACCCGAAGCCATTAGCAACGACCCGAAAGTTATCCGGCTAGAACGGCGGGATTTGACCCTAGGCGGGCAAAAGCCTGCCGAAAAAGATACTCTTCGGCTCAGTTATCCTAATGATCCGGATACGATCAACGCCATTACTGCTAGTGATACCGTCAGCGATGCTTTTCAGAGTCGGGTGTATGAATCCTTGGCCCAGGCTGATTATACGGATCCGGATAATCTATTGCCGTGTTTGGCCACTCATTGGGATTTTGATCCAGAAAAACTGACCTTTACCATCTATCTGCGTCGTGGAGTAAAATGGCATCCGATGCGGCTTCCCAACGGCACCCTGTTGCCGCAGAAGGAGTTTACGGCACAGGATGTTAAGTTTACCTTCGACTGTGTGCTCAATCCGCATATCGAAGCCGCTCATATCCGCAGCTACTACGAAGACCCGGAAGAAAAAGACCCTTCCCGCCGGTATAAAATCCGGGTCAGTGTGGTGGACGATTATACGGTGAAAATCCGATGGACGAAGCCGTACTTTTTGGCCAAGGAATTTACTCTGGCCGGTGTGGCAATCATCCCTCGGCATGTCTATTCGGTCAACGAACGGGGGGAACCGATCTCGTTTGATTTTAGCTCTAAAGAGTTTGCCGAGGGGTTCAACAATCACTGGGCCAACCGGATGATGTGTGGCACTGGGCCGATGATGTTCAAGGAGTGGGTTCGGGATAATCGGCTGGTTTTGGTACGGAACCCGGATTATTGGGGGGCTCCGTACTTTTTTAGCGAAGTGATTTACCGCTGTATCCCCAATTCAAACACTTCGACCCAAATGGGCCTACAGAATGAATTGGATTGGGTCGGTGTGGCCGAAAAAGATCGGTTCTTCCAATGTCAGGAACATCCGAATGTCAAGGCAGGTAAAGTCATTCCCCATGCCTATGAGTATCCAGGATACCGATACATTGGCTACAATTTGCGACGGGATTTGTTTAAGGATAAGTCGCTTCGATGGGCTTTGGCATATGCTACTCCGGTGGATCGGATGATCCAAGAGGTGTTTCAAAATCAGGCGATTCGGGTAACCGGACCGTTTTTACCGGGTTCGAGTGCGTGTGATCCTTCGATTGAGCCGATCCCCTACGATTTGGAAAAAGCCCGGCAAATCCTAGAAGAGGCTGGCTGGCGGGACACCGACGGCAACGGCATCCGAGATAAACTGATCAATAATGTCAAAGTCCAGGCCAGTTTTGAGCTGATGATCTTTTCCGATTCACCCAGTTTTCGGGCGGTTGGCGAAATGTATCAGGAAAGTTGTCGGCGGATTGGGGTGGAGGTAAAACTTGCCCCAGCCAAATGGCAACTGATGCTCCAAAAATTGCGCAAATGGGATTTCGAAGCCTGCATGTTAGGTTGGGGAACCAGCTGGAGTAAAAGTGATCCGTTCCAAATTTGGCACAGCAGCCAAGCCGACGTCCAAGATAGCTCCAACCATATCGGCTATCGCAACCCAGAAGTGGATCGACTGATCGAACAGCTTCGGGTCACTCTCGACGAAAAGAAGCAGATCGAACTTTACCATCGCATCCATCGCTTGATCTACGAGGATCAGCCTTATACATTTTTGTTTTCAGAGAAGGCCACCGCCCTTCGGCACGGTCGGATTCAGAACGTGCGGTTTTATCGGCTTCGGCCATGTTACGACAGCCGGGAGTGGTATGCCAGTTCGCCGCCCTAACGCATAGCAGCAAAACCGGAAGAAGCATGGCCTCAGAGTGGCTGTGAGGGCCGTTCCCCCAAAGTTGCTTTCGTACTGGCAGAAACGATCAGCCCGTTCGTATGCTCACCAAAAGCCGGAACATTTGGTAGGATCCTTCCGCATACCGAGGAACCAGAGAAGCGGGGTTCTCCGCCTGGTAGGGCGTCTTGAAAAGCCTTTTCTATGATGAAAGGAGGTCTCTCCCTCAATTTCCCAGAATCCCCAACATCTTGCTTTTAAGGAGTTTCGTGGGAGGATCTAACTCATTGGAAACTGCCAAAATCCCAGTTTCAGGACAGCCTCTTCCTTTGGCAGAAGTTGTCCCCTCCACAGTTTGGCTACAGGAAGAGCCGTTTGTCTCCCAACAGCTGGCACGTTGTTATTCCCAATCTTTGGGATGTAGGAACCTCTCCATAATTCTGGTTTTTTAAGCTCTTGTGCTTTGAGGGCAGGGTGGTGTCCGCCGGCACAGGCTAAGAGGCTGTCCGAAAAAGCATTTTCTATAAAGCGTTTTCTATGATGAAAGGAGGTTTCCTTCCTCAATGCCCCGGAATCCCAAAATCCCTGTTTTTAAGGAGTCTGATGGCTAAGAGCCGGTGGGACAAAACCCATGGGAAACCGCCAAAATCCCAATTTCCCGACAATCTATAAATCCAAGGAACCTTTGCATCATTCGAGAGATATATTTTTATACCATTTTGGCCCCCCTCCGGGATTGGCCCAATATATTGGGTTGCTAGCCCTGCTGCACCATACATATACTAGATGTTTCAATAGCAGTTGTTAATGCCTACCAGATCAACATTTCACAATGTCCACTATATGTTCAGGATTATCCAGGGGATCCGTTTTTTTGTTTCGAGGGGATTTTTAAGAGGAAACCAGGCTCTGTTGAAAGGTTGTGCGCAGTCTGGGGAGGTTTTGCCTATGTTGGTCGGTTTTGCTTTAGTTTTGGTGTGTTTAGCCCTCCGACCGGAACGGTTTCAACAGACCCAGGGAACCTTTGAATAAATTCAACGGAGATATTTTTATACCATTTTGACTTCTAGCGACTCTAATCCACTGTAGAGACTGTTTGCCTCGCTAGCAGCCTACAGGGGGTGGTTCGGGTAAGAAAACCAAATGCATATCGGTCCGAAAGTTCATATAGTTTCCTATATGTTCCTGTTTTTCAGTTCGACTTTTACCATTTTCCCTAACTTGTTTTGTCTTCAAGAGTTATGACGAAGCCTCTGTTTGTCTACCCATTTTCCTAAGTCCAATAGTTTCAAGGAGTTAGGACTTTCCCCGTTTGGCAGGTGAGCGAAAATGGCAAAAGTCGAGTTCAGAGGTTCCTGGAAAACTTTTCCGCGCGGTGGGGAGACAGCCGTTTATTTATGCAGCCAGGCCTATGCAGGTTAAGAGCAGTCCCAACGAGCCATGCGCCGGGGGCGAAGAGTTTCCTGTTGCCTCGGGCCGCTTGGCACCCCTGGCTTCAGTGTTGGGCAGGAGAAGCTCACCCGGATATAGCATTCGCTGTCCAGAGGCCTGTGAGGCGTTTTGGGTGTGGAAACCGGGGTTTGGTTGGTGGCGGGTGCGGCCAATGTGGGCTTCAAAAGATCGCTGAGTATGCATATGCGGCGGTTGCCTGGTTGCCGCATTTATCGGCATCGGCGTCGGCCACTAGAGACCATGCCTGGGGACAATTCCAGACAGCCAACTGGTATGAACATCTTCAAGTGATATGAACATATTTCCTCTAAATTGGTGTTTTTTTCCCGCGTTCGCATTGGCTTTGAGAGTATCGGAAGGGGGATAGTCTGGCGATTTGTTTTGGTTGAGCTGGCTACCGTTGCTCGCCAAGGGGGGCCTACGGAAACAAAAGAGGAAAACTGCCGAGAGGGGCCAGACGGAACAAAATAGGAAAAAAACTAGAGAAACCAGAGAACCTGGCTGCCTGCTCCTTACCGCTCTGGAATCGCACCGTAAGATAACGATAAAATTTTATTCAGAAGTTCCAAAGGTCCCCTTCCTTTGGGTGAACTGTTAAGAGGCCGGATAGTTTCTTAAATTTGGCTATACTTTGAGTGCATAAGGCCCTTGGGTGAACCTAGATATAAATATATTCATTAGGAGGCCGGTATGAAGGTCCGTTTTGTCTTGGCAGTGGGTGTTTGGGTATTTGGGACGTTATGGTCTGTTTGGACGGCGAAAGAAGTATGCCCAGCGGAAGAAGTAAAAGAAAGCTCAAAATCCAAAGCAGCCGAAGCGGCAAACGATGCGAAGGCGACAGAAGAATCAGAAGAAAAGGTCGGCAAGCGCCCGTATGAAATGGATTGGGCTGGCCGCTTGCAGGATACCAGGCCGCCGCTAGTGGATTTTGAAAACCTGGAAGGCTGGACCGTGCAGGTGCAGGATGCGGCGGCCACCTGGCGCCGAAGCCGGGAGCAGCAGATTTGGGACAAATATGTTGGCAAACTGGTGTATCGAGGCATGGGCCAGCAGCCCATCATTACGATCCGGCCGCCGCAGCCGGTGCCGATCAAACCGCCGGTCGATTGTGTGAACCTCTGGGTCTATGGAAACAATTGGGGCTGGTCGCCGGATCCGACTACGCCGCCAGTAGGCATCGACGTGCTGCTGACAACGCCTGATGGCATAGAACACCGGGTGCATCTGGGCACGGTCCGGTGGAAGGAATGGTTTCTGATGCACGCCCGCATGACGCCGGCGCAGATCGAGGCCTTCAAGCAGGGCGGTGCATTTTCTGGCATTCGGATCACCGGCGCCCGCAACAAAGAAGACCGTACCCTCTATTTCGACAATCTGGCCGTCTATCAGGAGGTGCTTCGGCCATTAACATTTGAACCCCGTCCCAAACGGGGCATCGAACCCTTTCCTGGCCAAACAACCGGTACCAACACCGGTCCGGGCAGGCTTCCCTTCCCAACCCGAGAGGAAACTATTTTGCCGGACAATCTCACCCGCCAATTTAAAACCACCCTGCAAGAGGAAGGCGGCCAGTTTGTGTTCCGGTACGAAGGCGACGACGGCCAATTGGTATATCGGTATCGGCCTGCAACTGGTACGCTGGCCGACATCGAGGCCCAGTGGGTGGGCCGGGGCGGGGCGTTTCGGCCTATGGACGGCGGAGGGGTGTTTCTGGTTGCCGCCCAGAAGCCAACCCCTCTGCCGCCAGAAGGGCTAAAACTTCTCCGCTGCCAACGCCAAGGCGATCTGGTCGAGTCGGTTTGGCAATGCCCCTGGGAAGGCAAAACCGTAGAAATTGCCTACACGCTTCGGCTCTGGCAAAAGTCGCTTGTGGTGGATGTGCGGTGCTTGGGCGGGCATGTGGGTGAGGTACGCTTTGGCGCGGCAGCAGGGGTGGAGAATCCTCGGCTGGTTACGTTGCCCTATTTAACAGGCGATTATCCGCATCGGCCGGCTGTTTTGGTCATGGGGCCGCCAGAAAAACCGCTTTTCCTCATGGGGCTGGTGGATCATTGCCGGTCCAATGCCTCGGCTTTGTTTTTCCACAACGAGGTCAAAGGGGACCGGGCCCTTTATAACGGTGGCGCCCGGTATTTGCCGCGCACCGATGGCCAGCGGAACGACTGCTTCGAGCGGCTGTTTTTGACCGTTTCGCCCCGGTTTGAGGAAATCTTGCCCAACGTACCCAATCCAAAGTCCCCCTGGATGCATGTGGCAGGCGAGCGGGTTTGGCGGGCGCACGGGGCCCACAATCGGGAGCAGGACTACGCCCTGTGGAAACGGGTAGCCCGCTATGGGATGAGCAAAATCTTGATCACCGATCATGAGACCGGCTGGCGTGACGGGGGCGAAAGTTTTACATTTCGTACTCGTGCCGCTCCAGGCAAAGGCGGCGACGAAGGTCAGGCCGACTATGCCCGGAAAATCCGTGCTCTGGGATTCCGGTACGGCATCTACAATAACTACACCGATTACGCCCCCGTCAACGAGTACTGGGACGAGGATTGTGTAACGCGGCTTTCGGATGGTTCGTGGCGGCCGGCCTGGCCCCGCTGCTATAACCCTAAACCTGCCCGGGCCGTCGAGTTCGAGGCCCGCCTGGCCCCGATTATCCAGAAGAAGTTCCAACTCGACACGGCCTATTGTGATGTGCACACAGCGGTTCGACCTTGGGATTATGTGGATTTTGACGCCCGAGTGCCTGGTGCCGGCACCTTTGCCGCCACCTTCTACGCCTACGGGGAAATCATGCTCCATCAAAAGGCCACCTGGAATGGCCCTGTCTATAGCGAGGGAAACAACCACTGGTATTACTGTGGCCTAACCGACGGCAACTATGCACAGGATCAACTGGCCCGCTTGGACGAAAACCCCTGGCTTGTGGATTTCGACCTGCGGAAACTCCACCCTTTGTGTTGTAACTTCGGGATGGGCAATCTGGAGATGTTTTTCAGCCGGGGTGAAGGACTGGGCGACCGGCCGGAGGAACGGGACCAACGCTTGGACCGGTTTCTGGCCGCCACGTTGGCCTTTGGACACACCGGCTTCTTGGTCATGGAAGGTGGCATTCCCAGTGCGGCCCGGAGTTATTTTGCCCTTCAGCAAATCCATGCCGCCTACGCCCAGCAGGAAGCGGTGGATATCCGGTATGCTGACGAAAAAGGAAACCTCCTGCCCACGACCGAAGCCGTGGCTACAGGCGCCTTCCGCCGATCCCAGGTGGTTACCACCTACGCCAACGGGTTAAAGGTCTGGGTCAACGGCCATCGGACGGAAACCTGGAAACTGCCCGAAATGGAACTACCGCCGAACGGCTGGTTCGTTCAGGACCCGACCGGTAAACTGGTCGCTTTTAGTGCCCTTCGGAACGGCCACCGCGTGGATTATGTCGATTCGCCGGAGTATTTATATGCCGATGGCCGAGGCCGGCTCAGCCGATTTGACAAAGCCGTCACCGATAACCAATTTGCCGCTATTAAGCGAGCGGAAGGCCAGGTGGAATTGATCCCTATCCAAAAGTGCAGTGCCTTGGGTGTTTGGTTGGGCGGCCAAAGCGGCGAGGCGGTCGGCTTGGATGAAGAAGGCCGCCAGCTTGGACCAGTGCCTACTCGGTTTTCCCGCGGCCTGGTCCACATTGCGCCGGAAGCCCTCCAAGAGGCGGCGACCAAAAAGGTCTTCAGCTACTTGCTCCGGCCCACAGGGAAACCGGAACTTACGCTCCAATGCGATCGGACGGAAGTCGCACCGGGCCAGACGGTCGAAATTGTTGGCAAAACCAAACATCTCTATCAGGTTCCGCCGGATGCCAAGCCGGGCCAGCTCCTCTGGGTCCAACGGGACGGCGCCTGGATCGACTTCAGCGTGGTTCCTCCTCCTTGAACAAATCCTTCCTGGTACGATACGGGTGGGAGCCATCCTTACAACCTCTAACCAACATGAAAATCCAGACGGGGTTGGGGCGTCTCCTGTCCCCTTGGAGGGTGGCAGAAAAGCTCATTTTGTTAGAGGTTCTTCATCCCGCCATTTCCCTCGGCTACTTCCCAGAGGTTGGACTCTTTTCTTTCGGTCTGTTTTCGAGAGGGGTTAGCTTTTTCCGAACAAGCCGGGCCAGGGCGAAAAAATCAACATGGGCGGCTATTTTCTGACCATGCCTGCCGAGGGGGTGCTCGGTCCAAACCAGCCCACGCACTCCGAATGCCTCGCCTGGTTTCTTCCTCATCCACGGCACAATGCCGGCCAAAACAGGACTCACTTTCGTGAAAGAAGGTGTGCTTTAACTACTTGTCTTTTAATGGGTTATGGCGATTTCGTGCTGGGCCTGATCGAAGAGGTTTCTCCGGCGCTTCAGAAACTTCTTCCTCTTGCTGCACCATAAGAATCCCCTTTGCCAATCTCCTTCGGCATAGAAATTGCTTTTTAGCGGACAGCCCCCGGTCTGGCGGTGCAGCGTATGGACCGAGGCAGGTAAGCTCGACGCCGCAAAAACCCCAACAACAACAAAGGAGGTTTCCCATGCAGAAGTGGTTGGTCGGAATGGTGATTTTCGGAGTCTGCTTCTCAGGAACGGCCCTCTGGGCGGAGGAGGCACCTAAAGCAAAGATAGCAACCCAGTCGGATCCGGAGGCGGTTAAGCCGGATACGTCCAAGCTGGGTACCCCTACACCAGCTACGTCTCAAATGGATACGGCGGCCTCTCCGCAGGCAAACCCATTGGCTGCGGTAGGTCCGGATCGGCAACTGCTGCAAAAGACGGTGGATCGGGGCTTGCAATATTTGGCCAGTGCCCAGGCCGACAACGGCTCCTGGAGCGGCCAGATGGGCATGGGGCCAACGGCTCTAGCCACCTTGGCCTTTCTCCGCCATGGCCGGACGCCTGCCGATCCAGCCGTCGCCAAGGCCCTCAAACACCTGGAAGAATATGTCCAAGAAAACGGCGGCATCTATACGCCAGGTGGCCGGATTGCCACCTACGAAACCTGCATTGCTCTTTTGTGTTTCCAGCAGGCCAACAGCCAAGGACAATACAAAAAGATTCTGCAAGATGCGGAGGCGTTTTTGCGTGGTACGCCCTGGGACGAAACCAGGGGCAAAAACCGTTCCGACCTCTACTACGGCGGGGCCGGTTATAGTGCGAAAAGTCGGCCCGATCTATCGAACACCGCCTTTTTGATCGAAGCGTTGCGCTCTGCCGGCGCCAAGCCGGACGATCCGGCCATCCAAAGGGCCCTTGTTTTTGTCAGCCGGTGCCAAAATCTGGAAAGTGAACATAATACAACGCCATGGGCGGCCAAAATCAACGACGGCGGCTTCTACTATACCTGTGTGCTGGAAAAGCCTGAGCAGCAGCGCCAAGGTCCCGAAGGCGGCCTGCGCAGTTACGGCTCCATGACCTATGCCGGCCTGAAAAGCATGGTCTATGCCGGACTTACTAAAGATGATCCCCGCGTGAAGGCGGTGCTAGGCTGGGTACGGAAATACTATAGTGTCTCAGAAAATCCCGGCATGGGGGATGCTGGCCTGTACTATTATTACCATACCTTTGCCAAGGCGTTGGCCGCCGCCGGGATGGACCTAGTGGAAGACGCCCAAGGCCGACGACACGACTGGCGCCGGGAGCTTACCGAAGAATTGGCCCGTCGGCAAAAGCCAGACGGCTCCTGGGTCAACACCAATCCCCGCTGGATGGAAGGCGACGCCAACCTATGCACCGCCTTCGCCCTGCTGGCGCTATCCTATTGCCAGCCGCCTTCAGCCCAGCCGGGACGATGATCCCAGCAGAACCCAAACCTACGGATTAAAGAGGATATAGAGGATTTTTTTGAGGGTTTTTTCTTCGAGGAGTTGTGTACGATGGGACGAAGGTGTTGGAACATGAAGAAGGCGTTTACCTTAGTGGAACTTTTGGTGGTGATTTTGATTATTGGCATCTTGGTGGCGCTGCTATTGCCAGCGGTGCAGGCAGCCCGCGAAGCAGCCCGGCGCATCCAATGCGCCAATAACCTCAAACAGATCGGCCTGGCCATGCACAACTACATCGATCGGGCGCGCGGCTTGCTGCCCAATGCCGGCTGGAGCGTCGCAGGCAACTATCCGAACGATTTTTCTCCGCTGGCCAAGATATTGCCGTATTGTGAGCAAGTACACTTACAGGATTTGATCGACTTTCGGATCATTATGGGGCATCCGGGCCGAAACGATTTGCCCTCTGCGCTGCACACAGCAGCTTCCAAAGTGGTACCAATATTTTTGTGCCCCAGCGACCCCGAACCGCCGGTACATAACATCACGATGCCTTCCGGCGCCGCCATTCCTGTGGCCGGAGCCAATTATGCGATGAATCAAGGCAGCGGCATGGACGGCATTTTCCATCCTGGTTTTGGCGCTACGGATGGCCTCTGCTGGGTCGATGCCCAGGTGAAACTGGAAAGCATCCGCGATGGTACCTCTAATACGCTAGCTTTTACCGAATCCATCCGAGGTCCCGGAGGGACACTGTCCCTATCGGCTTCGGTCAATCCCCGCGTCTATCGCCTTCAGGTACCTATATCCACTACGGTGTTAGACGCGGCGGATAGAGGGGATTGGGACACGTTGTATTCGTTTGCGAGCGGCTGGGACGGGAATCGACTCACCTGGTGGCTCCGGGGTAGTGTGCCGGGCGGTCCAGTGATGAACGGCCGATTCCCGCCCAACTTTAAAATCCCCGACTTGACACAACTGTCGGCGAAGGTAACCGCCGCCCGCAGTTGGCACGCCAAAGGGGTAAACGCCCTGTTCTGCGACGGCGCGGTGCATTTCATCGACGATTCCATCAGTGTACAGGTCTGGCGGGCTTTGTGGACCCGGGCCGGCGGCGAGGTCGAAAATGTTTGGTAATCTCCTGCTGTCTCCTCTCGCCCCCAGAGCTTCCGGTCAACAAAGAAAAGACAGCGCTTTTCTGAGGAGCCATGTACATATTTTTCCATCCAGTTGGCAAAGGCAGCTTCATGCGGACGCCTCTTTATGTGGAAAATCTTACCAAGCGGTTTCGGCAGGGCCAGGTGGTCATTGAAGCCCTTCGGCAGGTATCGTTTCGGGTGGCGGAGGGGCAGTTTACGGCGGTCATGGGACCCAGCGGCAGCGGCAAAAGCACCCTGCTGCACCTGTTGGCTGGTCTCAGCCGGCCGGATGAGGGGCGCATCTTGGTCGAAGGTCAAGACCTGGCCGCTCTGTCGGACTATCAACGAACGGTATTTCGGCGGCGTCGGATCGGGCTGGTGTTTCAGGCCTTTAACCTGGTGCCCACGCTGACAGCCGAAGAAAACATCCTCCTGCCGGCCTTGGCCGACGGACGAAGCCGACGAGAACTGGCCGACCGGTTGGAAATGCTCCTCGAAGTACTGGAGCTAAAGGACCGGCGTCGGCATCGGCCCGACAGCTTGAGCGGCGGCGAACAACAACGAGTGGCCATCGCACGAGCATTAATCTGTGAGCCGGCGATTGTGTTGGCCGATGAACCAACCGGCAACCTGGACACCATGACCGGCCAAAACCTGTGCCGACTCCTGCATCGACTCTCTAAACAGCAAGGCCGAACTATCCTCCTGGTTACCCATGAACCGACGGTGGCCGTCTGGGCCGACCGGATTGTAGTGCTCAAAGACGGCCAGATTGTCCATGAGTTTGCTCCATCGGAGCACCGAGACCCTCAGCGCCTGGCCCTCCGCTACCAAGAGATTGTCGGCGCCGGGGCGCCGGTGGAGGTGGCCGGCTAGGTTCCTTCCTCCAATAGATTCCCCTAGAGGTTATTCCTCCACAAACAGAAAGTCCGGTTCGGTGGGGTCATTCCTGCGCAAGCAGGAATCCAGAATATGGCCTCTGCTGGCTGGGGAAGAGATGATGGATAAAAAATCAGATTAAGGGGTGGGCATCTCTACTTGCCCCGGGATCACCAGGGGCAGAACCAAGGGAGCGTGGGTTCCTGCTTGCATGGGAATAACATAGCTGGCGGCACAAGGGGTGTGGATTCTTGCTTTCGCAGGAATGACACAGGGGCAGCACAAGCAGCCTGGATCCCCGCGGGGATGACACCTGGTTCCTCGCTTGCCCAGGGATGTGCCCCCTCACCCGGCATTGCCTTCGGCAATGCCACCCTCTTGGAGCGGTGAGGAGAGGGATGCCCCTCACCCGGACAACCTAACGGTTGTCCACCCTCTCCCGCGGCGGGCAGAGGGGAGGAGGACCCCTCACTTAGCTGGGGTTTGTTGTCATTCCTGCGCAAGCAGGAATCCAGGCTTCCCTGGGCGGCCGCTTGGCAAAGAAGGCCCCCTCACCCCTGCCCCTGTTGGCGTGGTGGGGAGAGGGATGCCCCCTCACCCGGACAACCTAACGGTTGTCCACCCTCTCCCGGGGCGGGCAGAGGGGATTCTTTCGCTAACGCAGATGTTTCTCGGAGAGATAACGATGCTTCTCTGCTGGAAATTGGCTTGGTCGTATGTTCGGCGGCATCCGTTGCGCATGGTGCTGGCGGCGACGGCGATTGTGGCCGCCGCCGGCATGGTCATTTGGGTGGTGAGCCGATACGATGCCCTGTTGGCCCAATTTGCCCACCAAACGCCCCAATATCTTGGCCGATATGATTTTTTCATTGTGCCGGAAACAGCAGACTCTCTCAGGCCGGGGGAAAATCCGAACCCCAGTTTTTTGCCATCGGAATTGGTAGCGGAACTTCGGCAGGACCCGGACATTGCCGAACTGGAGTTGGGTTTGCAATGGTCAGTCCGGGTGCTACCCGATCGGCCCGAAGGCTTTATGGGGCCCGGAGGAGGGGGAATGGGTGGGCCAGGCGGGATGGGCGGTTTGGGCGGCCTAGGTGGCTTTGGAGGAATAGAGGGTTTGCGTGGTATGCCCGATGGGGCGGGGATGGCCGGTTTTGGCGGCATGGCCGGCTTCAGAGGCGGACCAGGGGAAGGCGGTGGACAAGGGGGACCTGGTGGGTTTAACGCTCCCGGCGGCTTCGGCGGGATGGGCAGCACAGGAAGCCCTCAATCAAAACAGCCTTCTATGAGCGGGCCAGCAGCCGGACCGGGCAGCCCCATCCCACCCGGCGGTTCAGGCAGTGGACCGGGCGGTATGGCCGGGCCGGAAGGCCCAAGTTTCTCGAAAAAAGGCCCTGGTAGCCCCGTCCGTCCCGGCAGTGCGTCTGGGCCGCCACGACGCCCAATGTTTTTCGCTAGTCCCAAACTGATCGGCGTCCAGACTTCAGAGCCGCCCTATCCCCTAGTGGAAGGTCAGTGGATTGATCCGACCGATCCCAAAGCCCGCCATACGGCGATCACCCAACCGTTGGCCGAGACCATGCAGGTGAAGGTGGGCGACGAGCTGCTGGTGATTTCCGGAACTAAGGAATATCGGCTTAAGGTGGTTGGCATTGTGCAGCAGACAGCTCAGGCCCCGACGTTACAGAAGCAATCGCCGACGGGTCGGCCGATGATGAGCGGACCGGGTCCGACGTTGGGGCCATCGCCGATGGCTTTGTATGTGCCCCGGCCTTTGGCTGAAAAAGTAGCCCGAAAACCGGATGGCGTGAATCTGGTCAGTATCAAACTGCAAAGCCAAGCGGACCAGCAGGCCTTTCGCAGCCGATGGCTGGCCCGGTTGGCCGGTGTGCAGCCGCCCATGCTTCTGGTAGGCCAGGAGGAACTCCGGTCGGCTCAGGAAGAAGGTTTTTGGGCAGCTAGCGCCCGTCGGCAGGCGTGGTCGGCCACCGGCATGGCCCTGTTGGCCGCCGTGTTTATCATCTTCACCACGCTCAGCATGGGAGTAACCGAACGGATCCGCCAATTGGCCGTCTTGCGGGCCGTTGGACTCAGCCGACTGCAAGTAGCCGGCATCATCGGCATGGAAAGTCTCTTGCTAGGCCTTTTGGGTTGGGCCGGAGGACTCTTGGCTGGCTGGGGAATGCTTCAGGTGTTGGCCTGGGCCAAACCGGAGATCTTCACTGGGCCAGTGAGTTTGGGCGCTTGGTGCATTGGGCTTTCGGGGCTAAGTGCGTTGGGCGGGGCGCTGCTGGCGGCTATTGTGCCGGCCTGGCAGGCCACCCGGGTGCCGCCCGGAGAGGTGCTTTCGCCGGCCAGCCCACAAAGGCCCCAATGGGTATGGATTTTAGGCCTGGCGGCTGTTGGCTTAGTGCTAATCGGCATTAATCCCTTGGTGGTCTTTGTGGTGCAACTGCCCGAAGAAGCCCGATACGACGTGTATGCAGCGGTGGGATGTACGAGCATGGCCCTGGGCTTTTTAGCCTTAGCGCCGTTGAGCATTGTAGTCTTGGAGGCGGTGTTAGGACCGGTATTGGGCTGGGTGCTTCGGCTGGATGGACGGCTACTGCGTCAGCAGCTTTCCAGCCACCTGGGCCGAACCTTGGGAACGACAGCGGCCCTGAGCGTGGGCCTGGGGCTTTATGCAGCGATGATGGTCTGGGGCTACTCCATGCTGGAGCCGTTCAAACCCGGCCAATGGGTGCCCGATATGTTGGTTGCCTTCCAACTAGGCGGCCTGCCAGAAAACGAAGTGGAAACGGTTCGGCGGATGCCTGGTGTGCGGCCCGATCAGTGTCTGCCTCTGGCCGTCGAACAGCCCCGATTGGCCGAGGATATTACCGGAAGCCGATTCGGCACCTCAGTAACCCGACAGGACAATGTGATCATGGTCGGCGTAGATGCGCAAAGAGCGTTCGGCGGGCCGAACCCGGTGTTTAAGCTCCAGTTTGTCCAAGGATCAGCGAAAGATACGATTTGGTTTTTCCAGCAAGGTCGCTACTGCATTGTGCCGGACCATTTCCTGACGGCTACGGGGCTTCGGGTGGGGGATCGGTTTTCGGTGGTGCCGCCTAATAGGCCGAACCAGCCGGTGGAATATACGATTGCTGGTGTGGTTCGGCTTCCAGGTTGGCACTGGATGACGAAGTTTTCCGGCCTACGACGTCGGAGCGGTCGATCGGCGGCCTTGGTCTTTGCCCCGTATGAGCAGGTTCGAGAAGACTTCGACCTGAAAGAGATCAACTTCTTCTGGCTGAATCGGGACAGGCAGGTTCCGGTGGAGGAGACAGGCAAGGCGCTGGCGGAGCTAGCTCAGCGCTATCTAGGGCCGCCGCAGCCGGTCAATCAGCAAGGCACCTGGGCGTTTGCGGCCAGGATGTACGGCCCTTCGGTACGGGTGACGCTGCCGGAGGATATTTACGAGCGGCTCATCCAGCGGGCCGACTCGATGATCTGGACCATGTGCCAATTGCCGCTGTTGACCCTGATGGTTACCTCGCTGGGGGTGGTCAATACGGTGATGGCGTCGGTGCGGGCCCGTCGGTGGGAATTGGGCGTGCTGCGATCGGTGGGCCTTACCCGAAGCGGCCTGCTACGATTGATCTTGGCCGAGGGAGTGCTGATCGGCCTGGTAGCCTGTGCGGTGAGTTTAGCCTTTGGCGTGATGGCCGGTTGGTGCGGGATCGGTATTTCGCAATATGTGAGCTTTTTCGGCGGAATGGAGACGCCACTGGTGGTGCCATGGGTCAAAATCTCTGGCGGTTTTGCTCTGGCATTGGGCTTGTGCTTTGTCGGCGCCATTGGGCCAGCTATTACGACCGCCTTCCAAGAGCCTCTGCGCCTGCTCCAAGAAGGCCGCACTGCATTGTAAAATCCGCCTGTTGCTTGAATTTTCGTCCCCCTTTGAATTCCTTCTCGGCCAACCCCTCTACCCATGGAGTCATTGCCTCCCATCAAGGCTTTTCCATTTGATGGTTTGCTCTTTTGGATATCTTTGGATGCACTATTTCCTTTGGACGCACTATTTCCGAAAAACTGAGTTTCGTATATCTTCTTCCAAGGAGGCATAGACCTGAAGTTTTCTGGGGGGCATAATAGCTTATAACAGTATGGAATCAGCGCTTCGAATAATCGTAACATTTCAGCCAAATGGCGCACTGTGTCATTCCTGCGCAAGCAGGAATCCAGTTTTTTGCTGTGGGTTATCTCTGCTGGATTTCTGCCTTCCCGGGAATGCCTTCATAGGCATTTCTTTGGCGAAACTAGGCAGCTTCTTCATTCGGCTAAAGTGGTACGAATAATCTTCTTTGGAAAGGGACCACCGATGGAACACAAACTTTCCCACAGATGTGGCGGCGGTAGTTCTGGAGCGACTGGCCGGGGCAGGACGCGGCGGGAGTTTTTGAAGGCGGCTGCTGGCGGTACTGCGGCGGCGCTGGCTGGACTTTCGATTGCCCGATCGGCCCATGCCCGGGGCGAACAGGTGGTCAAAATCGGTATGATCGGCGCTGGCGGCCGATGCAGCGGTGCAGCGGCTGAAAGTATGCGGGCCGGCCCGTTTGTCAAACTGGTGGCCATGTGCGATGTGTTTGAAAATCGGGTGCGTGCCGCCCGAGAGCGGCTCAAAAAAATGTTTCCAGACCAAGTGCTGGTCGATGATGATCAGTGCTTGCACGGTTTTGATGTGCAACAGCGGGTGATCGAAGCCTCGGATATCGTGCTGATTGCCTGTGCGTCGAAGTTCCATCCGATGTATTCGGAGATGGCTATTAAAGCAGGTAAACATGTGTTTGTGGAAAAGCCGCCGGCCATTGATCCGGCCGGTTGCAAGCGGCTGGCTGCCGTCTGCCAACTGGCCAAACAGAAAGGCCTAAGTATTGTCTGCGGCCTTCAGAGCCGATTCCACCGAGGCTACCAGGAGTGCATGAAACGGATTCACGACGGGGCCATTGGCCAGATCGTGGCGGCCCAGGCTATGTTCCTGCGCAGTCCCTACCAACTAGTGCGACGAGACCCGAAACTTACGGAAACCCAATACCAGTTCAGTAATTGGTACCACTTCTGCTGGCTCTCGGGCGACGATGTGAACCAGTCCCTGGTACACAACATGGACCGGGTAGCCTGGGCATTGAAAGAGGAAACGCCCCGTTGGTGTTTTGGTCTGGCGGGCCGATCCACCAGCTTCGGCGAAGTATATGGCGATATGTTTGACCACCATACTGTTGTTTATGAGTATCCAAGCGGCGCCCGAGTTTATGCGATGTGCCAAACCCGAGACGGCTGCTACCACAACTACTCCGACATTATTATGGGTACAAAAGGCGTTTGCTACCTTGGCGATTGCCGGATTACGGGCGAAAACGCCTGGAAGTTTGAAGGACCCCACAATAACCCCTACGACGACGAACAAAAAGCTTTGGTGGATTCCGTCTTGCAGGGCAAACCAATCCAAACTGAGTATATGATCAATAGCACCTGGACGGTCATCATGGGCCAAATTGCCTGCTATACGGGTAAAGCGGTAGAGTGGGACCAGGTGGTTAAGTCGGACTTTCAGTTTGGCCCACCGCCGGAACAGAGCAATTTCGACACGCCGCCGCCTGTCAAACCCGGCCCCGACGGCAACTACCCCCTGCCGATCCCCGGCTTTACCAAACTGATTTAGACGACCTAACAAAATAGCCACATTTCAGCCGAACCAAACAACCTCGGTTCCGCCATTGCTTTCACAGCCCGCCATTGTGGAAAGCAATCCCGATTGCACTACCTTCCATTGTCATCCCTGCGCAGGCAGGGATCCGGTTCCCCAAAAACTCTGGAGAAAACTTCTGGATTGCCGTTTGGGCGGGCATGACAATAGGAGGGTACTTATTTACACTAAAAATAACTTTCCTCTTTACTCAGCTGAAGTAGAACAAGTTTTCAATAGAGCCTTAGGAAGTCTTAGCAGTTGCCGACGCTAGCGGCTGGCAGTCTTGGATAGGGTGCTAAACCGGCGCACGTACTCAGCGTTTTCAGCCGGTTGGTCGCTGTAGCGATCGTAGATGCCGACAATAACTGCGTCGGTGGGCTTAATGTGGGCAAAGGTCTGCTGAAATGCTTCTTCTACCCACTGTTTGCGCTCGGAAAGCCTACCTGCGGCCAAAATCTTAAATGCCAGGCAGGGCCGACCTGTTGCCCGGATGGCTCGGTACATCCGAGGCGGGTCCATCGGCAAATACACCTCGCCGACCGGAATCGGCGCCTGACCCAGCAATTTTTCCAGTTCCTCCTTCGACCGATGCCGCTCATACACACAGGTCATATAGTAGTCCAGATCCCAACCGCGGGATTCGATCTCTTCGACTACCGCGGGCATGTGGGTCGAAACGCCAACCAGCAGCCCAGCATCCCGCACCTTTTTGAGATATTCCCGCACCTGATCCAATCGGCCTGCTTTGAACAGTTGGTCGGTGCGTTCGCCGTGATGGGCGATGGCAATGCAACCGGCTTCTTTCAGGCTGCGGATGGACTCTGCATCGCCGGCGTCGATAGCTAAGTACAGCATTTGACTGCCCATTTCTCGAAGACGCCGGTGCAGCTGGGCGTTCCGAGGCCCGCTGCCTTGCCAGGCATTGATTCCTACCTGTTCACACCGGCGCAAAGTTTTCAGGATTTGCTCATCCGTGTAATAGGCCCGCATTTCGTAGTTGACAAAGATCGACAAATGCGAACCGGCATTAAAACAGTTTGATCCACAGATAAGCCGGGAAATCTTATACGGCCCAAGCGAAATCTGGGGCAAGCTGGTATCAGCGGTGGTGGGCGGTTGTTCCGCGGCTAGCAGACGGGCCGATTCGCCGGATACGCCAGCACATACTCCGGCCGCCATCGTCAAAAAATCCCGCCGGCTGGTACCAATCTTCATAGACGAATCCTCCAAGTTGGAAATAAGGACACTTGTGGTAAGATCGACAGGTGAAACAAACAGACTTATCTTTCCTCAGGTGGCAGAAAGGGGAGAATCTGCGTCAGCAATTCTGGCACGGCTTCCGTTGCTGTTCGCCAGACTAAATCCCACTGAATCTTATCATAGCCATGAATAAGACGATTCCCATCCCCACGATCTTAGCCCACGGAATTGCCGGATGGGATGAGGTGAACGGCATAGATAACCGACTGGCGGCCTCCCCCATGATCAGCAGTTGGCACACTACAGCCCACCGCTTTTCCGGATTGGCAATAAAAAAGATGCTTCGTTCACGCCTTTCACAAAATCAGCAATTCGGCGGCACGCTTCTGCTATATCCACGAGGGTAGCCTCATCGCGCCACATACAGCTCCCTTACATTCTCTAGAATGTAACGACGCCGAATCCAGTTGGAGCTTTGCTCCACACATTGGCGTTCCACCAGATCCACCGGACGGCCTAGAAGCTGGCTCAATTCCTGCTCGGCTTCCACCAAATCCAGTAAATTCCACCGGGCTTCCGGCGAAAACTCCACCAGGATGTCCACGTCGCTTTCCGGACCAAAGTCCTCCCGAAGGACCGAACCAAAAAGCCACATCCGCCAGATCTTCCAGTGCCGGCAAAAAGCTTCGATTTTGTCCATGGGGACCTCAATGGGCAATGACATCATCATGGACTCCTAGGGGCTCTTCTCCAGGTCGGGAAAATGACAGTGGCCCATTCGGAGCAACAGGTGCATTATCTGGTGGCCGGTGTATGCGCTATCCCCATTATTTTTCCTCATAAACCCATCAAAAGAAAAGCCCCCGGAGCGGCAGACACCCGCCCCAGAGGCTAAATCAGCTCATCCTCCTGGCTCCTCTGAAGGACCGCTTTGTTCCGAACCAGAGAGAAAAGGATGAAAACGTTAAAACCGTTTCGGCTCTGTCGAAAGGTTTTCGGTACCATAGGGAGCTTTTCCCTATACTGGTCGGTTTAGCTCCACTTTTGGTGGGCATAGACTTCCGACCGAAAAAGTTTTCCACAGAGCCAGCCGCTTCCAGAATGAGCTTTCCTACCCACCTGGAACTGAGAAAGGATGTTTCCCGATCCTTTCGGGATTTTATTTTGTTAGAGGTTTTTAGTAGGGTTTGTATTCGCCGGGCATGGGGATGGGGTAATTACCTTCGGCGTCTTTTTGGACTGGGGCCGGGGCGTCCCACCGGAGGTCTTTCGGGAACTCTGTTTCCCCTTTGGCGACCGCCTCGTCCCACCGTACTACTTGGCCGCTGTAGGTGGCCATTCGGCCAAGCACGGCGGTCATGCTGCTAATGGCCCCATACCAGCCTTCATTAAACGGTTTACCGGAACGGATGGCGGCGATCAAAGCCCGATGCTCTTCCACATAGGGATTCTCGCCTTTGCCGGTAAAATGCCACTGCTGTTTTCCGCGAATCCAACCACTGCAATTGGACTCCCCTTCAGTACCATGGGCATGTTCGGAGACGCTTTGGAACGTATTGGGAATATGTCGGCATTGGCTATACATCTTGGTTCCGTCGGCATAGGTGAATTCGACGAAGTGTTGGTCGAAGATTTGCCCGGTGCCTTTCCATTCGCCCCGATAACGTTTTAGGCAGGCGCCCATGCCATTGGCTTCGACCGGATGGGCGTTTTTCACCCCTCCTAGAGCCGCTTCCATCACCCAGTTACAAATGTCCAAGTTATGGACATGCTGCTCGACGATGTTATCGCCCGACAGCCAGCAGAAATGATACCAATTGTGTACTTGATATTGCATTTCTGTCATGCCCGGTTCCCGCTTTCGGTTCCAGATGCCGCTGCCGTTCCAGTAGGCCCGCAGGAGCATGATTCGGCCGATGGCGCCGTCATGAATGCGTTTAATCGTCTCCACATAGTTGGCCTGATGCCGACGTTGCAAGCCCACGCCCACTTTCAGGCCTTTTTTATCGGCTAGTTCATTGGCTTCCATGAGCATCTTGAACCCAGGGGCATCGACACAGCAGGGTTTTTCCATGAACACATGTTTTCCCGCTTTGATGGCGGCGGCATATTGGATCGGCCGGAATCCAGGCGGCGAAGCCATCACCACCAAATCACAAGGCACCTCCAATGCCTTTTTGTGGCACTCCAGGCCGGCAAAAACATGGTCGTCCGGCAAGTTGACCCGATCCTTGAAGTCTCTGCGCAGACCATCAGCCGCTCCTTTGGCACGATTTTCAAATGCATCGGCCACTGCCACCACCACCACAGCCGGATCCGCATTCAGGCAATCTCGAATAGCTCCGTTGCCCCGCCCCCCGCAACCGATCAGAATTGCCCGAATCCGTTCTGATCCGGCTGCATGGGCGCTGCGGGCAATACTGAGCGAGCCGGTCAAACCTGCTCCAGCAGCCACCAATCCACTAGTCTTCAAAAACTCACGACGGGACACGTCTCTGGCTTGCATGGCAAAAACCTCCCAGCAAAAGGAACCAAGAGATACCAATGCTTTTCACGCAAAGGGACAAACAATGGGTACGCCAACCGCCTTGCCACGGTTATGATCTACAAATGTCCATTAACCTGCCCCAAGAATTCCCACCCTGCCAGTTCGGAGAGGGGAACTTGTTTGCGAAGGGAAACTGCTTATCCTTCCTAGCAACCGATTCCGGAACTCCTAGTTCTTATCGCAGGAGTTGTTCTCCACAAAAAACTGCCAGGCAGGATGCATTTAGGAAGGCAACTACATTTTATTTGCTTGGGCTTCCCGATATTCTTTAACCACTTCCGGTTCGGGATCATATTTTTGGGCTTCTTCCGGGCTGGGCAGTTTTAACGGTCGAACCACCCGGAAGCCCACAAACGGCGCATCGGTCAAATACCAGATGCTCTGAGGAATTTGGGGATCCTGCATCTTCCAATCTTTATGCGAAGCGGTCCGGGCGGCGCTACGAAGCCGATCCGCATCGTCCTGCCATGAGCCGCCCCGGACCACCCGGCCCCATTCCTGCTTGGGGTCCGGCGGATTCCAAGGATTTACAGGCTTTTTACCCACTAAGGTTTCGTAAAACTTCGGATCATACCGATCCAGCACCCACTCGGCTACATTGCCGTGCATATCGTGCAGGCCCCACGGATTGGGTTTCTTTTTGCCTACTCGCTGATATTTGTCGTTGCTATTATCCGCATACCAAGCATATTCATCCAGTTTTTCCGGATCATCGCCGAAGCTGTAGGCGGTAGTAGTGCCGGCCCGGCAGGCGTATTCCCATTCTGCTTCTGTGGGCAGGCGATAGTATCGACCTGTTTTTGCCGACAGCCACTTGCAGTACATCTTGGCCGCCAACTGCGTCATGCAGACGGCCGGGTAGCCCTCCTTGCCCATCCCAAAGGTCATATCCGTATAGGGCTTGGTGGGGATGGCAATAGCGTCGGCAATATGGTCTTGCTCGGTTGGAGCGATCTTTCTGATCTTTCGACGCTGTTTGTCTAGGCCCATCGCCCACAGCTCATATTCATCCCAGGTAACCTCACACTTGCCCATCCAGAACGGCTCAATACGCACTTCCACCTGGGGGCCTTCGTCCGGTTTACGATTTTTCTCATTCTCAGGGCTGCCCATCTTGAATGTGCCCCCACGGATCGGCACCATGTCAAACTTCACATCCGTGCCCGGAATGATCTCGGTATAAGGTTTCATTTCTGCTTCTGTAGTGGCTTCGGCTTCTGGAATCCGGATGGCCGGTTTAGGTAGCCAAACCACTGCTGGCACATCGGTCGGATCCCGGCCATCGGGCAATCGAAACGTCTGTTCACCTTCCCCCGCTTTTGGCTGAGGTTTTTCCGGCCTACCTTTGTCAGGGTTATCTTTTGCAGCAGATTCGCTCGGCTTTTCTTGGGCCGATTTTTCTGCCCCCGCTTTTTCAACTGGTTTGCCGGTGGCGTTTTCCTCCGCCTTTTCTTGCGGTTTGGGTCCGGGAACTGGTTCAGCCACTTTTTCCTCGGTCATTTTTTCACTCGGTTTTTCGCCCGAAGACTCAGCGGGTTTTTCTTCCGTCGGTTTTTCCTGAGTTGCTTTTTCCTCTGGCATCTTTTCAGCAGGTTTCTCTTTAGGTTTTTCCTCAGGCGTTTGTTCCACGGGTTTTTCCACCGGCTTTACTTCGGGGAGCTTTTCTTCCGGCATTTTTTCCGCCGGCTTTTCTTCAGGTTTTTCAGCGGGTTTTTCTTCCGTTGGTTTTTCCGCCGGCATCTTTTCGGCAGGTTCTTCTTTGGGTTTTTCCTCAGGCGGTTGTTCCACAGGTTTTTCCACCGGCTTTGCTTCGGGGAGCTTTTCTTCTGGCATTTTTTCCGCCGGCTTTTCTTCTGTCGGGGATTCCGCCGGTTTTACCCCTGGCTTTTCCTCAGGTTTTTCTTCAGACAGCTTTGGTTGTGCCGGGGCTTCAGTTGGTTTTTCCAGGGGTTTTTCTTCCGGGCCGGGAACTTCTGGTACCTTGATTACCGGCGGACCGGGTTGTGACGGTTGTGGTTTAGTTGGTTCTGCCGGTTGTTGGACGGCAGGTTTGGTAGGGGGTTGAGAGGGCTTTTTTTCCTGCGGTCCACAGCCTACCAAACCCGCCATCAACCCACAACTTATCCACAACAAGCACCCTCCTAGACCAACCATCCTTTTCATTGTGGCAACCTGATTCATGCACATCACCCTCACTTAAAGAACCACTACTGACACACTCTCATTCCGACACGTGCACAGGTATAGTAACCTTAAACTATCCGGAACCCAGGATCAACCCGCCCCTAGGGATTTTGCAAGATATTTTTAGCTCGAGTGTTGCCATTTTTAACCTCCTGCCGAAAGGGGGAAGTTCTAAGCGCAACTCGCCATTTTTAGCCTTCTGACAAAGGGGAAAACTCCAACTCTTCGGAATTATTGGATTTAGGGAATTGTGTAACCAAAAGGAGGGTTCGCACTAAGTCCTGGAGGGAAAGCAAGTTAGGAAAAATGGCAAAGGTCAAGATAAAAATTGGTACTTTCTGTCAAGTTCCCCATTATTGAAGTGAACTTGGTCTGGGACCGGCTTAGCTTCAGCACCTGGCCGCTCGGCTCTTGGGGATACCAAGGACTCTAACCTGTTGGAAGGCCATAGGGTCGAGGCCTCATGTTGGCCTCGCTGTTATACGTGGAAATTCTGCGGAAGGGTCGTCCTGCAAAATGGGCAATATAGACAATATGCATAAAAAGTTGGAACCTCTGCATAATTGAAAGGGGATGCTTTTATACCATTTTGGCTTGGGCTCCCTCTAACACAACATATAGTGGTGGCACTATTGCTAGCATCCAATAGATAGTAGCTGTCCGGATATGACAACTGAATGTTTAGAGAATCAAAAGTTCACAAAGTTCATTATATGTTCAGGATTTTGCAGAGATTCCAGTTATGTTAAAGAGCAACCAATAGGCTCAAAGAGTATTTTTCCTATAGTTCCCAAATGCTCTAAATTCCCCAAATCTGCTGGTCCACCGGTTCCAAAGCCCGTTTGGTAGTTATCCAGCCGCAGTAGGAGGCCTGGATAACCCCTGTGGCCTCCAAAGATAGGTATAACAGCGAGCCATGTTGGCAGATTCTTTTACCAGGGCTTGGAAGTTGGACATGGCATCCAGGAAGGTTTGAGCCGGTGGGGCTGGCTCATTAGCCTCCTTCCTACAGTTTCATAAAGTACCGGAAATAAGGTGGCACCCTGGAAAATGCCAAAAATGGACCTTTAGATGACTTTTGGTGGAACATTAAAAAATTGTGAAGACGGTTAGTTGTATCAAGCAGGAGATTTGGGTAAGCTAATATAGAGAATTTAGACAAAATGATTAAACAAATCAATTTGCGAATTTTGGGAAATTATAAAAAATTATAAATACATTATAAATACAGAAGTCTGGGGTAGTTAGCCAGGAACCAAGATTGGCGGAAATAAAAACCAAAAATAATACAAAAATACACAAGATAAAGAATCTGAACAATTAACATAAGATAGGATAGGAAAGGAGAAAGAGATGTCCGCCCACATCAGGAGCAAATGGCAGAATAGGGTTTGGTTACTGGGCAGCATCATCACAGTGGTTTGTCTTTGGGTTGCTATCAAAACAGGACTGGCTTGGCAGCTCCTACCAGGCAGACCGGCTGGTGGGCAACTATTAGCCTTTTTGGCCCCTAAAGCCCCTGTTCAGCCCCTTCCACAAGCTCCGGCAGACCAAGCTAACCAACTTCCTGGGCAAAAGCCAGCCACCAGCCCGCATCATCCGCTCATTCAGGCCCTGCTGCAAGCCCTGGAGGCCTTCCACGGCGAAGGTCAAGATGCCAAAGATGCCCTTCGGAACCGGTTGCATCAGGCTGACCAAGAACTTCGGGGGCTCCTAGGCGGTAGAAAAGAAAAAATCCTCCAACTTAACCGAAAACCGGTTTTACCCCTGATTGAGGAACCTTCTCCCAGCATCCCCCCACCTGAAGCCAAAAAACCAACCACACCCCCTGGTTCGGAACCTGCCCCAGCGTCCAAACTGGTATCTCCTCAAGCCAAACCATCCCAACCCCAGCCCAAACCCCCCTTGCCAGGCGGGCCTCCTGCTGAGCCGACAAAATCGGCTCCTTCCACCCAACAACCCAAACCTGTTGCCCCGCCTGACAAGCCTGGAGAAGTCCGAACCGCTCTTGTGCGGGCATTGCTGGAGGTGTTGGATAAACTAAACGACGTTTCGGAGGAGGATCGCCGACAGGTCCGGCAGCTGCTTTTGGAAGCGGATAAAGATCTTGCTAAGGCCCTCCAACCTCCCTCCGTCCCGATACCGAAGGTACCGCCTACTGCTGCCCCCTCGGCCAAACCGTAACAAAGCCTCTTTTGAAGTTCCGGATTGCCCCAGCCACCCCTCTTTGGATTCCCGGATCCGGAAATGGGTTAGGATCTGCCTCTGGCTGACTCCATTTATCCCCACCGGGGGAAATGCTACTATAAGAAATGACCTCTTTCTGTGGGCCTTTGGTTCTGTTAAATGCTTTTCCACTCGGAGGCCTAAACCCACCAAAACCTGAGCAAAACGCCTAGGAAGGGCAAAACCTCCCCAGGATACGGAGAACCTTTCAACAGAACTTGGGCCTTTTCTTTTTGTTTGGTTACAGGTTTGTTAGGAAAGGAGATTTCCATGGACCGCTGGTGGATAGTTCTGGTGGGCTGGATGGCGATGGCGGTGGTAGGAGCGGGGCGATCGGCAGAGGCGTCTGCGGAACAAAAATCATCTTCTAGGGCCCCGAAGGCAGAAGTGTCTTCGGAGGAATTATTTCCTTTTGTGCTCTCCTATGAGCCGAGCCAAGGCCTGCCCAACCTAAGTGGCTGGTTACATCGGCCTGCCGGCAAGTATGGCTTTGTGCGGGTGCAACGGCAAGGGGAGAAAGCCTACCTAGCCACTGATGCGGGGCCGATCCGCTTCTGGGCCACCAATCTTTGCTTTGAAGCTTGTTTTCCTAGTCGAGAGGAAGCCCAACGATTAGCAGCCCGGTTGGCTAGCCTGGGCATTAACTGTGTGCGACTACATCACATGGATAGCCATCATATCTGGGGCAAAAGCGGAAATCTTACCACCATCGACCCCCAGATGCTGGATCGGCTAGATTGGCTGATTTACCAACTCCAAGAGCACGGTATTTATACAAATATTAACCTACATGTTTCCCGTTGGTTGGACGACCGGGACGGTTTTCCGCATCGGGACCGTCGGCCCACCTACGACAAAGGGTTGGGCAACTTTGAACCCCGGATGATCGAACTTCAGAGGAAATACGCTCGGGACTTACTCCGGCACGTGAATCCCTACACAAAACTTCCATATGCCGAAAACCCTGCTATCGCCTTCGTGGAAATCAGTAACGAAGACGCCTTGTTTGCCGAGTGGGGCGCCGGCCACCTGGATGATCTGCCTGACCCGTATGCAACTACCTTCCGAAAGCTCTGGAATGCCTGGCTCCGGACTAAATATGGTACAACAGAAAAGCTCCGCTCTGCTTGGCAAGTGGGCGAATATCCCTTAGGACCCCAGATGCTCCAAAACGGCGATTTTTCTAAGCCCTTCGATGTTGGCTGGCGCATGGAACGAGATCGGCTAACCGATGTTTCCTGGACGGTGCTTCAGCAGGGGGGGCCTGAGAATCGGCCATGCCTTCAGGTGGTGGTTCGCCGGCAGGGGGAAATGCCCTGGAACCCCCAGTTTAGCCAGGCCCACTTGGCCGTCCAAAAAGGCACACCCTACACGCTGCGGTTTTACGCCCGAAGCCCGCAGCCTCGGAAAATCGCTGTCAATTGCATGATGGCGCATGAGCCCTGGGAAAACCTGGGGCTATCGGCCAGCGTGAGCCTAGGACCTCGGTGGAAAGAATATTCGTACACGTTCACAGCCACTCGCTCCGATCCCAACGCCCGAATCACCTTCACCAGCCTCCAGCCGGGCACCTATGAACTAGCTGACGTCCGTCTACAACCGGGCGGCATCGTCGGCCTGGGAAACAACGAACGGCTCGAAGAGGATTCGGTCCCGATCTTACGACGTTGGGAGGGCAAGCGGACGCCGGGCGCCTTAGCCGACTGGATCGACTTCCTCTGGGAGTTGGAACGCCGATATTGGCACGGCATGTACCGATTCCTGAAAGAAGAGCTGGGCGTACGAAGCCTGGTCTGTGGTACTCAGCTCAGCTACAGTCCGCCCTACATTCAAGCTGGTCTGGACTACATCGATGCCCATTCCTACTGGCAGCATCCGCATTTCCCAGGTCGGCCCTGGGATCCTGCCAATTGGACGGTTCAGAATATCGCATTAGTCAATTCTCCCGGAGGAACGTTGGCCGGTTTGGCTGAGCGGCGGATTCTTGGCCATGCTTTCACCGTTAGCGAATACAACCACCCGGCCCCCAATGTCTATGCCGCCGAAGGGTTTCCGATGCTAGCTGCTTTTGCCGCCTTCCAAGGTTGGGACGCCATCTATTCATTCACCTACAGCCACAACCGAGAGTTTGAAGTTCGACGAATAACCGGCTTTTTTGACATCAAAAGCGATCCAAGCCGATTGGTTCACTTCCCCGCCTGTGCAGCCATGTTCCTGCGGGCTGATGTCCAACCAGCCCAGAAAACCCACGGAGTTCCCGTCTCATTGGAGCAAGAGCGGCAAAACCTGCGAGAACACCAAAGTGCCTGGGCGGCTACCGTCCAGCAGTTTGGCTTGGACCGGCGGGTATCACTGCTCCATGCTATTGGGATGAAACTGGTGGATCCAATTCCCTCGCCGGTGGGATCGGCCTCCGGGGGTAAAACGGTCCCCCAAGTTGGGAAAGTCTCGGGGACTACTCTGGCAAAAGCTGTTCCCCCGGCTAAACCTAGTACCGGGGCTACACTGGCTTTGGAGTCCGGTCTGCCTACCCTAGATAAAGAGGCCACCAGCTTTGTTTCGGATACTGGACAACTTCGGTGGGATGTGTCTATCCCCAATGCGGGATATTTTACAGTGGACACACCACGAACCAAACTATTTACCGGTTTTATCCGTGGGCGTACGTTCCGGCTAGGGGAAGTAGAAATACGGATCGGCAAGACCCGATTGGATTGGGCCACCGTCTCAATGACGGTGTTGGAGGGAGAGAGTTTTCGGGGGCCGGGTCGGATTTTGCTCGCTGCCACCGGCTGGGTCCAAAATACTGGGGCCGTGCTGAAACAGCTGGGTAACCAACAGGTTACGTTGGGCAATCAATGGGGGCAGGAACCGGTCCTTTGTGAAGGGATACCCGCCGAAGTGGTTATATTTATTTCCCCCGATCGAGTTAAATTTTATGCGTTGGATGAAGCAGGTCGCCGTGCTCTGCCGATCCAAGTGGAAAAATCCCCTACCGGTCATACTCTTCTGCGGTTAGGTCCTTCTTATAAAACGCTTTGGTATGAGATAGAGATTAAGTAAAGGGGCCTCTGGAAAATCCTGTACATATAGTGAACTTTGTGAACCTTTGAGTTTCTACCCGTTCGGTTGTCCTACTTGGACATCTACGATCTTATTGATTGCTAGCGATGCCAGCACCCCTATATGTTGTGTTAGAGGGATGATAAGCCACAATGGTATAAAAATATTCCTTTTGAATTTTGCAGCTTGATTTTTCCCATTTTTCCTAACTTGTTTTGATCTCAAGAGTTAGGGCGAATCCTCCGTTTGTTCACTCATTTTCCTAAGCCCAATACAATCGTTTCAAAGAGTTAGGACTTTCCCCCTTTGGCAGGAGAGCGAAAATCGCAAAAGTCGCGTGCACAGGTTCCTTTAAAAAATTGGCCAGTAGGTTTTCGGATCGAACAGAGTGGCTTTTCAACTTTGAACGACTTTTTCCTTTGCGAAAAGAGAACGCCGGTTTTTTCTTGTATCTGGTTTTAGATTCCTACTTTCTAGGGAAATGCCATCAAAGGGCCTTTCTTTTTCGCCAGTCGATGGGAAAATAACCCCTCTTTGTGGGTGAAGTGTTACTAGGAAAGCTTTTCAAAGTTTCCTAGATTATCCAGTTTGAATTAAATTGCCCATTTTATCCAAATGGTGGGGTCAGAAGCTATATTGCCACCGGCCGAAGTGTTGACGTTTTTTAAACACTAGGGTTGCCATTTTTCCTAACTGTTTATTTCTATTTCTAAAATAGTTACCGATGAAACCTTTCTTAGTTAATTTCCTAAGTCCAATCATTACAAGCAGTTAGAGTATTCTCCTTTCCCGGAGAGAAAAGATTGGGGAAAAGCGGCAAATTGGTTCGACTTTTACCAATGTTGCTCTTTCTGCCGAAATGGGAAAGTTCTAACTCTTTGGAATTATTAGAGTTAGAAAACTGTCTGAACAAAAGGGGCATCGTAACCCCAGAGAACACAACAAGTTAGGGAAAATGGCAAAAGTCGAGGAGAAGAACCTTCTAAAAAATGGGAGTCTAGACCGCTTCCCGATGCTATCCTAACGCTCTGGGGGGGATATTAGGTAAACTGATTTTGTTAAAAGCTCTAAATTTTTTAACCAAGGGAAGTTAGGAAGCAGGAAGTTAGGAAGCAGATTTTGTTGGGAGGGGGGCTTCTGCACGCTAGCCTTGCAAATCCCAGAGTAATTGATACACTTTATAAATTAAAGAGTATAGAGGTTGTAGATTGGTTGATTGGTGGATCCTTGAGGAGTTTTCTTTGTCGGTTGGAAACGGGGCGATTTTTCAGGTTTTTTCTAACTTCTGTGGAGCCAGTGGTAAAGGACAATGACGATCACCAAAGAACAGAAACGCCAGTTGATCGAGCAGTTCAAGCGGAGTCCGAACGATACGGGTTCTCCTGAGGTACAAATCGCCATTTTGACAGCCCGTATCAACATACTGACCGAGCACTTGCGGGTGCATCGGAAGGATTTTGCTAGTCGTCGGGGGCTGCTGATGTTGGTCAGTCAGCGGCGGCGGCTTTTGGATTATCTGAAGCGGGAGGATCCCCAACGATATGTGGAGATCCTTCGCCAGCTCCAACTGCGCAAGTAGTCCGTCTTTAACTTTAGGGTGGATCGGCGTTGTCTGCCGCTGGTTCGGAAGGTGGGGCTGGAAGATTTTTCTGGCAAGAGCTGGAAAAAGGCTTTCAAAAAGTCGCCCTTTCCGCCGGACGAGAAACTCTTCCGAGCACACAGGGAAGATAGGGTGTGAACGTTCGTACTGAGACGCAGATTGGGGCAAGTTCTCTTTGTTTTGAAACCGGAGAATATGCCAAGCAGGCCGGCGGCAGTTGTCTGGTTCAATATGCCGATACGGTCGTTCTGATTGCCGCCACGCTGGGGGAACCAAAGCTAGAGGCCGATTTCTTTCCTCTGACCTGTGAATATCGGGAACGGGTAGCGGCCGCTGGTAAGTTTCCCGGTGGGTTTATGAAACGGGAAGGCCGACCCACGCAACGGGAAACGCTTATTTCTCGGCTTATCGATCGGCCTATCCGCCCAATGTTTCCTAAGGGCTTCACTCAGGAGGTGCAGGTACTGGCTTCTGTTTTGGCCAGCGATCGGCAAACCGACCCGGACGTGTTGGCCATGAACGGCGCATCGGTGGCTTTGATGCTTTCGCCGGCGCCGTTTCTGGGGCCGATTGGCTCGATCCGTCTGGGCTACATCCATGGGCAATTCGTCCCCTTCCCTACCTGGGACCAACTGAAAGAAAGCCAGTTGGACCTAGTAGTTTCTGGCACCAAAGAGGCGGTGCTGATGATCGAAGGCTTTGGGCGGGAAGTGCCCGAAGAGCTCATGTGCCAGGCGATTCAGGAGGCACACAAGTATATTATTCAGATTTGCCAGGTCCAGGAGCAACTTTGCGCCCAGGTGGGGGTACAGAAGCCACCTTTTGAACTGCCGCCCCCCAATCCCCTCTATGAGACGCTGAAGGAGAAATATTACCAGGCGCTTCGTCAGGCCAAACATCAGCCTACCAAACAAGCCCGGGCGGAGGCCTGTGAGCAGCTCAAACAGCAGGCCATGCAGGAGCTATTTCCGGATCCGACGGTGGCCGATCCAACGGCCGTGGCTGGTTTTGCCTGCTGCTGGCAGGAGTTGGAGCGTCGGGTGGTCCGGGATATGATTCTGGAGGGCCGTCGGCCCGACGGCCGAGGCTACAAAGATCTGCGAGAAATTACCTGCAAGGTCGATGTGTTGCCCAGGGTGCATGGATCCGCCCTGTTTCAGCGGGGTGAGACCCAGGCGATGATCACGGTGGTGTTGGGCACGGTTCGGGACGCCCAAAAGGTGGATGGCCTGTTTGAGGAATATCTCAAAAAGTTCATGTTGGACTATTATTTCCCACCGTTTTCGGTGGGGGAATGTAAACCGATCCGAGCGCCCGGCCGGCGGGAAATTGGCCATGGTGCTTTGGCTGAGCGAAGCCTCAAAGCAGTAGTCCCCGATTCAGAGAAGTTTCCATACACTATACGGGTGCTTTCGGATATTTTGGAATCGAACGGATCCAGTTCGATGGCAACCGTCTGCGGGGCGACCTTAGGGCTAATGGCTGCGGGGGTCCCGATTAGTAATCCAGTGGCCGGCGTGTCGATCGGCCTGGTCCATGAAGGTCCGGATCGGTGGGTGCTGCTCACTGACATCATCGGCGACGAAGATCATTACGGGGATATGGATTTTAAGGTGGCCGGCACCCAAAATGGCATTACGGGTATCCAACTGGATCTGAAGATTCCGGGCATAAGCCAGGAGATTATTCGTGCTACTTTGGCCCAAGCGAGGGAGGCCCGGATTCAGATTCTCCGCAAAATGCTTTCGACGATTCCACGGCCCAGAGAGGATGTATCGCCGTGGGCGCCTCGGATTTTGCGGACCCGGATTGATCTGGATAAGATAGGACTTTTGATTGGGCCGGGAGGCCGGACCGTTAGGAATATACAAAATACCACAGGTGCTATCATTGACATTGAGGATGACGGTACGGTAACTGTGGCCGCTCCCACCCTGGAAGGCGCCCAGGAAGCGATGCGGCAGATCGAAGCGCTGACAGCTAACGTAGAGGTAGGCAAAATCTATTATGGCCGAGTAATCGCGGTCAAAGATTTTGGAGCGTTCGTCGAAATTTTGCCCGGCCGGGACGGCCTGTGCCATATCAGTGAATTGGACGATAAATACGTCTCTAACGTAAGCGACATCTGTAAAGTCGGCGACATCATGGCCGTTAAGGTTATCGCGATCGATGAACAAGATCGGGTAAAGCTTAGCCGTCGGCTTGCGATGGCGGAGCTAGAAGGTCGGGCCCCAGGCTCTGGAAGCAGTGGCCAGGAACGTCCCGGAGTGGGTGCTGGAGAGCGGCCAACTCATGCTCCCGGGCATGGGGGAGGGCCTAGTGGTGGGCATCCGGCTAGCACTCATGGGGCCAGTTCGCATGGAGGGCCGGAACGTGGCTCTGGACCGACCGGCCAACGCCCCGCTTCTCCTCGGCACGACCGTGATCGAGATCGTAATCGCACGGACCGCCGTCGATAGCAGGCTCTTGCCCATTCAGGGTTTGTCTTTTGTTGCCGCTGCCGCTAGATCCAGTAAGGCTCCCAAGAGCGATCCTCCTCTATATCTTTGGGAAGTTCCCCAAAAATCTGAACATATAATGAACTTAATGGGGATGTGATTCTATCGGCATTGCCTTGGCCAAACCGAACACACGCTCTCTATTGCCTCCCAGGGCTTGTCAGCAATCTCATTTACTCGACTTTTGCCATTTTTCCAACCTGCTCTGTCTCCAGGAGTACCGACGCCCCCCTTTTGTTCACCTGATTTCCTAACTGCAATATTGATAAGGAGTTAAACCTTTTCCTTTCGGTAGAAATGGCCAAAATGGCAAAAGTCAAGTTCGTAGAAACGTCTTTTTTCGAGCAGGACCCAGGTACTCGGGGGGATCTTGCTAGTTACAAACCTTGCTCTGGGCATCCAAGGCGCTACAATGAGAAAGAGGCGGCCTATGATAAAAAGGAGTGCTTTTTTGCCAATGTGGTTTTTTTGTTGAAATTAGTTTGCCATGTGTGGTTCAATGCTTGCGACTGAAAAGCCCACCAATTTACGCCAGCTCCGCGAGAGCGGCTGGGTATCCAAAACCGTCAAGCAGGAAATTCGGGACAATCTGCTTCGGAAGCTCAGCCAAGGGGAAGAATTGTTTCCGGGTATTATCGGGTATGAGGATACGGTGATTCCGGAGATTAACATTGGTTTGTTGGCGGGGCATGATCTTTTGTTTCTAGGGGAGAAGGGGCAGGCAAAAAGTCGGCTGATGCGACTGATTGTGCGGTTTTTGGATGAAGAGATTCCGTATTTAGATATTCCGGGCTGTCCGGTACATGAGGATCCGTACCGGCCCATAACTCGGCAAGGACGACGGTTACTAGAGACGGTGCCGGAAGATCGGATTCCGATAGCTTGGTGGCCACGGCAGGAGCGGTATGCGGAGCGGCTTGCACCGGGGACGAAATTTGCGGATCTGATCGGTGAGATCGACCCGGCCAAGTTGGCCGCCGGTGTCAGTATGTCAGTCGAAGAGGCCCTCCATTTTGGCCTGATCCCCCGGATGCACCGTGGAATCTTTGCTGTCAATGAGCTGCCCGAATTGGACGAGCAGATTCAGGTAGGGCTATTTAACATTCTAGAAGAGCGGGATGTGCAGATTCGGGGATATCCGGTGCGATTTGATTTGGATGTGCTTTTATTGTTTTCGGCCAATCCGGCTACATACAACCGTAGCGGCAAGGTGATTCCGCAGCTGAAGGACCGTATAGGGACAATTGTTCATACTCATTATCCCCGGGATCGTGATATAGGCATCCAGATCATGCGGCAGGAAGCTGGCATTGACCTGGGTGGCCCGTATCCGGTGGTGGTACCATATTTTATGTGTGAAATCATCGAGCAGATTAGCATTGTGGCTCGCAAATCAAAGTACATTGATCATCAATCAGGAGTAAGCGCCCGACTTTCGATTGCCAATTATCGGACCATGGTGGCCAGTGCCCGTCAGCGAGGGGTGCTGTTGGGCGAACGGCCGGCTGTACCTAGGATTAGCGATCTTGGACATTTGTATGCTTCCTCCCTGGGTAAATTAGAACTGGATCTTATGTGCAGCCACCAGATGAGTGAACGTCAGGTCTTCGATGCCATCCTCCTAGAGGCTATCCGGGATGTGTTTTCCGAATATGTAGATCGCCACGGTCTGGACGAAATCGCGGATGTTTTTGCTCGAGGGGTAAAAATTGAAGTGGGCGATATGCTCCCCTCCAGCCATTATGCCAAGCGCCTCCAGCGGGTGCCGGCCATCTGGGACAAAGCCTTTGAGGTGAACGCCTCCCGGGATCCGGCGGTGCGAGCTTCCTGTGTAGAATTTGTCCTTGCAGGTCTATATGCTATGGAAAAAATCTCCCGCTGCCAACGTCATGGGCGGATTGTATATGAAATTCCCTAACTCCATCTGGGCCAATTGGGTAAGGGCAGTCCCCTTCGGACGTCCGAACCTCATAAAATGTCGGTAGGAGGTAATTTGCTGAACCCAAGGATCATTAAATCTTAACTTTCTGGAATATAAGAACTTATAAAAAAAGGGTACATGTCCAGCAGAAGGCCATTCTAAAATGGCATTTTAGCGTTTTCCGGAGGCTTTACCCTAACTGTTCCATCTTGCAAAACTTGGCAAACTAGAAAAACTAGAAGAGGAACCTTTGCATACTTCGGGGAGATATCGTGATACTATTTTAGGTTTCTCCACGTTCGACCGAATCTATTGGGTGGTTAGCACTGCTAGCATTCTATATCTCGTGGGGGAGTGGATGGGGTAGTTAACGTTTGGCGAATCAAAATTCATACAGTTCACTATATGTTAGTCTCATGCATAGCTTTCATTATTCTTCGTTAAAATAGCTAAGTCGTTCTGTCTGTCGAATGGAATCCCATCATGGCCGAGCGAAAGCAGGCGCCGATTGGCGGCATCATCCATACCTATCAGCGGTACGATCCGCAGCAATTCCCTTCGCCTTTGCAGGAGGAGCCGGATTTACTAAGCAAAGCCTTTGAACATCTGTTAGCCTATGGGTCGATGCGGGAACTGACCGAAGAAGAGTTGGCCCGAGCCGTGCGCATCGATCCATCGCAGATCGCCGGTCTTTTGCCTAGCTTGTACAGCCTGATGGAATTGCTCCGGCAACGTAAACAGAAGATCCTACAAACCTATGAAGTGGAAACGGTCCAGGCCGAGGCAGCTCACCGGTATCAGCAACTGGCCCAGCAACTGCAATTGCCGCCTGTGTTACAGAAGCGCTTTGGCCAGGCACTGACCGAAGAACAACTCTACGAATTAGAACGACTCTGGTTTGCCGCCGGCGGAGAAAAAAGCCCCTTGTCGGCCCAAATCCTTCAACTCATCCAACGACTGGGCGAAAAGTATCAGATCGACGAATTGGCTTCCAAATATACGTTTACTGGCCGACGTCGGATGAGTATTCCCGAAGCATTGCAGATCAAAGAGGAATTGGAGCTTATTGACAAGTTACTTCGGCAGTTAGAAGAGGCAGCTAAAACAGCCCAAATTGGGGTAATTGATCTAGAGGATCTGGCCCAGTTTGTCGAACAACAGCAGATCGAAAACCTCAGGAGCTTTTCCCAGAAGGTACAACAGTTTCTCCGTCATCTGGCTGAGGTGCAAGGACTGGAAAAGACCCGCCACGGCTATCAACTGACGCCAAAGGCTTATCGGTTGTTTCAGAGTCGGTTATTGGAACGCATCTTCAGCCGACTTCAGCCCTCTCGCACTGGTCGACACCCGCAGGGCGTGGAAGGCGAAGGGCCTATCGAACAGGCCAAAACTCGACCCTATGAATTTGGCGACAGTTTGGCGCACATGGATATTCCTGGCACTTTTATCAATGCGTTGGTGCGCACGGGGCCTGGGTTGCCGGTTCGGCTGGAGCCGGACGACATCCTCATCCATCGGACTCGTCAGAGGCCCAAGTGTGCCACTTGTGTGATTATGGATATGAGTGGATCGATGCATTATCGCAGTCTTTATGTGGATGTCAAGCGGATGGCGCTGGCTTTGGAGGGGTTGATTCGACGGGAATATCCAGGAGATTGGCTGCAATTTATAGAAATGTTTACTTTCGCCAAACTTCGGCATCCTAGTGAAATCGTTACCCTTTTGCCTCGGCCGGTGCTGCTGTTTGATCCGATCGTTCGGTTTCGGGCCGACATGAGCGATCCCAATATTACAGAACTCGACATTCCGCCGCATTTTACGAATATTCAACATGCCTTGCAAATGGCGCGGCGGTTGCTAGCCTGTCAGGATACCCCGAATCGGCACATTTTGCTCATTACCGACGGCCAGCCGACGGCCCATTTTGAAGGCTCGGTCCTCTATCTCCTGTACCCACCCCACCGGAAGACCATCGAAGCCACTCTGCGGGAAGCCCGTTTGTGCCGACGGGACGGAATTACCATCAATATTTTTCTTTTGCCCCGGCCTGGCGAGGATCCGGATGATGTGCGGTTTGCTTATCGGTTGGCCGAAGCCGCCGCCGGTAGAGTCTTTTTCACCGCCGGCAAAGACTTGGATCGGTATGTCATCTGGGACTATCTGGCACGCCGACGTGAAATCATCGGCTAAGCCGCCCGATAATCCTTTAGCCAAGCGAAAGAGAACTTGGAACCTCTGCAAAATCCTGAACATATAGTGAACTTGGTGAACCTTTGTATCTCTAGCCGGTTGATTCTCCTATCGGGACATCTCCTATCTATTGGGTGCTAGCAATGCTAGTAGCCCTATATGTTGTATTACAGAGAAGACCAGACAAAATGGTCTAAAAATATCCCTTTCGAATTATGGAGAGGTTCCAACTTGTTTTTCTTATGTCGAATCGGCCTACAAGGGGGGCATTCCCGGATAAACGGCAGTCCAGGCTTGTGCCTGCCTTCGTGCCAAACCAGCCTGCCCAAATAGGTGAATCTGGATCCCTGCTTTCGCTGGCTGGACCTTAGGCCCGGTGTTAGGCACTGGTTTGCCTACCCAAATAGTGAATCTGGATCTCTGCGTTCTCTGGGATGCCAAAAAGGGGTATGCATTCGGCCAGACCTCCTGTTGTTTGGAGAACCTCAAGGATGAGCCGCTGGCGGTTGTTGTGGCGCACGGTAGTGTTTTTTTGGCGTTCGAACCTGGCTGTTGCTGGCGGAGTGGCGGTGTCCGCGGCAGTGATTACCGGAGCACTGATCCTGGGCGATTCGCTCCGAGGCAGTTTGCGTCGGATGTCACTGGATCGGCTTGGTCCGGTGGATGCCGTGCTCCGAACCGACCGGTTTTTTCGAGAAGCCTTGGCCGAGGAGTTGCAAGTCCGTCTGGCCAACCATCCCCAACAAGCACAAACAGGGCCGATCCGCTTTGTTCCGCTGATTCTGATGGAGGGGATGGCGGCGACATCGGACCGACAGCCTACCAGGAGTGTCGGCCGAGTGCAGATTGTCGGCTGCGACGAACGGTTCTGGCGCTTAGGCGGACAAGGGCAGCAGTCCGAAGACAACTCGGAAAACCTCTCAACGGCCTCGTACCAGGTAACGACTGTTTCCGAGACGGAACCTTTTGCTAAAAAAGAGCTTCTTTCTGCGCCGAATCGCCAGCCGATTTCCCACTCTATTTGGCCATCGGGCCGGTCGATCTCTTCCGCTTGGCGGACCAGGGAGGATGAAGAACCGGCTGTTTTGGTCAATCAGCCTTTAGCTGAACAAATGGGCCTGGAGCCGGGACAAGAAATCCTGATCCGCTTTTTCGCTTGGCAAAATATTGCTCCGGAAAGCACCCTGGGGCGCAAAGGGGGAACAGTTCGGAGTTGGCGGGTGCGGGTGGCAGGTTTGGTGCCGGAGGATCGATGGCCAGGGCGGTTCGCCTTGTCCGATTTCCAGCAAAAGCCGCTTCTAGTTTATGTGCCGCTGAGGGCGTTACAACGGCTGATTGGACAATCGGAGCGAGTTAATACGATTTTGGCCATCCGGCAATCAGGTCCATTGGAGCCGCCGGTGACTCAAGAGTCTGTGTTGGCCGACTGTCTGCGCCCTTCGGCCGAGGATTATGGCCTACGGTTTGAGCGGGTGGAACGGGGAAAATATACTTATATCCATATTACTACGGATCAGCTCCTTTTTCCTCCCCCGTTAGAAGAAACGCTGCGACGGGCTCTAGAAGGCCACGTGTTCCAGCCGGTGCTGACTTATCTGGCTAATGCCATCCAACTGAGCCCGCCGCGGCATCCGCCTATTACCGAGCAACCAGCGGACGGCCAGATCGTGCCCTATAGCACAATCAGTGCGATTGACTTTCAGATGGCCGAACCTTTTGGGCCGTTCCGCTCGGTGGACGGGCGGCCGCTGCCGCCGCTCCGAGATACGCCAGAGCCTGAAATTGTGCTGAATGCTTGGGCGGCCCGAAGTCTAGGCATCCGTCTGCCCGAGGAATTGCCCGATTCCAAAGCACCCCCAGAAAAACTCTCTGCAAAAACCCCTATTGGCCTTCAGCCCGGTGCGACAGACTCTTCGGCAAGTAAGGATATGGCCCTTCTTAAGGCCGCTGTCTCTACCCAATCGGACAAAAAAACAGGCTCATCTTCCGACCTGAACAAGAAGGCATATACACATGTTTGGAATCAGGCTTCTGAGACTGCCGCTGGTACCGCCTCGGTGGGTAGGGACCCAGGTCCATTTGGCCCTCTGCCAAAGTACGTGTATGTTACCTTCTTCGAGCCGGAAACGATGGAAGGGCAAACGGTCGAACGTACTGTGCGTTTTCGGCTGGCCGGCATCGTAAGGATGGAAGGTCCGGCCCGAGATCGCCATTTGACGCCGGAAGTGCCCGGTCTGACCGATCGTCGCTCCATTTCGCAATGGGATGTGCCGTTTGAGCCTTTTTACGAAGGCTTGATCCGACCGGCTGACGAAGAATATTTTCGTCAAGAGGGGCTGACACCAAAGGCGTTTGTCTCGTTGGCTACCGGCTGGCGGTTGTGGGCAAGTCGATTCGGGAGGGTGAGCTCGTTTCGGGTGGCAGCCGGCAGCACCGTTACCCTGCAAGAGTTAAGGCAGCGGATTCAGCAGTCGGCTGAGCCGGCTAAGCTTGGGTTTGTCTTCCAACCGGTCAAACGTCGGGCCTTGGCCGCCTCAGAAGGTACCGGCTCTTTTGAGGTGCTGTTTTTGGGGTTTAGTGGATTTTTGATTCTGTCTGCGGGCATGTTGGTGGTATTGCTTTTTCGCTTAGGGGTTCAGAGGCGGCAGGAACAATTGGGCTTGCTTTTGGCATTGGGGTTTAGCAGTGGGCAGATCCGTCGGTTTTTATTGGTTGAGGGGTTGTTGGCGGTTCTGGCTGGCAGCAGCTTGGGTACCTTGGGAGGGTTGGGCTACGGAGCGGCTGTGCTGGGAGGATTTCGTGCATGGGCCAGCGATAACATAAACATTTGGTTCCTTCAGTTAGAAGTCCGGCCCGAAAGTTTTCTCATCGGTTTTTTAGCCGCTGTGTTGCTGGCAGTGCCTACCATTGGCTGGGCGGTGCACCGCTCGGCCCAAGCTTCTCCCCGACATCTTCTCAGCGGCCTTCCTCTGGAAGAAGCCGATGCCAAGGACACTTCGGCCCTGGCCTCCCAAAGACTTCGGCTCCTTCGATGGGCTATCCGCCTGTTAATCGTCTTGGCAGCGGCGGTAGGCTTGATAGGTTGGACCGGGTTCCGGAGCCAGGAAATGGTTCAAGCTGGAGCCTTTTTCGCAGCCGGCCTGCTAATGCTCATTGCCGGCTTGCTCTGGACCCGGCAACTATTGTACCCGCGAGGCAAAGAAATCTCTGAGATAGTTTTTACCTCTAAAGTGGCTTTACTCCAATTAGCCCTTCGCTCAGCAGGCCGAAATCCACGCCGTAGCAGCTTGACCGTGGGCCTGATGGCGGCAGCGGTGTTTTTGATCACGGCCACCAGTCTGTTTCGGGTGCAAATGCCTAGCCATGTACCTCGTCTAGACGATGGTGCCGGAGGCCTAGTACTTTGGGCAGAAACCACGATGCCGATTTTCTATGACCTTGGACAACCCGAAGGCCGGACCCGACTGGAAACCTGGAAGCAAGAATATGAACAATTCTTCAAAAACCTCCCGATTCAGGTCTTTTCCGTTCGGGTTCGATCTGGGGATGATGCCAGCTGCCGAAATCTTTATCGGCCTGGCCAGCCCCGGGTCCTCGGCCTGTCTGAGGCATTCCTACATCGGTCTGCCTTTGCCTGGGCGCAGACATTAGCCCAGACCTCGGAGGAAAAGAATAATCCTTGGCTCCTGTTGCAACGGCCGTTAGAAGAGCAGGCCGATGGCCAATGGGTCGTACCGGCCATTGCCGATGCTGACTCGGCCACCTATAGCTTGAAAGTACGTCTCGGCGAAGATGTGGAATTACGTACGGATCAAGGTCATACTGTCCGTTTCCGCATCGTCGGCCTTCTGCGGCGCAGCATCTTCCAAGGGAATCTTCTCATCTGGGAAAAACATTTTGTCCGCCTGTTTCCTGAGGTACAGGGGTATCGATTGTTTTTGACCAGCTTGGCGACGGATCAGTTGGCGCCATTACCTCGCCTGGAAGAAACCTGGCAGGAGGCGTTGGGCGAATATGGCTTACGCCTTCAGCGATGCCGGGACCGCCAGGCCGCCTTTTTAGCCGTCCAAAATACTTATTTAGCCACCTTCCAGAGTCTTGGCGGATTGGGCCTTGTGCTGGGAGTGCTTGGCCTGGGGGTGGTGCAGGTGCGGCAGGTATTAGAGCGGCGACGGGAATTGGCTGTGTTGGCGGCTGTGGGCTTTTCGCCCGCCCGCCTAGGCGCCTTGTTGCTCTGCGAAACCTGGATGCTTTTGGCGTTGGGACTTGGTTGCGGCCTACTAGCGGCGGCAGTAGCTGTCTGGCCCCATTGGCTAACCGGCCAAGGCACAATGCCATGGACCATGCTGGCCGGCGGGTTGCTTGTGGTTGTAGCCGTAGGTACCCTGGCCGGCCTTCTGGCCGTCCGTACCGCCCTGCGTCTGCCTGTGCTCCAACTCCTCCGGACAGAGTAGCACAGACCTAGATGAATAAGAACCTCTAAGCCTCCGTTGAAACCTTTTCCAGTGGCAGGCTAAACTCACCAAAAGGGGAGCAAAACCGGCCAGGATGGGCAACAACTCCCAGGGTGCGGAGAACCTTTCACCAGAGGCAACTTCTAACAAAATGAAAATCCAGACGGTTCTGAGGTACCACCTGCCCCTTTAGCTCGACTTTTGCCATTTTAGGCCTTCTCCCGGAAGGGGAAAACTCTAAGGCCTTGTAACTATTGGACTTGGAAATTGTGTGTACAAAAGGACTTAGGGAAAATGGCAAAAGTCGAGATTAGGAGACCTTTCCGGGCAACTATTTACCGCGCACGTTGCCAAATAGTTCAATATGCACCCTGGGGCAATAGTGCAGGCCGTGCTGGCGGCAATAGGGGATAAGCCACTGGGCTTTCTCGGCTAAGGTTTGCCGATCGGTGCCCTGGGGCATCAGCAACACCCGGCTTCGATCGATTTCCGGAAACTGGCGAAGATATTCTTCCACTTCCAGGCAATCGGCCGGGGTGTCGATGACGAATTTGATCTGATAGGTGTACTGTCGAACCAATTGGCGGATAACTTCTGGCTGGTGGCGGAGCCGATCATGATGGCGTGCCCAGTGAGGTTTTTCAGCAGCCAAGGGAGTGGAGTTGGAAAGTTTTGGGCTGATCGACATTAGATCACATTCTACCGGCAAGTACCGGATGCCGCTCGTTTCGATCGTCAGATGCCGGCCCAGCCGATGAAGCTCCGCGGTAAGTGGCACTAGCTCTTTCCAGAGCATCGGTTCCCCGCCGGTAATAACCACATGGCGTTGGGGAAACTGAGCCACCCGCTCGACGACCTCTTCCAGCGAAAGATATTCTCCTTCCGGTGCCCAGGCGGCATACGGCGTGTCGCAGAACCGGCAACGCAATGGGCACCCCGAAGTGCGTACAAACACACTCGGCATCCCGGTCAGAAACCCTTCGCCTTGAATGGACTGGAAAATCTCGGCAATCCGCATAGATGAATTATTTTGGGACATTCCATCCAAATGGGGTAGTTCGACATCCCTGGGCAAGCCACGAAACACACTTATCCTTCATCCCTGCGCAGGCCGGCCTCTTGGTATTGGTGTTTAAATTAGGAACCTCTGCAAAACCCTGCACATATAGTGAACATTATGAACCTTTGATTCGGTAGGTATTTGGCCGCCCCATCCAAACACCTACTATATGTAGGGTGCTAGCAGTGCTACTAACCTTATATATTGGGTCAGCGGAAGAGGGAACCAAAATGGTATAAAAATATATCCTTTGAATGATGCAGAGGTCTCTTATCAATCAAAGCCATCCGGCCTGGCGGCAACCGGGTTTTCCCGATTGTTGGAGGAGGATCTGTTTCATTGGTTACCCTCCGATCGTTCGGTTTTTCGATTGTCCGACGGTTGCTACCGTTGGGCAGTCCAACGACCCTTGGATTCCCGCTTGTCCGGGAATGCGTAGGAGGCAGTTCCCACGAACACTTCAATGCCTCCCAGCCTTTTCAGCGGGTCGAAAAGGCTGGTTTCCTCGGGTTAAAAGGGGTTAGAGTTTTTTCCACAGTTCTTGGACCAAGTTAGCCAGGTAGGCAGGGTTATCCGTCTGGAGCAAATGCTGGATGCGGCTTTGGGGCACCTGGAGTTTTTCCATCGCGGCGGCGGCTCGGCGCCAAAGCTGCTGCCGAGCCTTCCCCTGGGCCAAATACAACTCGCCGACGATCTCCTGCAACCGCTGGAGCATAATGGCCTGTTGGTTTTGGTAATAATTACGGATGATCCGCTGCTGATAAGGGGTATATTCTTTGTCGGTCATACTACGATGTTTTCCGGATTAGAAATCAGGAACCTTGGATAATTTACAGAAAATGTTTTTACACCATTTAGCTGCCATCCACTTTACCCCAATATATAAGGCATGCCAGCACTGCTAGCAACCTACGGGTAGGAGGTTTTTGAATCGGCCAGGCCAATCCCTACCAAATCAAAAGTTCATAAAGTTCACTACATGTTCAAGATTTTAGAGAGCTTCCCTCATGCCTCTCCGATGTCCTCATCTTTATTATTACGGCCGGAAGGATTCTCTGGAACCCCTATTTTTGATGGGATGTTTATGGTAGTGTGGGGATAATTCTGCAGGAGGTGTCAAAAGAGCATCCTATTGCCCATCTATACTCTTTCTACCTTAGGGTTTTTGCAAGGAGACCTTCCCATGCGACGATGCAGCGGAACTGGGTTGATCTGTCTCGGAGCAGTACTGGGCTGGTCATTTTTCTGGGGTCCCTTGTGCGGGACTGGCCTGTGGTGGGGCTCTGCCCTTTGGGCGGAAGAGATTTTTCGGCAATCGTTTGAGAAGATGGAATTTTCGCCACTTCGGCACACCTGGGGTGATGTGCCGGTGAAAACATGGATTGCTCCCCAGGACGGCCAAGGGGTAGGTAACTCCCGTGCGCTGCGTCTGCAATTGGATTTTCCTGAATCGGTCCAGCAGAACCTTTCCTATTGGAGCTACGAGTTGCCGGAACCTGTGCCGATTGCTCCTGGTCTGGACTCGATCCGTTTTTCGGTCAAAACGAATGTGCCGGTGGGGCTCAAAGTGGCTATTTCCCCGTATGGGTTTATTTATCATGGGCCTGGGGTTGAGCCATCGGAGCAGTGGCAAGAGGTTCGGCTCCGGGAGGCCTACCAGGAGCTTCGGAAATGGTGCCAGGGCGGCGGCCAGCCGGTCGAAGCAGCCTGGGTGCAGGCCATTATTCTGGCGGTGGGCAATACCCGCGGGGCCAAAGCCGACATCCTCTTGGACGACCTTTGCCTCGAAGGACCAGCCGGTGCAGCCGATGCCCTCCGACAGGAGGCATTCCGTCGGCGCACTCGCAAAGTGCGGATTGTGCCGATTTCGCTCATTTGGGATCAGGGGCATCGGACGTTGGAAGCCGTTTTGAGCCGACTGGATGAGGCAGGAGAGGCCGCGGCGGATTTGGCCTGCTTGCCAGAAGTGTGCGTGGATCAGGCCCCAGAGCCTATTCCCGGCCCCACCTACGAAAAAATCGCCCAAAAGGCGGCTCAGTATAAGATGTGGGTGGTCGGCAATCTGCGGGAAAAAGAGGCCGAGCGGTGGTATGTAACGTCGTTTTTGTGCGATCGGCAGGGTCGGCTGGTGGGCAAATATCGAAAGAGCCACTGCTTGCCGTATGAGCGGGGGCCAGGGCCGGAGGCCGGGTTTTCGCTGGGCGACGATCTACCTGTGTTTTCCACAGACATTGGGCCGGTTGGGCTGAAGATCGGCACCGACCATTATTTTCCAGAAATTGACATGATTCTGCGCCGTCGGGGTGCAAAACTGATCGTTTGGTCCACCAGTCCCTTTCCGGTCCGAGATGAGCATTTATTTACTCTTTCCCTGCAAGGCCGGGCCGTCGATCTGGATGTGTATTATGTAGTGGCCCAATATGCAGGCCTGAAAGGCTACGGCGGCTACGAGGACCGGTTTTCCTGGCTGGGCACTTGGCCGATTGGCCGGGCGCAAGTTTTTGCTCCGGACGGCCATACGGTAGCCGACAGCGGCCATGGCGGCGGTCTGGCCATAGCCACCGTTCCGGCTGCAAGCCTGCTGGGCAGCATTAATCCCAAAGCCGGGCTGGATACCGAAGGCCCCTATGGGCTGGCCACTGCTCCAAAAGAGCAATTGCCGCCGCCCTGGCCGAAACCCTCCGGACTACCTCCAGCACCTGCCCATGCGCAGAGCGATCCACCGAAGCAGCCCCTGACGACGGTCAACCCTAAACCCTCGGATAAACCACGGACTGCTCGGGTGGCGGTGATCGAATGCGAACCGAATATCGACCGGCTTCTGGAGAAGCTGGACTACTGCGGCCAGCAGCAATGCGATCTGGTCTGCCTATGGGAATACGTCTGGTATCAAAACGATGAGGAGGTGGTGAAATATAAACAGCGGAACGAACAGTGGCTTCGGCAAATTGCGGAGAAGGCCGCCAAACATAAAATGTACATTGTGATTGCTGGCGAGTTGCACCGGGGCTTTAACGAAGCCATCCTCTACGATCGGCAGGGCAAAGAACTTGGCCGATACACGAAAATCATTCAAACCACCCCCAAAGAGTCCCGGTTTTACCAGGCCGGCCAGCGGGTGGGGATTTTCGATCTGGATTTTGGTCGGATTTGCGTGAAAATATGTGCGGATGTCTATGCACCGCTTTTGGACCTGGTAGCTGGACTGTACCAGGTGGATCTGATGCTTCATCCTACACAGGATGCAGGGCCATATAGCGAGTTTATCCGGTTTCGGGACGGCCATCGGGCTGTAGATCATGGGTATTTTTTGCTTCGGGCCACCAGCCCCGCTGGCCCTAGCGACCACCGGGCCTACATTCTAGATCCATGGGGCATGGTGCTTGGGGCAAGCCAACATCAGACCAATAACCAGCCGGTGATCGTTACTCTGCAGTTGGACAATCGGCCAAAGTATTTCGAGTGGCCGGAAGAGCTTCGAGCCAAGGGGCCGTATCCAGACGGCTACCAGCAGAATCGGCAACCGGTCGCCAAAGGCGATCTGCGAGCAGTGCTTTTGGAGTGCCGTCGGCCGGAACTGTACCGCCCCAAGCCGTGAATCAATACCATCCCCCCTGACTGGCTCGCTTTTATACACATCTTTGGGATGGATTTCCCCTCACAGTAGCAGCAAATGGTTGCCCCAATTAGGGGGATAACAAACCTTCCAAAACAAGCCAATAGTTACTTTGGATAAATTGCATAATTTAGGAAAAATCATTTAAAAGATCAGGAGGTCTTTAGTTTCCGAAAATGGTTTGTCTATATTTTCTATTTGATCCATTCTGTGTTGTTCAACGAGTTTTCCTGCTTTTCCTAAAGTGATGCCCGAGCGTCTGAACTCTAACTTGTGTATAACAGCGAGCCCTGACTGGACGCCAAGCGGGAACCAAAGCAGCATAACTACTCATCAAGGGGAATTTTTCAGAACGTACAGTCCAGAAGAGGTTGCTGCAAATGCTCCTGAGCATAGCATCCGGAAGGTAATAGGCTATGGCGGTGGAGGGGTAGCCGTCGGCTGGGAAGAAGGCAGCGATGCGGACTGAGCCAAGGCGGCCTTCGCTCGGGCCACCAGGGAGGCAGCCCAAGGTTTATCCGCATACAGTTCGACAATGGCTTGTCGGATGGCTCGGGCGGTTTCGGGAGCGGAAGTTTCCAACTGCTTGGCCCGCTGGAGGCGTTCTTCCAGAACTTGAACGACGCTGGCGATTTGCTCTTTCTGCTGTTGTTGCAGACGTTGCAGTCGGCGGCGGGCCAGTTCTAGACAGGCTCCGATCGGGCCGGACCGCTCCGACCGATTCTCATACAAATCCAAAAGAGCCTGAAGTTTCACCATTCCCAGATCGGGATTGGTCCGGCTGATGGCCACGGCCTCGGCATAGGCCCGCTCACATGGGGACAAAAATCCATGCCGTTGAAGTCGTCCGGCCGCTTGCAGTTCAAACCGACGCTCCAACCGGTCCAGGTCCAATTCTCGTTCGTAGTGGCGGATTTGTTCGGCTCGGGGATCGCCTGGGTAGCGGGAAAGAAACTGTTGAATGGCTGAGTCCACGCCCCGAAGCGATTCAATAGTACCATCTTGGGCAGCACGAGTAATCCGGTCATACAAGCTGTCGGCCGACGGCGGTTGCAGCAGATACCAAACCGTTCCTCCCGTCGCTAGCAGGCCTGCCGCCAAAACCCACGTCTGCCAGGAGATCCACGGCCGGACAGGTTCTTCTGGGGGCATTTGGTCGAGTTCATGTTCTGAGACGGGGGTAAAATGACTCAGCTTGGCTGAGTCGGGGATCTGCCGGGGGAGTTGCTCTGCAGGGAGCGGAGGCTTTGGTACGGAGGGTGGTAGTATCTCTTCAGGCGGCTGAGAAATTGGCGAGCCAAGCTCTGGTTGGGTGGCCTGTTGAGTCGGCGCTAACTGGTCATAAGCCTGAGGTTCGCAGCCGGAAGAGTTTTCTAGGGGAGGAGGTAAACCATTTTGCCCGGCTACTTTTTCAGGGCCACTTGGTTTCTTTTCTCCGGAAATAAGCCCGGCGGGTGGTTCTGGATAGGAGGGTTCTGCATAAGCCAAGCCTGGCACCGAAGTCATCGGTTGGGTCTCTGGAAGTTCCCCTGGTCCTTCCTCTGCTAAGGAAGCAGCATCCGAACCCTTGGCTCCGTGTGGAATTGGCTCTTTTTCCAAAATCGACTCTGCTGCGAAACCAACCGAGCCGATCGGTTGCATTCTCGCACCGGGGGCTGGCTCCAGAGGAGGTTTGATTTCGACACCAACGGATGCAGACGGAAAGGCCTCGGACGATGCTCCACCTTGCAGGAGAGATTCCAATCGACGGGCTGCTATTTGGGCGGTGGCGATTCGTCGCTGGGGATCTTTTTCCAGAAGTTGCTCTAAAAGTTGCTCGAAGGCTTCCGGGACCTCAGGGGCCAACCGACGGATTGGTTCAGGCCGGCTGCAGTGGAGCTTTTCGAGCATTTCTGCAAGCGTCTTGGCACGAAGCGGCGGACGACCACTGATCAAGCTGTAGAGAACAGCGCCTAGGCTATACAAATCAGCCCTTCCATCCACTAGCCCCCCCTGGGCCTGTTCGGGGGCCATATAGTCTAGCGTACCAACCACACTGCCGACGGCTGTTAGCCTGTTTCGCCCAAAAAGCTGGGCAATACCAAAGTCAGCCAGCTTCACAGTGCCGTCGGCGGCTAGCAAGAGATTACTAGGTTTCAGATCCCGATGGATAATGCCCCGATCGTGGGCGTGGCGAAGACCTCGACAGATTTGGAGTCCTATCTCTACCGCCTCTTGCCAACGGAAGCGTCGGCCTCGGCGCAGTTCACTCTCCAAGCTAGGGCCATCGACTAACTCCATGGCATAGAAAAGTCGGCCCTCCTGTTGGCCGAAACCTAACAGTCGAACAATGTTTGGATGTTTAAGTTTGCGGAGGGTTTCAATTTCCGTCTCGAACCGGACACGGAAATCTTCATCCTCGCCTAGGGCGGCCGAGAGCACTTTCAGAGCGGCTCGTTGGCCGGTCTCTACATCCACCCCCTCATACACTACGCCCATGCCGCCCCGACCCAGCTTCCGGATCAATTGATAGGGGCCTAACCACTCCAGCTCCATCCCTGTCGCTCCCAAAAGTTCTCATCCCTTCCTCTGCCGTCCAGAACAATCTGTACTTTCTAAAAAGATCCCCTTAATGGGGGTGAGAAGTTGGGATAAGACCGCTGTGCCTGCCGGTTGGCTGAAACGGCTGCCAGTCGGTGCTTTGCAATGGGTACCAACGTAACCTGTGGACAGGCCATGGATTGGACTGCAATTTTGGCGGACAGCTCCGCTAGGGCTTAGGAGTTAAATAAAAATGGCAAGGAGACATGGCTAGCCCGGGAGGCCTCGCTCCATAAGCCTCCCCCCTGCAGGGGCACCTTTCAGAAAGTACAGCAACAAAGCATTCCCTGCGTTATTCTTCTATCGTAGTAAGTGGAGAGTTGGCTATCCAGACTGTGTGTCATCCTTTCCAAAGGGGGGTCCTACCCAGCCTGAAGAAATCCGCCAAAGGGCCTAGACATAATGGGCCTTTTTAGGGGAAAATAAAGAATTGAATAGGGGCTTTCGGTAGGGGCTTTTGTGAAAGTTGCAGGGAAGTGCTTGGCAGGCACAGCGGCTGCCGAGCACCTCTATCTGCTCCCCAACCGGCGGGCCTTTCGGAAGCGTGGATTTGGATCGGGCGGTCTTTCCATCAAGGGGGTTTTCCGCTTTGACGAGCTTAGAAAAAGCTTCCCCTGCCTGATGCTTTGGGACCACGGCGGAAAAGCTCTTCTGTTGGGGCTGAAAGGCATGTTGGTTTCAGGGTTGACGGCCGGTAGGAAAGCCAAGCCTACAAACAGATTCCTTTTTTTCGGGGGGGACTTCTGTTTGGCGATCGGACAGAGTCTTTATAGAGGCGGTAGGTATGTCGGCGGATCGTTTTGGGGATAATAGTCCAGCCTCTCGGGGTGGGGGGCCTTCGGGGCGGCAGGTAGCAGGAATACTAAACATTTACAAACCTTCTGGGTTAACCTCCCGGGATGTGGTTAACCAAATCCAGTGCCTGGTTCGTCCATTGAAAGTGGGCCATGCGGGGACTTTAGACCCGTTGGCTACCGGGGTGCTGGTGGTTTGTGTTGGACCGGCCACTCGACTGATCCAGTACATCCAGCGGATGCCCAAAGAGTATGTGGGTACATTTCTGTTGGGCCGGTGTAGTCCTACGGAAGACACCGATGGACCGGTTACTGAACTGGCCGGTTGTCCGGTACCGAGCCAGGAGGAGGTGGAAACGGCGGCTCGAAGGATGTTGGGGCCTATTTTGCAACGGCCGCCTGCTTATTCCGCTTTGAAGGTCGAAGGACGCCGGGCTTATGAGCTGGCTCGCCAAGGCCAGCAGGTGGATCTAAAACCCCGGCCAGTAACCATTTATCGACTTGATGTAATTTCTTACAACTATCCGGAACTAGTCCTTCGGATTCGCTGTAGTAGTGGGACCTATGCCCGGGCGGTGGGCCGGGATTTGGCTGCCGCTTTGGGGACCAGTGCTGTTATGTCTGCCTTGGAACGAACCGCTGTAGGGCCCTTCCGCTCCAAATATGCCCTTAGACCAGAGCAACTCACACCAGACAACTGGGATTTGCATCTATTGCCTTGCACTTGGGCGGTGGAAGGGCTGCCGACAATTCGACTTCGGCCTGCCGAGGTGCTGCGAGTGCGCCAAGGTCAGACCATCTTTCGGTTTTTGCGGCGCAGCGGGGCCAAAGAGTTTGCCGCCGTGGATCGCAAAGGCCGATTGGTGGCTATTTTAGTGCCTCGGGGCGAAGGTCGGCTCGGCCCAAGCCGCACCTTACCGCCAGTGTAATCTTTTGTATCCTATGCGAGAAGCCTGCTCCGGCCTTTGGCCCCTAGCTCCTAGCAGCAAGCGAAGGTTTCCTCCCCCTCATTCATCCTCTGGAAGCCCACGCGCGGATAGGATGGAGATCTTAGCTATGATGGGGAGGATGGGCATTCTACTCCTGATCCCCTCGGCCAGAAGTCCAGGGAACGTTTTCCCGCTTCCGGAACTCCGTGTTCTCGGCTCGCTCCGCTGCTATTTGGACAAATGTTCAATCAGCCAACATCCATGGCGCCCAGCACGGGCTGGGGGGTGCTGGAGGATTCAGTCTTTCAAGTCGAAGTTGAACGTTTGTGTTCCCTTGTCTGGCGGGATGGTTACCTCCATGGTGGACTGGTCGTTGAACTTTTTGGGTAGGTATTGTTGGCGGGGATATTCGCCGTGGGGGTCAGGGGGAACACTTTTATCGGCTCGGAACGCCCGGATTTCCACCCGATGGGTGCCTACGATCACACCGCCCAGGCCGTCCGCCCGATACTTGCCCTCTAAAATCGAGGCCCCAGAGATCGGGCCCTTTGTCTGGCCGGTCGGCACGAAACGGATCTCTCCGTTTGGGATTGGTTGGCCGTTGTAGGTTACCGTGCCGGTAACCACCACCCGCTGCGGCCCACTGGAACGGCCACAACCACCGATTGCTCCCAGCAGGCCTAACATCCAGAGCACTGCCAATCCTACCAGGAGGCTTTTTCTTCGCATAGAGAAGGTCAACCATCGCCCAAAGGCTAAGGAGTGCGGAACGCCACCAGGGAGGCTATTCCTTTCGTACATGATAAAAACTCCTTTCGGGGATGAGACAGCCTCGACCAAGCCAAGGATGACAGCAGACTAAGCTACAGAAGCCATTGGCCGCACCGGCTTCTGGCCGAAGAAGATGGCCTTAGAAATCGCTTTGCCGGACCACCTCCCCGCCGTCGCGGGTGGTAATTGCACGGAGGAGCTGGTAGTCGATATTTTCCGAGAAAAACCGCGCACTGCCGTCGGCCAACGAGAAGTGGCATCCACCCGGATGGAAACTGGAAAAACCGATCTCGCCAAACATTTCGTCGTGGCGGTTGCCGCCGTCGCCATCCACGGGATCCGATGCTGGTCGGCCCCCCGGCACTGTACCGGGGCCGTTGATGCCCAAGCCGGTCTGTTGGCAATTAAACGTGTACCAGGTCGGTTGGAACCAACCGGGACCATCAGTGGGATGTCTGCCCGGTGCACCGGTGATCTCGCCAATACAGAGGGTATTGCTTGTGCCGTCCCGCACGTCGCTAATGCGCACCGCATAGTTGGCAAAGAACATACCGTTCCGGTTGGTAGCCTGTGCTTCGGCTCGACCCCAGACGTCGCTATCGGCCACGCCGGTCAAGTTGGTAACGCGGAAATCTTCCACCGGCGTAGAACCCTGCTGGAAATTGGAGCAGAACTCACCCCAGGAGCCTGCACGCGGGTCGCTGGGGCAATTATAGACTGGAATGGACATAGCCCCTGCCTCACACCCGCCGGTGAGCCAATATTGCGACTTGAAGTTGATGGTTCCATATAGCGAAGCTTGTTCCAGATAGGGCAGGATATATACTGACCAAGACCAACCCCAGTAATAGGTCCGCCAATTGGCGATCAGGCCAGGTGGAAAACACTGATGGGCGGCATGATAATTGTGTACCGCCAGGGTTGCTTGTCGGAAGTTATTGGCGCATTGGGCACGCCGAGCCGCCTCTCTGGCCGCCTGCACCGCAGGCAATAAAAGCGCTATCAAGATCCCAATAATGGCAATCACCACCAAAAGTTCCACCAGCGTAAAAGCACACCTCCTGAACTTCCCCCCATGGTTCCTCCTCCTTCAAGACAAGAATATGGGTAACACTTCAGCCGAATGAAAAAACCTGCCTCATTGATGCGAAGACAGTCCATTCGTCTTATTCCCGCGGAAGCGGGAATCCCGACGTGTTCCCGCCTCAGTGGGAAACCAAAAAACTAACAGCAAAAAATTGGGCTGCTGCTTTTGCTTTCGCAGGAATACCCCAGGGCGACATTCGGCTGAAATGTTCCGGATATGACTAGCGCCCAGCCGGCTATGGGTTTTTCTTTGCCTCCTGAAGAAGTTGGTCTTCGCTGGTCTTGAGCCTTAGCGGGATGGGTTTTTCCCAGTCTTTTTGGAAAGCAAACCCGGCAATGATCCAAAGTTCTCCTGGCCGGCGTTCAAATACATACGGATAACTTAATTGGCCGCCTTTTTGCCGAGCAATCGGTAGCGGCTTGGTCCAACTCCGCCCATCGTCCTCGGAAAACAGACAGGCCAACTCCTGCCGGTCCGGCGGAGGATTATATACAAAAAACAGTCGCCCGCTCCGAAGCCGAACTAAATGGCCTGGTGCACTGGGAGCGGCAATCGCACTGGGCCGAACCGTACGCCAGGAAAGCCCCCCGTCCTCCGAAATGGCCTCCCAGAATCGGCCCCAATGCGTGCGGATAAGCATAAGCAACCGGCCATCGCTCAGCTCCACTACCGTCGGCTCCATAGCGCCGGAATGATGCCCATGGCCGCCTAGATCGATAAAGTGGCTCCGCTTCCATGTTTTTCCCTCATCGTCCGAAGTGAGCGAACATGCCACGTATCGGCCCGGATCGGTTACCAGATGCGGCACCACAGCCACCAATCGGCCCTCCTTTGTCTGGATAAAGCCAAAGAAATTCGGATTGTAGCCCTCCAGGATTCTTTGCCGGTCGATCCACGTCTTGCCGCCGTCTAGGCTCCGGATGGCCCAAACTTCCAGTCGGCAGTCCTTCGGCTGATTGATCGCATCATCCCACTGGAACCGGTAGGTGGTGGCATTGAGAAATACGATCGACAGCACCCCGCTTCGGGTGCGCACGATATAGAAGGTAGCTGGCTCGGTTCCCTCCTGAAGACCGGCCAATCCCTCGCAGACCGGCTCCGGCGACGACCAGGTTTTCCCGTCGTCTGGGCTGGTGCGCATCCCTTGCCGATCAATGGTCATCAGACGCCCATCGGCCAACTCCACAAACGGACCGTTCCGTTCCACATGAAGCGGCTGGCACAGCGCATTGACCCACCGAGCTTCTTCCTCTGCCGGCCAGCATACACTACAGCAAACCAACACCCAGCCTGTTATCAGACCTGCAAGCTTCCACTTCAACAGCACTTATAGGCCTCCTTATTTTAACACGTCAGCCGAGTGGAGGAGGAATTCATCTCTGATCCAGCAGGTACCCTACATTATCATGCCCCAGTAGTTCCAAGTCGGGTTGCCAGAACAAAATAGTTCTAACCTTTTATCTTAAAGGACTTATATCACCTTCTCTTCACACCCCTTGTTTACACCCCTTGTGGGGGCAAGGACCAAAAACGGTTGGCTGTTCCCGCTGGGCTGCCCAGCCTCTGTGGGAGGGCCGGTCCAGCCGGTTCGATCCGGGCCATAGTGGGAGACCGGAAAACCTTGCCCTAACATATGGAATCATTATGAGTTAGTTTAATTGGCCTTCTTAAGATGTCTTGGATATACCACGAAAGAGTTATTTTGGGCGCCTTCGCCCCTTGGATTTCTTCTGGGTGCTCTGGCAGGCCAAAGCAAAAACCCCTTGGAAAACATCTCCGGAAGGTTTTCGGGCAGAAGAAAGATGCTTTTTCTAAGTTCTTATACATTAAAGAGTTACAGATAAGTATTATCCGTTCACTAAATTTTGAACTACTTTAAGAGGCTGTACTAAAATGGGGATTTGGCTGGTTTCCAATGGGTTTTGGCCCACCGGCTCCTAGGGAGGCCTTCCGTTTGATAAGAACTCCTACCTTACCAAAATCCTTGCTATTTTCAACATCCAAGGCTGTCCCGAAAAGCACTTTGAATGATCAAAGGGGGGCCATCCTACATTTCCTAACATCTCAAAAATCCCTATTGTTAGGGAGTGTTGAGGGGGGTGCTTGTCGGCTAAAACCCATGGGACACAACTAAAAGCCCAATTTCAGGACAGCTTCGAAGGCTGAATGCGGCGGCGAACGGCCTCGGCTAACTGAAGCATCTGGGAGGGGTCGAGAGCTTCGGCCCGCTCCTGGCCAGTAAGGCCTAGCTCGGCTAATGCGGCATCCACCTGCGTTTTGTCCAATTTTCCTTTGACGGCTCCCATTAGTTCGGAACGCAGGAACTTTCGCCGATGTTGAAAAATATCTCGCACAAACTGATGGAAAAACTCTCGATCGGGAATTTGGGAGCGTTTGGTTTCGTCGGGCCGAATCCGCAAAATGGCCGAGGAGACTTTCGGCCTAGGCCAAAACACTTCCGGCGGCATCACCCGCACCAGTTCTACCTCGCACTGTGTTTGGACCCAGATGCTCAAGGCTCCGTAGTCTTTGGTACTGGGTTTGGCGGTGATGCGATCGGCCAATTCTTTTTGAATTGTTACAGCCATCAGCACCGGCGGCTGCTCCAGTGCCAGCAGGTTCGAGATAAGGGGAGTGGCAATCTGATAAGGCAAATTGGCTACCAGTTTCCATCGCCGTTCGGGGGCCTGGGATAGATGTTTTTCTATCTCGGCCAGCATCTGGGGATTCAGTTGGCTTTTGCGGGCCAAGGCATCCGCATGTAGCATGACTACATTAGGCAATTGGTATAGGTGTTCGCTGGCTAATCGATACAAATCTTCATCAATCTCTACGGTTACCACCACAGCAGCACGCTCGGCCACCATCGCCGTCAGTGAACCAGTACCAGTGCCCACCTCCAAGACCACATCCTGAGGGCCTAGTTCCGCCGACTCCGCAATCAACCGCACTAGGTTCAGATCGATCAAAAAGTTTTGCCCCAATTTTTTATTTAGATCAATGCCTGCCTCGGCAAATCGCTGCCGGAGAAACGAAAGCGTCTGATGCCGTTCAGAACCGCTCATGGCATTCCTCTTCCGCTATCCTAGGGGCTTTCAGAGCCAAGAGAGATTTCTGGTTGGATCAATAGGCATCTTGTCCAGTGAGTTTTTGTTCAAGTTGGTCGGCTTGCCAGGCAATGGCAGATACAGTCCGAGTCAATGCCACCGGGTCTAATCCAGCCATCGGTATGGCCGCTTGGAGCACTACCGTAGGCGAACCTCGAATATCCCGAACCGCCAAGGCGCCATACATAAGCTGAGCATTATATTGAAGCATTTGCAGGGCGGTCTCTGGAGTGGCCGGGCCGCAGATGGTCCAGAGGCACACCGCCGTCGGTTCCCCGGTCTGGGCGGCCGGAAACTCGACATGCAAAATCTGTTTCCGGAGGGTGCCGACCGGCACGGTCATCCGCCAGCTCGGCCCAGAGGTTTCCAATGGATACCCCGCTGCCTGAGCAACCGCTTGAACAAGTTCTTTTGGATCAATTGCTGCGGGTGGGGTTACTGCGGGGGCCCCAGAGGTTAGCGACACCCCACTAGAGCTTCTTGTCGCTACCACTGCCTCAGGACCGGGTGAAATCGGTGCAGCCGCTGAAGGAACCGCTCCGGAAGGGCCTGACGGTACTCCCCCTGTTGGAAGCAGTGGTCCGGTCGAAGGCATGGGACCGACCGCTCCGGACGTCATCTGTCCCGCAGGTTGCCCTGTCTGCATAGCCTGCTGAATCAACGACGGCATCATCATGCCGAAGCCTAAGCCCATACCCATGCCCATCGGTCCGCTGGCCGTGGCAGGATGCTCGGCCATTCGGGCCAGGCTCTGCGCTGTCTGAAACTTCATAAAAGCATTCAAATCCCCTACGGCCCCCATCGCACTGCGAGCGTCGATCGCCTTTTGCACCTCTTCGGGTGGTGTGATCGCATTAATGAAAAAATCTACCAGTTCTAATCCATACCGCGCGAAATCCTCGGCCACCCGAAGCCGAACCGCACTGGCCACTTCATCATACCGGGCCGGCAACTCCAACATCCCGATCCCAAGCGTTCCCAACACGTCCGCCAATCGGGCGACAATGCCATCGCGCAACTGCTGGGTTACCTGTTCTGTTGTATATCTACCTTGTGTGCCCACTAACGTATTAACCAATAACGGCCCGTCCACACACCGAAACGAATACTTCCCAAAGGCCCGAAGCCGAATCATCCCAAAATCCGCATCCCGAAAGGCTATCGGCTCCCGAGTACCCCATTTCTGGTCTAAAAACGTTTGCTTGCCAATAAAATACACCTGGCACTGAAACGGGGATTTCTCCCATGGGAGCGTCAAAAGTCGGGTAATGAGCGGCAGATTGGCTGTGGTAAGGGTATATCGGCCCGGCCCAAACCGATCCATGGCTTTGCCGTCCCGAAAGAATATCGCCTCCTGATTTTCCTGCACAATCAACTGCGCCCCTAGTTTAATGGCAGCCGAGCCTTCCGGCGGTATACGCTGCACCAGCGTCTGATTCGTCGGATCAAAAAATTGGATGACTTCCAATAGGGCCATTGGCCTCTCCTTACAAACTCTGCCTGTTGCCGAAACCTTCTACCTATCTCTCCCCAATGGACCTCTGCAACCCGCGAAAAACTTTCAAACTCTACCTGTTGCCCAAAGGCCCTGCCTGGCTGGATGCCTAGGGCTTGGCATCTCTGGTAAAGCCTCGACAGAAGCAAATCCTTGGGAAAAGCCTTTTCTCGCTAGCTCAGAATACTTCCTCCCAAAGGCTGTACTAAAATTGGGATTTTGAGGTTTTCCGAAGAGCAGTTAAGATGACCGTCCCTTCGATCGACGCTCCTATAAGATAGCCCTTTTGGGGATTGGAGGAAATTCAGAAAAGCTAAGCTACTTTTCTTGTGGAAATGCCAATTCAGGACCGTCGCTTAGCTACCATTGCTTGCACTTGTTTTTGGGCTTCTGCATAAGGAGGCCTGATTGTTTAAGTATAGTCCAGTTCTCCAGGGTCCACTATCCTCTAGCCAAACCGAGCGCCGAGCACTAGACAAAAAGAGCGCCCACCGACCAGAAAGCGAAGATGCTGGGGAAACAGATTGGGCAGCCCATAAGCCGGCAGTGGGGCCTCCAAAAGCAGGTTATTTTAATAGCTATTTTGGTTTAGGACGAATCTTTTGACGGGTTTTGGGAGGAGGATCGGCTTCCATATCTTGCCGATCCAATGGATGCCACAAGGGTAAACCCGCTCGCAGCCGTTCGGCCATCACCTCCAGTTTGGCCCGGGTTCCTGGCATCGCATCGGTGGCTTCAAAAAGCTCCATCGGTACTTCGGGCGGTTCATAATCCCATTGCCCCAACTTGATCGCTTCTAAGACGGACTTGGGCACCGGCCTGCTCCTTTCCCAAACACCCTAATCAGAAAAGTTTATCCGACCCGTATGAGTTCTGGCTCTAACTCCTGCGCAGAGCCTTTCTAAGCAGAATTTCCAATATAAAAGAAACTTCTAACATACCAGGTTGAATAAAATTGTCAAGTAGAAACAAAAATTTATATAGCCCTCCCCCGCCTATCTTCCACCGATTCACCGCCAATCGGTGGCTTCCTTACCCGTCCGGCGGAAGGAATAGAAATCGGCCTTAACCCCTCCAAAAGGTTATTTCTTCCCCCCATTTCCAAATGCCCCTCCTCCTTCCCCTTAACTTGTGAATCCCCCTTGATTAGAGTACACTTCAGGAAAGAAGAGAATTTTGGATCTCCACCCTTGAGGAAATATTCCCATTAAAGCTCGGTTTTGCTTCTCTCTGTGAAAAAAATGGTATTTCCAACCTCTCTCAGCTTTCGGTTGCTATGCCTCTTTTTTTCAATGGCTAGGATGAAGGTATAAACTCTGGCAACCTCTGGAGGTCTGGCCATGGCTCTCAGTCCTGCCGAAGAAATCGCCCAACTGCGTGAACTGATCCGCTATCATGACCGCAAATACTACGTCGAAGCGGCTCCCGAAATTAGCGACTTGGAATACGACCGCCTCATGCAGCGGCTTAAGGAGCTGGAAGCCAAACATCCCGAACTGATTACACCGGATAGCCCCACCCAGCGGGTCGGTGGCGAACCGGTCCCTGAGCTAACGCCCGTTGAACACTTGGTCCCGATGCTTTCCATCGATAATACTTACAGCCGAGAGGAGCTCCGCGCTTATGAAGCTCGGATCCGCAAACTCCTGCCCGGCCAGCGGATCGAGTGGGTCGTGGAGCTGAAAATCGACGGCGTGGCGGTTTCATTACTCTATGAAAACGGACTGCTGGTTCGAGGGGCCACCCGCGGGGATGGCCGCACGGGCGACGATATTACCCATAACGTCCGCACCGTCCGAGGGGTTCCCCTTCGGCTGTTGGGCAAACAAGTACCCCGAGTCCTAGAAGTGCGCGGGGAAATCTATATGACCAATTCCGACTTGGTGGAGCTCAACCAGCGCCAAAAAGAAAAAGGCCTGCCTACCTTTGCCAATACCCGGAATGTAACCGCTGGCACGATTCGGCTTCTGGACCCGAAGCTGTGTGCGGAGCGGCGGCTGCGATTTTTCTGCCATGGCCTGGGTTATGCGGAAGGGCTGAAAGCCCGTACCCACATGGAGTTTTTGCAAGAGGTCGCCTCTTACGGAATTCCAATTTCTCCCTATGTGCGGTGCTTCGACGATTTCGAGGCCGCCTGTGATTATGCCGACCAGATGATCGAACGCCTCCATGAATTGGACTTCGAGATCGACGGGCTAGTGCTGAAGGTCAATAGTTTCGAGCAGCGGGATCGGCTCGGCGCCACCTCCAAAAGTCCACGATGGGTCATCGCCTATAAATTCGAGAAATACGAAGCTACCACACGCATCAAAGACATCCGGGTCCAAGTGGGCAAGACGGGCACGATCACCCCGGTGGCCGACCTGGAACCGGTGGAAATTGCCGGTACCATTGTCAGCCGAGCCAGCCTCCATAACGCCGACGAAATCGCCCGAAAAGACGTACGCATTGGCGACGTGGTTGTGGTGGAAAAGGCAGGCAAGATCATTCCCCATATCGTCCGGGTGGAAAAACACTTGCGCACCAAACCCCTGCCGCCCTACGTTTTCCCGGACCGTTGCCCAAGTTGCCAGACCAAACTAGTCAAAGACGAAGGCGGCGTGTATATCCGTTGTCCCAATCTTCAGTGCCCAGACCAAATCCAAGAGCGCCTGCTCTACTTCGCCAGCCGAAATGCCATGGACATCGAAGGCTTGGGCGAAAAGCTAGTCCAGCAACTGGTTCGCCGGGGCCTAGTCCGCTCCTACGCTGACTTGTATCGGCTCCGGTTTGAAGACCTGGTCCAACTGGAACGAATGGGCAAAAAGTCGTCGGAAAACTTGCTTCGGGCCATCGAGGCCAGTAAAAACCGGGGCCTGGCCCGGCTACTTACGGCGCTGGCTATCCGCCATGTCGGCACACGAGTTGCCACGGTACTAGCCGAACATTTCCGTTCTATGGACGCCCTGATGAAAGCCAGCGTCGAGGAACTAAGCGAAATCTACGAAATCGGCCCTGTGATTGCCCAAAGCGTCTATGATTATCTGCACAGTCCCTTTGGCCGACAAACCATCCAAGAGCTTCGCCAAGTGGGCGTCAAAATGGACTTGGCCGAAGAAGCACCCGCCTCCCGGGCACTGGAAGGCAAAACCTTCGTCGTTACCGGAACCCTAAAGAAATACACCCGAGAACAGATCCACGAGCTTATCCAACGCCACGGCGGCCGGCCCACCTCCAGCGTGTCGAAAAACACCGACTATCTGATCGTCGGTGCCGAACCAGGCAGCAAACTCACCAAAGCTCAACAACTCGGTGTCAAAATCATCACCGAAGAAGAATTCGAAAAAATGCTCCCCTAATTCTTTTTCGCTGGCATTCCAATCGCCACGTCCATAATCCTGTAGCATGGGCCTCTGGCCCACAATATATGCCTATCCCTACCGCGGAAGAGGCCGGCTTGGCCGAAGGACAAGCCAGGCGAAAGGGGCGGTAGCGCAGACGTCTCGACCTTGTCATCCCTGCGAAAGCAGGGATCCAGAAAAACACGCCTCTCCTTTCCGAGGCAAGAAGCCGGCATTGCCTTCGGCAATGCCGAGCGAGAAGGTCATAGGCGAAGCCTTCCCCCCTGCGTAGGCCTACCCTTCCTTGCAGCCGCCAGAAGAGGGGCTTATCTTTTTCGGCGACGCCACAAAGCGTAGCTACCAAGGGCGGCTAGGCCAAGCAGGCCAAGCAGTAGGCTGGTCGGCTCAGGCACTGCCACCTGCAACTGCAGGATCATCCCCTGGCCCGATGTGCCCAGGATCCGATACACCCAGTACTGGGCCGGCAAAAGCGGCGCCAAGGCAGCATCGATGGTAAT
>JANXAQ010000123.1 GCA_025062105.1 Thermoguttaceae bacterium
GATTGCCTTGACAGGAAGCGTCCGTTGCCTACAATGGGAGTAATACTTTTTTAGATTTTGTAATACCATTCAAAAAATCCCCCGGCCTGCCCAACGGGGGCACAAGACAATGGCCCGCTGCTGGCCCCCGGAGGCTGTCCTACAAATTAGGGATTCACTGGTTTTTTCGTACCTTCGGGGGGGAACCTCCCCTCACTCAGAACCTCTTGAAACCAAAGGGTACTGGTGCGCCTAGGAGGCTGCTTCTGCGGGAGAAAACGAAAATTCAGTCAAATGCAATTGAGGACAGCCTCTCCGTCCGGAGAGCAACGCTTTTGAGCCGTTAAAGAATTTCCTAGTCGAAATAGTAAGGAGAAGATCATGCCGATTACGGTCCACCTGAACGGAAAGCCGCTGTCTTTGGATCGCTCCATGAGCGTCTTGGAGTTGTTAGTCAGCCAGCGTGAGCCTCTCTATCGCCCCATAGAATCCGAAGAACTCCGCTACATTTGCAATCCACGTTGTCCGTTGATTTATGTGGTGGAAGTGGACGGCCGGGTGGGATCGCTGGCGCTATGGATGGATCGACCTGTTCGGGACGGCATGACGATTCATACCGATTCGCCCGCCTTAAGAAACGTCGTTCAGGAAAGGCTAACCCTTTTGCGGGAAGGCCACTGTTATTTTATCCGTCAATGTCAGGAGTTTGCTGCTCTGGAGGCGGAGGCTTCCGGACTGGTAAACCTGGAGAAACGTTCCCAGTGGCGATTCGAGCCGCGAATCAGTTGGCCGTCGATCTATCATGATCCGAACCTTTGCGTCCGTTGCCAGGCGTGTGTGGATACATGTAACAACTTTCAAGGCGTGGGCGCTCTCCGATTTGACGAACAAGAAGGCGTTTTGATGGACGAGGCCCGTTGCACCCGTTGCGGCCAGTGCATCCATAGTTGTCCTACCGGGTTTCGGAAAGTTTCCAATGTCTTTGTTCGGCTGATGGGATGTGCGTCGTGCCCCTATCAACGGCCTCTGGGGGCGATGCGGGAAATCGACGATACGGCCAAAGTCTGGGCCGTTTTGCACGATCCGCAGAAGTTTCCCGTGGTGGAAATGGCCCCGGCGGTGCGGGCCACCTTGGGCGAAGAGTTCGGGCTGCCTCCGGGAACTTTAACCACCCGAAGGCTCTACGCCGCTTTCCGCAGACTGGGCTTCCGCAGGGTCTGGGATACCAATTTCAGTGCGGATCTAACAATCATGGAAGAAGGCCATGAATTGATCCATCGGCTCCAACAGGGGGGTAAACTTCCTATGTTTACCTCTTGTTCGCCCGGTTGGATTCGGTATTGCGAAACGTTCTATCCAGACCTTTTACCTCATTTGTCCACCGCTAAATCGCCCCAGCAGATGTTTGGCGCTGTGGCCAAGACGTTTGCCGCCCAAGCTCTGGGCGTCGATCCCCGGCAGATGGTGGTCGTTTCGATCATGCCCTGCACGGCCAAAAAAGCCGAAGCCGCCCGAGAAGAAATGGACTCTGCCTATCGCTACTGGAGTGAGTTAGGCAAGGTGCAACCCCACGAACATTTCCAGGATGTGGATTATGTGCTTACCAGTCGGGAGGCGGCCAAACTGCTGAAAATGGCCAAAATCTCTTTGGCCGATCTACCGGAAGAAGACCCCGATCCGCTTTTGGGCCGGTACACTGGGGCGGCGACCATATTCGGCCGCACCGGCGGCGTCATGGAGGCCGCCTTACGCACCGCTTACGAATTGGTTACCGGAAAAACGTTGGCCCATCTGGAATTTGAACCCCTGGGTACGATGGAAGGCGTCAAAACCGCTATGGTACCGTTGGACGGCTTGGAACTTCGGGTGGCTGTAGTTCACGGCTTGGGAAACGCCCGGAAGGTCTGCGAATCGGTTCAGGAAGGCGGCCAATTTGCCCAGTTCCATTTCATCGAGTTCATGGCATGCGAAGGCGGTTGCATTGGCGGCGGCGGACAGCCAGTGCCTACTAACTTGGTTACCCGTCAGATCCGCGCCGCAACCCTCAACGCCGAAGACCGCCTACTGCCTTTGCGCAAATCCCATCTCAATCCCGAAATCCAACAGATTTACAACGACTTCCTCCATAAACCCTTGGGAAAACTCCCCCATCGCCTGCTCCACACCCACTACCTGAACCGCTCCCAGGCCCTCCAGCCCCAAACCGCTCCGGCGAGGGATTGAAAACGGCGTTTTCTCTTTTCTAGGGGAAATTTATTCATTAGACCCTCCGGAAATGGAATAATGGCTTTTACTCCATAGGGTTTTTATCTCCCTCGGCGGCGAGGCGGCCGGCGACGACGGCCGGTTCCACCGGCCGAAGAAGATAAAAAGAAGCTTCCTGTTATCGGAGGGTAAATTTCCCAAAAGACTAGCAGGATAAACAATCCTGAGAAGAAAACCCCGGGAATTAGAGAAGAACAGATGGCTGGCTGAAGGACAAGAAGTTGCTTTAGTCCCAGGGTTTGATTGCTTCGCCGCCTTGGGCGCTAGAAAGCGCACGCCAGAGAGCAAGGTCAATCGATTCACTGAAAAAATGCACAGAACCATCGCAGCAGGCGGCCTGGACTCCGCCGGGATGCTTGCTTCGCAAGGCAAAACTTTGCAGTTTGGTGTCCGAGACCCAAACGGGACATGGAATTTTGTTTCGCAGATAGATTTCGCAGGGAAGTATTTTCCGGGCTACTTCATCTCCAGCCGGAGAGTTCGGAGTCAACCATCCTTGGAATGTTTGGCCTCCTAGGGACGTGGTGAAATCCGAAAGCGGTCCACCCCAACCTTCCCACGGAGCTTGGGTACCCAGTTCAGGGATGACCAAAATTTCGCCTATAAGTAAAGTCTGGCTTGTACCGTCGGTAATCTGAGAAATCGGCGTGTGCCGGCGATACGTAAATGGGGCCCCTAGGAAAGGCACTCCTTGTTTAGCGGTTTGACCGTAGTTGGTGTTCCCAAAATTGACTACATAGTTCCCTCGCAGGCGGGACCAGGTGGGGCTATCCCATTCGTTACGCTGGAGTCCCCGGTCCGATGGGCAAGCATACAGTTGAATCATGGTGGTACGGGGTTCTCGATTTAGTTCGTGGCTAAACGAGAGTTTGAAATTGATCCGATCATGCCACGCCTGTTGTTCGATGTAGGGTCCAATCTGACTGTACCAACCATGGTCGTCATACCAACTGCCCGGTCCGCGGCCTGCATACTCGGCATGTTCCCAACTGATAGCTGCCGGAGGAAAACCCCGATAGGCGTTTTCGTAGTTGAGCATGGCCAAGGCCAATTGTTTGAGGTTATTTCGGCATTGGATTCTTCGGGCCGCCTCCCGGGCCGCCTGCACGGCCGGCAAAAGTAGCGCAATCAAGATACCGATGATCGCAATAACGACTAAAAGCTCCACTAAGGTGAAACCATGTAGGGGCGGGCGGAAGACGCTTTCCTTCCGCCTCGCATATCCCCGACCCGCCTCTACATAGCTGAAACCATGACGTAATGGATCGGCGGCTGACTGATAGCGGTTCTGCAAGACGCCTCCGGTAGCCGCGTTGCTAGGCGGTGTGGGAGATTCCCGTTGCCTCCGAGCGATTCGGTTCATCGTCTGATTCCTTTTGGACGTCCGATCCTTTGGGTATGTGTCGGGTTAGCCTCGCCTTGAAAGAGATATATGGTTATCTAAGGTCAAAATTCAATTCGAGATTATCGGCGGAAACCTCCAGAGGGATGCCTTGGCGATATCGCTCCGGCACCAAATTTTCTCGCACTGCTTCTTTGGGATAGCCATCAGGGGAATTAGGGTCGATCCGTAGTTGGCCGGTCGGCCGAGTAATATACCACAGCACGATCAACTTCCCCTTGGGCACGTTAGACGCCTGATATTGGGAGTTGACGATCTGGACTTCGACAGGTTGGCCTTGGCCGGGGGCGGTGGGCATAAAACGGATTCTTGCGTCCACCTCCGGAGGCAACGGTTGGCCCTGGAGAGTTACTCTCCCTGCCAGTCGAACACCGAAAGAGGTCTGCTGGCCTCCACAACCCACCATCCAGCTGATTGTCAATAGTATGCAAACCCATATCCCGCCTTTTCTAGGCGCTGCACTTCCTTCGGGCATCAGAGCCTCCCTTCACCCTCTAAGGGATGGAGAAGAGGATTAGCCAAGATGAAAATCACCAAAGCAGCCGGATAAACGCATTAATTCCCCCCCTGAAAGGTCCCGGGGAGAACATCCATCTCCTCTCCACCCCATCACCTAAGTTCTCGGGAACCCCAATCGCTTCCGCCCCCATAGACTAAAGGCGGCCAGGCCCACCATCCCTAGCATCACAAGTACTGAGGTGGAAGGTTCCGGTACTACCAACGAAAGCAACGCCACTTCTTCCGGAGAAAGTGCCCTATTCCACAGGATAGCCAACTCCAATTGCCCACCAACGTTCGTTCCATTAAAGTTCGAAGGCGCCTCCAAGAACAAAAGATTCATACTGGAAAATGTAGCCAGCGTGGAGAAGCTGACAGAAGAGGTTACCGGCTGGCCAATCATCGTGCCGGTAACGGGGCTATAGACATACAGGGTCATTGTTCCGGCGGTTGCATTGAAGACGCCGGTCAGGTCGTACCAGGTGTTTGTTTGGAGCGTTTCGCCATGCAAGAGGATCGTTTCTGAGGCGTTGCCTGCGCCGGTAAGGACAAACCGAGGCCGACCATTATAAAGCTCCAAAGCATAGGTATCCTGAGCCGCAGAACCACTAGCACCCACCCGCCAAACATCGTCCACTCCGTTAAACTGCTCCAATCGCACCCGAGCAAACATCGTCAACGATCCGCCAGCGGCCCTAACCAATTCGTGATCGCTAGAAAGCGAGGCGAGTTCCCCCCAACTGTTCCCGGCGCCCTCATTAGCGGCATATCGATCGGAATTCAACGCTTGGACCGCGCCGGTATTGTTTGTATTGCCCACAGTAAAGTTACCGTTGGGTGTGAAATTACTCTCGGCGCCGTTGGAATCTGTAGCGGCTCGGAATTGCCATACCGCAACGGCCTCATCCATTAGGCCAGCCAGTTGATATGCGGCTGTCGGAGCCAAGCGGTCTGGGCCAAGTTGATAACTTATATTCACTAAATGCTGCGAAAAAGCCTGGTTGTAAATCCGTACCTCATCGTATGCACCGCTAAAAAACGGATCCCACGAATACTGTGACCTGCCAAGCCAATTCTGCGTGGTATTACCTAAATTGGAAGGCTTAAGCGTTACCGAAGTATTTTGAGCTACCAGCACACCGTTTAGATACATTCGGGCCGTATCGGTAGCATCATCTAAGGTAACTACAAGATGGACAGGTGTCCCGATAGAAAGGGCGCCACTATCAGTGACCCGCTGCTCTCCAGACCCTCCAGTAGTAGTGATAGCGAAACGCTTATCTGTCGAGCTGCTTTTAGGAGTAAGAAACATATTGCTCGTAGTACCGGTTCCAAAATCCCAGATGCGTTGCCAGTTATTTCCTCCCCCCCAGAGGATCCAGGTTTCGATGGTCATATTATCTAACGAGGCGATGGTAGAACCGATCGGCAAGGAAGCATATTGATTGGTATTGGGATCGTTGCTTGTGCCGGAGTTGGCCAACACTAACCAACCGCCCGAAATCGAAGCGCCGTTAATAAGCGTTGCATGGGCGCCGCCGACCGAATCGTTGGCATTGCCGTCGAAACTCCAGCGATGGATTAACGCCGCATGAATTAACGTATTACCTTCCCAAATCCCGAGGACAACCCCCAACATCGCCGCCTGATACCAATACCCCTTCATTCCAGATTCGCGATACCCACACATGGTAACACTCCTCCCCGACAAAAGAAAGAAATTAGCCATATGCTGCACATACCTTCCTCGCCTTTTTAGCATCTCCAATACCTTTATCTTATACAGAAAGTGATTTTGGCGCAATCTAATTTTGCGCAAAAAATTTTAGAAATCGCGCATAGAGCTACTCTGTTGGAGTAGATGAGTCGGGGTTGTTATAATAATAAAAAAAGTTTTGATTTTGCGTAATTTCGGGTATTATTCTTTCGGCGGAAAAGGCAAAGGAAATGAAACCCGCAAAGCCCAAGCACTTCTCTATCCCGAAAGTAGCATTGTTGATCGAGACTTCTCGAGGCTACGGCCGGGGGATGTTGCGGGGGATCATTCGGTATGCCCGAGAACATGGTCCATGGTCGTTTTATATCTCGCCGGGAGATTTTGAGCAGGCGCTGCCCAAACTGCATCGTTGGGGAGGTACGGGAATTATTGCTCGGATTGAGACGCCCCAGATAGAGCGGGCGATTTTGCAGACTCGGCTACCGGTAATTGCTCTGGACCTTTCGGAAGAGCAACTGGCGCCGGGCAATCCGCTTTCGCGAATTTGCGAAGTGTATTCTGGTTCCCAGAAGGCGGCGGAGATGGCCGCCGAATACCTTTTGGAATTAGGATTCCGGCAGTATGCATTTGTAGGTATAGCTAATCGCATCTGGTCAAAACGACGGGAAGAAGCCTTCGTCAAGCGAATTCACCAAGCTGGGTATCCGGTTTATGTGTATCCCACGCCTCCTCAAGATCAGACGGCGGAATGGGCGCAGGATCAGCTTCGGCTTGCACGTTGGCTGCAGGAGTTACCGAAGCCGATCGGTCTCATGGCTTGCAATGACGATCGGGGGCGGGAAGTGTTGGAGGCTGCCCGCGGGGCGGGCGTCTATGTGCCAGAAGAAATGGCGGTCATCGGCGTCGATAATGACGAACTGCTCTGTGAATTAGCCGATCCACCTCTTTCGAGTGTGGCATTAAATACAGAAGTAGGCGGGTATCGGACAGCAGCCCTGCTAGATGATCTCATGCACGGCCGCCGCCGACGCGCCCAGCGAATCGAAGTAGAACCGCTGGGTGTCATCTCACGTCGTTCCACGGAATTGACCGCCATTGAAGACCCCGAAGTCGCTGAGGCCGTCCGCTTCATCCGGTCCTACTTTGACCAACCCATCCGAGTCGAGGATGTGGTAAGCCATGTGGCGCTCTCCCGACGAAACCTCGAATTGCGATTCCGCCGCTATTTGGGGCGCACTATCCACGCTGAAATCCTTCGCTGCCGTTTAAACCGTGCCGTTCAACTGCTTCAGATGACCGATTGGCCCATCCCCCAGGTGGCAGAAGCAACTGGCTTCAGCAGTCATACCTACTTTGCCGCCGTCATCCGCCGGTACCTAGGAACGAGTCCTCTTCAATATCGCCGACAACTCCGAAAGTAAAATGTACTTGTGTCTGTTCTTCCAGACTGTCAACTTTTTATCGATGTTTGCATTACCAAATAACTCCCTCCGGCTCCGGAGATATCCTATTTTTCCTGCTTTCTTGGGCAGGCCAATTGAATTCGTTATTCAAAGTTCGCAACCCTTCAGCTGAGTGGAGGAGGAATTTATTCTTGGTCCAGAAAGTACCCTCCATGGTCATTCCCGCGCAAGCGGGAATCCAGATTTTTTTCTCCTGTGTTTTGATGAACTGGATCAGGAGCTTTCGCTCCCGATGACAAAGACGGCTTCTCCATTCGGCTGAAGTGTCGCCAAAGTTCAATAACCGCCAAGCTCATGTATTCTCCGTGCCCAAAGCAACAATCTGCTGCGACACTTGATTCGGATCAAGCGGTTCATTGAGTGGTAGTAGGCGGCATTCAGAGAGGCTTCGGAACCAGGTGCGCTGGCGTTTGGCAAATTGCCGGGTCCGCTGCTGCACCAAGGCGATCGTGCTTCGGAGGTCCCGCACCCCGTCCAGGTATTCCAGCACCTCTTGGTAGCCAACCGCTTGCCGGGCAGTTTTCCCCAGCCCTTTGGGAAGAGCTTTTAACCGGCGGACTTCGTCAATAAATCCGGCAGCAAACATCGCTTCTACCCGACGGTTGATCCTCTCGGACAATTTCTCCGGAGGCCAATCGAGTACAAAGACCCGGCACTGCTGAGCCGATCGACCTTGACCGAACTGTTTTTGCCAGGTGCTTATTGGAATACCAGTTTTTTCGTACACTTCTAGAGCTCGGATCACCCGGCGCAAATCATGGGGGTGCAATCGGGCTGCGGCGGCCGGATCTACCTGCGCAAGCCGACGGTGCAGATGCTCATGGCCGAACCGCTGCGCCTGTTCATACATCCGGCGTCGGAAATCTGGATCGGCAGGCGGCCCCTGGAAAATCCCCCGGAGCAGAGCCTTCAAATAAAGCGGCGTTCCCCCCACAAAAAGCGGCAGCCGGCCTCTGGCCCGAATGTCGGCTACAGCCTGGTGAGCCGCTGCCAGATACTGCGCCAAGCTAAACTCTTGGTCAGGCTCGATCAGGTCGATCAGATGATGCCGGACTCGTTGTTGCTGCTCCGGACTGGGTTTGGCCGTCCCGATGTCCATCCCTCGGTAAACCGCCATGGAATCCATCGAGAGGATCTCGGCTCCCAGCAGTTCGGCCAAGGCCAGGCCGATTTCTGTTTTCCCGCTGGCGGTCGGCCCGCTGAGGATCCAAAAATCGCCTTGGATCGGCTCGATGGTGGGAAGGAATCCTTCTGACATCCGGCATCTCCGGCAAAATGGCTAGGACGGCAAGGAAGGATCGGCGGATGCAGAAAATACCTTTTGGCCGGCGATCCAGGCAGCCGTAACCGGCTGGTTGCTATGAAAAATAAGTTCATAAGGATCGCTCACGCCAGTTTGTTCCGGCAGGGCCACGGCGACGATATCCGCTCGTCGGCCCGGCACCAAGGCACCCAGTTCCTCCCCCCAGCCAAGCGCCTGCGCCGATTCCAAAGTGGCAAGTTCCAAAATCCTTTGCGGCGGTAGGCTGGGAAACCGGGTGGCTACATGCCGTAATTCGGCCAACATGTTGCCGTCCGGCGCCGAAGCCCGACTGTCGGTCCCCAGGATCACACGCACTCCCCAACCGAGCATCTGCAGGAGCGGATAAGGCCGATGGCCAAAATGGGCATGACTACGTGGACAAAAGACTACAACCATCCGCTCCCGATGCGCTGCCAAAAAAGCCCATTCTTCTTCTTGCAGGTAATTGCCGTGGATGACTAGCACCCGGTCTGCCTGGGCTAACTGCTGAAGGTAATCCAGAGGCCGCTGCGGCGACTGCACTAACCCGGGTTCCCATTGCCCTAGATCCTCCAACAACCTTCGCAACGGTCCCCGGCCCGTCTGGAGGAACTGCATTTCTTCCAGGGATTCGGCCAGATGCATGGCCAAAGGAAGTCGATACTTTTGGGCTAAGACTACTGCCGCCTCCAAAAGCTCTGGCCGTACCGTATAAGGTGCATGCGGACTCAACCCCAATTGCCAACAAATACCAGGCTGGGTTTGATCCGTTTCATTTGGTGGGCAACCAGCCTGGGAAGCCACTTCAGCGGATTCGGGAACATCGCGGCTGCGTTCCTGGGGACAGATCGGCCAAACTGCTGGCAAGCCTGGGTGAGGCAGGGGCTGTTCGCCTCTGCCCACCGTGGGAGAGGCCGGCCAGCCTTCGGCTTGCCGGGTGACGGGGATTGGAGCAAAAGCAGAGGGCGCACGGCAGTAGGCAGCCCTGCTACCTTCAGGAAGTGGCTTTCCAGATACTACGGCCAACCACGCTTCCACATACTCCTGGGCTTGCTGCAAGGCGTGAGCAACCCGCCTTTGGGTCGGCCCCCGAAGTTCCAGAAAAACCATGGCTTTCATGCCCAGATGGGTCCAAAAAGCGGGTGAAAACCCAGGCTGGGCGATATCGGCCACCGATGTGGCACCACCACGGAGTAACTCGACTATTCCGACCCGAAGAGCAAATTCCGCTCCACTGAGTGGATGCTCCGGAAAGCCTACAGCCACTGGGACAGCCTGATCTGTAGAGTGGCTCGGCAAAGAACCGAATGGTCTGACCTCTGTCGATCCCACCCGTTGTGCCCCCAATGAATCCGGTTCCAAAGGCTGATCTTTCCAGAGGGGAGCTGCCGGGTTAGGATTGCGCTGGGTTGGGCTAGGCTGCCGGAATTGTTCTACTAGAAGCCGAGCCCACTGGGAAAACGAAATGCCTGGCTCACCGATCGGACGTTCAAGGTGACTAAATTCGAGATGAGTGTGTGCGTTGATTAGGCCCGGCAACAGAGCGACTTGACCAAGGTCTTGGATCGGGCCGGAAAGAGCTTCCTTGCCGACCGAGATGATCCGGTCCCCAGAAATACCGATCACGCCATCCGGAATGGGTGGGCCTAGGACCGGAAATACATATCGGGCCTTTAGGTTTTGCACTCCGGTTTCAGGCATGGATCGGAATCGATGCAGGTTGAAGTGGGTGCGGGGGCCATGTCGGCCGAAACCGCTTCCAACGGTTCTGGAAAAACGAAAGGTTTGGCCTTTTCAAGGACACCACTCGACATAGCCTGACAAGGGGCCGACCATTTCCAAAACCAGATCAGCCCAATCGTGCTTAAAAAAATACTACCTACCACTATCGGCCAGGGATAAATCCCAGCCGACTCCACCGTCTCCTGACCGCTCCAAACGGCTAGGCTCAACCAGAGAGCATTATACGTGAAATGGAAAACCATGGACGGCAGGATACTGCCGGTTCGGAAGGCCAGGAACCCTAGCAGCATTCCCACGGCACAGGCAGCGATTGCTTGTTGGAGCACTGGATGCGTCAGCCCGAAAAATAGGGCCGTATAAAAGATCGCCCTGGCCGGTCGGCCTGTCCGGAGGAAACCCGAAAGGATAAATCCTCGGAAAGCCAGTTCTTCGCATACGGCAGGTAGCAACGCCATTAAACCAAGCACCTGCCAAAAAGGCAGATCCGTGCACAGGGTGGATTCCATCTGTTTTAAGGCTCGGAGTACTGCAGGATCGATAGGATACAAATGAATAATAATTGCCTGCACGAGCATAGCGGTTGGATGGCTCACTACTGCTAGCAGTGCGGCTGCCCCAAGAGGCACTAGCCCCTTCCAACCGGAGTGCGGCCAACGCAAAAGAAAACTCTGCCTAGGACTCCGTGCCAAAAGCAATCCGAAGAACAATGCCGGTGCAAGCACCACTGCCAATTGGCTTACCAGGACGTTGAACACCAAATTGTCCAGATTACTCATCCCAACGGTCAGGAAAAACTTTAGCAACAGGATTCCCACCGCACAGGCCAAGGCGGCCCCTGCTGTTGGGCTAGGCGGCCGATCCCGTACTAGATGCCGAAGCCAAAGCCCCAATTCCAGCCGCTCTGCAGATCGAAACAGCACCTTCTCCGAATTGAATTGCTCGACTGCCCACCGGACCGCCACCGCACAACAACCCAACGTCACCGCCACGACCGGAGGCAAGAATTCTAAAGCCTGCCAGCCGTTGCCTTCCATAGCCGCTCGCAATACCAACACCACTCCAGAGACCGGAATGAGGCTGGTACCTAGGCTCAACTCTACGCCAGGAGCCATTGGCCAAATCGCCAGCGGCATCGAAATTACTAAAAGCGGCATCAGATAATATTGGGCTTCCTTGCTGCTTCGGGCCAAAGCCGACAGGGCTAAACACAACGCCCCAAACAACGCCGACATCGGCACTAAAGCCATCAGCAACCACACAGCCGACCAGATAGGCGGCGCCCCCACACCCGGTAATTGGGCCAACAGCAGCCAACCGGTCAACCCAATGGCCCCCACGTTCAACAGGGCCGTCATCATGCTAAAAAGCATCACCGTCAGCAATTTGCCTACCACAATGTCCTCCCGGTCCACCGGGCTACACAGTAGTGTCTCCAGAGTGCCCCGCTCTTTCTCGCCCGCACATAAGTCAATAGCCGGATAAAATGCCCCCGTCAGTGCCCACAACAGCAACATCACCGGCAGGATCTTAGCCCAGACGGCGGCACCGCGGAAAGCCGTCTGCTCGGCTACATCCGCCTTCTGGAGATCGAACGGCCGGGCTGCCTGCACCGGCATGCCACTGGCCTCCAGGTTCCGGGCCGCAATCGCCTCCCGCCATCGCTCCACTACTTCCATAAGCCGCGCATAGGCCAATTGCGATCGCTCCGTGGCCGTCGAATAAAAAATCTCCGGCTTTGGAACTAAAATCTCCTGACCAACTCCTTTGCCGAAACGGCTAGAATCAGAGGCTATCGGTTCGGCACTGAGCAGAAGAGGGGATTGATTAAGCGGTTGCTCTGCCGACGAGGCCGGTTGACCGGAATGTTTGGTTTGTTCGCTCCTGGCCTTCATCGCCTCTCGCACAGCAGCCAGCCGCTGCGCAAAATCCGGCGGAATATACAGCGCCGCATCATACATTCCGGCTTGCACCGCCAGTTTGGCCTGCTCCCGCTTCTGAGCCCAGGAGAAAGCTCCTTCAAATCCTGCCACCTGCCGAGCATCCACCAATTCCACCAGAGCAGCCCGCTGCGGATCGTCGAATAACCCGGCGGCAAACTGCCCCCCCTCCACCAACGCCGGCTCCACCCCTTGCAAGTGTTCTATTCCCAGAACCAAAACCCGTATCGCCTTCTCCTGCAGAAATTGCCGAATCTGAAACAAACTCATCCCCAAAAGCGGATACAAGACCAGCGGCAACACCACCATCATGAAAAGCGTGCGCCGATCCCGGAACTGATCCCGCAGTTCCCGACAAAACACCAACCACACATGCTGCCAGTTCATGCTTGTTGCTTTCCGAATCCTTCTAGGCAATGAGGGCTGAGCCGATTTCACCGCTCCCTTCCGCTTCTGTTAGGCACCAACCGCCAGTTGACGGTTTTCCTCATATTCCTGGATCAGCCGGAAGAAAAGTTCTTCAAGGTCTTGCTGGCCGGATTGCTGTCGAAGCTCCTCCAGGGTGCCCTCGGCCAATAGATGTCCCCGATGCAAAATGGCGATCCGGTCGCAAAGTTTTTCCGCCTCTCGCATGATATGGGTGGAAAAAAGGATGCATTTGCCTTGCTGCCGGAGCTCGGCAATCGTTTGCAGTAGCGAACGAGCTGCCAATACATCCAGACCTACCGTAGGTTCATCGAAGATCAAAATGGGCGGATTGTGCACCAGCGCTCGGGCGATGGAGACTTTTTGTTTCATTCCAGTGGACATTTTTGCACCTAAAACGTCTCGCATCTCCTGCATCCCCAGCCGATCAAACAGCTCCTCCATGCGAGTGCGCAAAACCTTTTCCTCCAGGTCGTGCAGCCGCCCAAAGTACTCCACCATCTCCCAAGCAGTCATCCGATCATAGACGGCCGTAGAAGCCGACACAAAGCCAATCTGCCGACGTGCCTGCGCAGGCTGCCGCACAATATCGTAGCCGTTCAGGGTGGCTGTACCAGAAGTCGGTTGGAGCAAGGTGCTCAGAATGCGTAAGGTGGTGGTTTTGCCTGCCCCGTTTGGGCCTAAAAGCCCATAAATTTCCCCTGGATAAGCCCGGAAGCTCAGCTCGGCTAAGGCTACCACCTCTCCCCGTCGCAAATCAGGGTAATGTTTGCTCAATCTATCTACCCGAATCATTTCAAATCCCTCAAATGGGGGAACGGCCGCCTCTGCTCTGCCTACCCTCAGGTTGCTATTTTCCTATCGTGTTTTGTCTCCATGAGTCACGTCGCTCTTTTGTTCACCCAATTTCTTAACTTCAATAATGCCAGGCAGTTAGAGTTTTTTCCTTTCGGTACGACCCTTAAAATGGCAAAAGTCCAGCTAAAAGTCTCTAAGACGCTATTGAAACCCCCTTCCGGTAGGAGGCCTACACCCACCCAAACCGAAGCAAAACCGACCAATAGGAGAAAACCTCACCAAACTGTGGGCAACCTTTCAACAGAACCAGCCTTTAACAAAAATCAAAATCCCCGAAAGCGGGGCCATTGCCGCTCGTAAAGGGGCAGGAAAGCGCATTTTGTTAGAGGCTTTTATTTCCTATTTCTCTTGCAATCAGAATGCCAACCATTTATCAGTCAGAATGCCAACCCATTTAGAGCGGAGAGGAAAAGGGAACATTTCAGCCAAATGACGCATTTTTGGCTGTCCTCCGCCAACAAGGAATCCAATTTTTGCTGGATTATCCTGTTACGATTTCGCAGTTTCGTAGGAAATGACACCACCGGGCTCTCCTCTGACCCATTGGGATCTACACATCTTTTCGGAGCTACAATATGTTGGGGTAAACTGTTCGGCAAGGCCACAACATCTTGTAGAGAAAACCGGTTATGTAGATACCAATGTCCTCTGAGCCGGGGGAAAAGGAGCAGAATACAGTAAAAGCCCTTCTCCATTCAGGCTCCATTCAGGAAAAGTGTTCGGAGGAAAGTTACTATTTAGGCAAATGGAAAGTGGTCGTATGAATTTGGGCAAATTTTTGGGGAAAATGAGGATAGTAGCAAATTTCGAAATTCCATAATGTTTCTTAGATTACTAAACTTTCTTTTCCTGCTCTTTTTCTCTCAAAATGCCTTCTTATGCTGTTACACCGGTCGGCTGAATTGGTTACCAATACCCATACCGGGAGAGGTATAGTTTCAGATAAACGTCCACAAAGTTCTTTATGCATATCCCCCATCGGGGGTATCTAGCCACTCGTAAAACACGTTTCGACGCATCGGGACAAAGCCTGCCCCCCGAATGGCCGCTTTTATCTGTTCCAAACTGACCCGAAACCTAGTTCCGGCTGCTGCCACCACATTTTCTTCGATCATCAAGCTTCCCAGGTCGTTGGCCCCAAAGCGAAGGGCCATCTGGGCTATTTTTAAACCCTGGGTTACCCAACTGGCCTGGATATTCGGAAAATTATCCAGGTAAAGTCGGCTAATGGCTAGTGTTCGTAGGTAATCGTAGGTGCCGGTTTTGGGTAAATGCTGCAGGGCGGTGTTGCCCGGCTGAAACGTCCAGGGGATAAAGGCCGTAAATCCGCCGGTTTCGTCTTGGAGGCGGCGGAGACGTTCCAGATGTTCGATGCGGTCGGCTAGGGTTTCCACATGGCCGAACATCATGGTGGCGGAGCCTCGACCGCCGAGTTGATGCCAGGTCCGACATACTTCTAACCAACCTTCCGTGGAGACTTTGCAGGGGCTGATTTTCCGACGGACCCGATCCACCAAAATTTCTGCCCCTCCCCCCGGCAGACTGCCCAGACCGGCCTCCTTAAGCCGAAGAAGGACCTCCCGAATGGGCAAATGGGAAATCTGGGCAAGATGGAAAATCTCCGGCGGACTGAACCCATGAATGTTGATTTCGGGAAACTGCCCTCGGATCTCCCGCAACAATTCCTCATACCACGAAAGCGGCAAGTCCGGATGTAATCCCCCTTGGAGAAGTATTTGTTCTCCCCCCAAAGCTACCGTCTCTTCAATTTTCTCAAAGAGGCTATCTCGATCGATCAGCCAACCACCCGCCTGGCCCGGCCGACGGGAAAACGCACAAAATTGACACCCGCTAATGCATATATTTGTATAGTTGATGTTTCGGTCAATGTGATATGTCCGATACCGATGCGGATGCAGACGCTGGGTCATCTGGTCTGCGGCCTCGGCCAGTGAGGCAAGCGGAGCTTCCTCGAATAACCTTAGCCCCTCCTCCGGCCGAAGCCGCATCCCCACCAAAGCACGCTCCAGAATCCGATCCGCTTCGCTCAACGCCGCTCCACTCCTTGCACCAGCCTCTGGCCACCAAGCCTTGCCAAACTCTACAAGACCCATGGCCCTCTGCCATGGGCTCCGTTTCAGCGCTTCTACCAAAATGAGCTAGCATTCTCCTTTAGATGCGACAGATCGGTCTTTTGGAACTCTCATTTTGTTAGAGTCTGGCTCTGTTGAAACCCTTTCCGCTCAGAGGCCCAAACCCACCAAAACTGAAGCAAAACCGACCAGTATGGGCAAAACCTCCCCAGACTGCGGACAAAACTTTTCAACAGAGCCTTAGAGTCTCGTTTTGTTAGAGGCCCTTCGCTCGGCTTTTGCCACTTTTGGGCTCCTGCCTAAAGGAGAAACCTCTACCTGCTTGGAATGTTGGATTTACGAAATTATAGGAACAGAAGGGGTAGCGGCCCCCTGGAAACAACCCAAATTAGGGAAAAATCCAAACCTCGAGCTCAGAAAGCTTCGTTTGAAATTTTTTGGGAATTTTCATGCCAGATTTTTTAACACTTCAGCCTAGGAGAGGGGGACGTTTTGGGGCTGAAGGTAGCCAGCCTGGCATTCTCGCGCAATCGGCAGTATAAGCTTGTTCCTGCCTCAAGCGAGAATCCAGATTGTTTTCCTTCGGTGCGTTGCGGGACTCTCCTCCCTTGCGCGTGCAGGAATGCCAAAGCCGGCATTTCCACTCTCGGCGGAAATGTTCTTGCTTTTCATATTGTATCCATTGTATCAAATCTCTTCGCTCAGCCCTACAAGCTTTTCGAGCGGCCTTTCGCTGGCCATTTGGCGAAAAATCTTGCTTCCGAAGCATGGGAGGTAATCCGAGGCCTTGCACAAGGAAAAAGCGTACAGTCCGGCACATGAGTTTCAGTTGCCTATGGCTAGATCCCCAGGCCTTCAGAAGCCAACAAGCCCTCAGAATGAGCCGGACAAAAGCACCCACACAGCAGAAAGACCGTCCCAGCAGATGGGAGCGGTTTTTCACTAAGAGGCTGTCCTAAAAACATTTTCTATGATGAAAGGAGGTTTCCTTCCTCAATGCACCAGAATCCTAAAATCCCTGTTTTTAAGGAATCTGAAGGGTAGGAGCCGGTCGGCAAAAACCAATTGGAACCCGTCCAAATCTCAATTTCAGGACAGCCTCTAAGCTCGACTTTTGCCATTTTTGCAACTTGCCGAAAAAGGGGAAAACTCTAACTCTCTGGAATTCTTGTAGTTAGGAATTTAAGTGAACAAAAGGAACGTTCACCCTAACTCCTGGAGGTAAAACAAGTTAGAAAAATGGCAAAAGTCCAGTTAAGAGGTTCTCCTTAAAAAACCATTTCCCCCTCGGAAGCAGAGGCTCTGAGTAAGGGGGTCCGAAATTTCAAAAACCTTTTTACCGAGTTTTACCGGATGGCCCCCTTCAGCCCGAAAACTCGATGGAAAACGCTAAACTCCTGGGTTCCGGACACCCACACAGGACGGACATCCGTGCCTGGAAGTTTATGCCCAGCAGAATCGCCCGCCTAGTTTGCCATTTATCGGGCCAACACATGGAAAAATCAAGACTTTCACGGGCGGCTTCTTCCCGCCCACCCCCTACCTACCGTTGCAGAGAGGAATCTTACACAAGAGACCAACAGAAGGAGGTTCTCGCAGCTGAACCATACATCCGCGCTTTAGGATTGGCAAAGGGGTCCTCCGGGTTCCAAGGTTTATCGTTTTCGGCGACGCCACAAAGCGTAGCTGCCAAGGGCGGCTAGGCTAAGCAGGCCAAGCAGTAGGCTGGTCGGCTCAGGCACTGCCACCTGCAACTGCAGGATCATCCCCTGGCCCGATGTGCCCAGGATCCGATACACCCAGTACTGGGCCGGCAAAAGCGGCGCCAAGGCAGCATCGATGGTAAT
>JANXAQ010000132.1 GCA_025062105.1 Thermoguttaceae bacterium
CGATGGGGCCGACATCGCCCAACTGGTTGGCGGACAGACCGCCAATAACGACTACACGGCCATCTGGTACGATCGGCCCCGTCAAGGACAAAGTTTTACCACCGCTACGTCCGCCTGGATCTACCAGCTCCAGGCCATCACGCTTAAACACAATTATTCCAATACCACCTAGACCACCACTGGGCCCTGGACCATACGCATCGGTGTGTTGGACGCCAGCAATAACCTCACTGTGCTGCATACCGAAACCGCTACCGGCGTGAATCTGGGCGGCAACGTCGTCTATACCACCTGGACGCTCAATACTCCCATGCGCCTGCGACCCAACCTGGTGTATGCCTTCGATGTGTTTAGTTCCGGCAACGGCATGGTTACCGAAAATAGCCTCGCCGGTTCCAGTCCCTATCCGGGCGGCACGGCCATTTCCAGCGGGGGCACCCGAGGCGGCAACCCCATCTTCCCGGATAACCCCCAGACGGTGAGCAATTTCGACCGGGTGTTTCATCTGGATATGACGAGCGTCTATGCCTTGGACCTGGGCGATATGATCGGCGGCGGCAATGGCCGAGGCACGGGCAGTTTCGGCGTCGGCATCCGACCTGATACCGGTGGAACGGTCGCTGCCGGCGTTTTCGGCGGCAATCACCCCAATGTAGGCGGCACCTTTGTGGCGTTTCCCGGCAGCCCCTACATCGACGGCTTGTTTGTGCCTGACCAAAACACCAAAATCACCACCACCAATCTGACCTACGCCTTTCCCGATACGGACGGCAACCATTGGGATGCCGTGCGCAACGGCGTCAGTGTGTTGGAATCCAACGGACTGATTCGGCCGTTGCGCCTGGCCGACGGCAATATCACCACCTTCGGCATCGGGCTTCATGCCAATGCTGGAATCACCTTTGATTTGCAGGCCATTCGGGCAAGCCTGCTGCCGGCAGAATCCATTACCTCTTTGGTGGCCGTGGCGGGCGGCAGAGACGGAAGCCAAACTCCGGTGGGCTATGTGCTGTTTGATGGGGTGCTCAAATGGAGCGGTACCCTAGGCAGGGGAACCGCCCTAAATTTAGCCATTCCCGACACGGTGCGATTTTTGCCCTTGGCTTCAACCGACGGGGGCAATGGCTACAGCAACGATAAAGCCTATTTTGCCGAGGCCTTTTTGATGCTTTCCGTGCCGGAACCGGCTGCTTGGCAGTTGTTGGCTCTGGCTTTGAGTGGGTTGCTGCTAGCCGGTTGGCGCCGCCTCTGGGGCCGATAGAATACCCCCCCGATACTTAGGGAAAACGGGCCTAAAAATCCAAGGAGGTTCCAGGCATGGGCAGTTGACGCCCCGCAGGAGGCCAAAATCTGGCGAGAAGGGCGTAAAAATCCAAGGAGGTTCCCCGCATGGGCAGGATTATGCTAGAGTCCAGCAGGCAACCCGTATGTTCCAGCCATCCAGACCAAAGCGGCCTCCGCTGGCTAGGCTGGCCAGGTGGGGGCCGAACGATGCCCATCCGTGCGGCGGGAGATGGCTTCACCCTCGTGGAGCTTTTGGTTGTCATTACGATTATTGGGATATTGATTGCCCTGCTACTTCCGGCGGTGCAGTCGGCCCGGGAGGCGGCCCGAAGGACTCAGTGCGCCAATAACCTCAAGCAGATCGGCTTAGGGATGCTCCAGCATGAACAGACGTTCGGCTTTTTCCCATCCGGCGGATGGGGCTGGCATTGGGTGGGCGACCCGGATCGAGGTTCCGGCGCCGGGCAGCCGGGCGGTTGGATCTACCAGATTCTGCCTTATCTAGAGCAGATGGCCCTTCGGCAGATGGGTTCCGACGGCCAGCCGGACGTAATCACCGAAACCCAACGTCAGCAGGTGGCTGAGGCCACCAAAGTGGCCGTAGCCGTGTTCAATTGTCCCAGCCGACGCCGGGCAATCGCCTATCCGCATCCGATCGAAAAAAATTGGCCTTCGGCGGTGCCCGCCTCGAACTTGCAAGCTTGGAACGCCTATGACGTGGATTTTACTGGCCGAACCGACTATAACTGCAATGCGGGCGACGTAGTCCGGCAGTGGGGAACTGGCCCCAGCAGCCTAGCCGCCGGGATTGCCGGCCAAGGTTTTACCGATATGTCCGCTTCGACCGGCATCTGCTTCCAGCGAAGCCAAATCACCGCCGGCGACATCCGCGACGGCATGAGCAATACGTATCTGGTGGGCGAAAAATACCTCCGACCCGAAGATTATACCACCGGCAATAGCCAATCGGACGACCATAGCATCCTCGTGGGCGACGACATCGACTTGCAGAAATGGACCCAGAATCCGCCCATGCAAGACCGGCCCGGCTATATCGACCATTGGCGGTTCGGAAGCGCCCATGCGGGAATCTGGCAAGTGTGTATGGGCGACGGCTCCGTGCGGGCCGTCTCGTATTCGATCGACCCGGAAACCCATCGTCGGCTGGGCAACCGCCGGGACGGCCTCCCTATCGACTGGGCCGGTCAGTAATTTCGCCCTCTCTGCCCTTCCTTTGGTAAAACTTCCGCCTCTTACTGCTTTTTCCCTAATAGGTTAGCAAACCGCTTCGATACCACCTTCGATTAGTTCACCTCGAATCCAATCGGCCCCAAGGGAGTCCAGCAATATGCTCGCTCGGTTTCTTTCCAGGGTCCGAACCGTTCCGAGCCGGAAAACTCTGTTTTGCTTGGCGGCGATTGGGGCAGCGATAGGGGTATGGGTGGGGCTATGCCAACGCAGAACAGCTCAGGCGGGAGAGTATCCATTGCAGCCGGTAAAGTGGACTGAAATTGCCCTCGAGGACCCGATCTGGGCGCACAGGCAAAAGGTTTGCCGAGAGGTTACCTTGCCGCATGTACTCGAGCAGCTTCGGCAGCAAGGCTCTTTTACCGGTTTTCAGATCCTGGCCGGGCAAAAGGATCTCCAATACCGGGCCTATCTTTGGGCCGATTCCGATGTGTATAAAACCTTGGAAGGAATGGCCTATGCGCTTCGGCAAGAGGCGAACCCGGAACTAGCAGCCAAGGCGGCAGAAATTGTCCGTTGGATTGTGCAGGCCCAAGAGCCGGACGGCTATCTAATGCCCCATCTGCAACTGAAAGAACCTCAGTATGTGCGCTTTTCCGAGGAGACCAGCCGAACATGTGAATCGTACAGCATGGGCCACTTGATCGAGGCGGCCGTTGCCTACCAGGAGGCAACGGGAAAGGCCGATCTCGTGCAGGCCGCCCAAAAGGCCGCCGATCTGCTCTTAAAGGTCCATTCCGAAGGAAAACATTTCCAGGTTTCCGGCCATCCGGAGATTGAATTGGCGCTAGTTCGGCTGTATCGGGCTACGGGCCAGAAGAAATATCTGGAGTTGGCCCGTCGGCTCCTGTCCAACGCCCGCCAACACAAAACCCTCTGGTCTGGCGACCGGCCGTTTTTGGCCGATACCGTTCCTGCTGGTCATGCGGTGGCCGCCTGTTATCTTTGGGCTGGGGCCACCGATGCGGCCGTACTCAGCGATGACCAGACGCTGCTGCGCCAATTGGAGGCCAAATGGGAACATTTAGTAAGCAAAAAGATGTACATAACCGGCGGGATTGGCCATTCCGCTTATCACGAAGGGTTTGCCCCCAACTATGAGTTGCCCAATTACAAGGCCTATTGTGAGACTTGCGCGTCGCTGGCCCTGGTGCTATGGAGTCATCGGCTATTTTTAGCAACCGGTCAGGCCCAGTATATGGATGCGGCTGAGCGCACGCTTTACAACGCCTTTTTGGCCGGGATGCATCGGGATGGGAACAAATTTTTCTATGTCAACCCCTTAGCCTCCCGAGGCGATCAGCATCGGCAAGCCTGGTACGGCTGCGCCTGTTGCCCGACTAATGTAGTGCGGTTTCTGCCCGTCTTGGGTCAATACGCCTATGCGGTGGATAAGCAGGCTGTTAGCCCCACGGTTTATGTCTGTTTGTATCTGGCCGGACGGGCCAAGCTCCCATTGGCCGACCAAGCGGTCGAAATCGTCCAAAAAACCCAGTATCCCTGGGATGGCCGAGTGGTGCTGGAAGTGCGGCCCGAAAAGGCCGAGGAGTTCGTCCTAGCCTTGCGCGTGCCGGGCTATCTAGGGCCAAAGCCCCTGCCCGGCGGACTCTACCAGTATGATCAGCCTATACCGAGCCAGCAGAAGGATTCCCCTCCGAAGGGCCACTGCTCCGCTCCGTCGGTAGCCTCCGGGCCAGCTTCGGAACCCTCCGCGTTGCGGCCAGTAGTGAAGATCAACGGCCAGCAGTGCGCAGAGGGTCGGGAAGAAGCCGGCTTTTGGAAAATCCGGCGCACCTGGAAGCCGGGCGATCTGGTAGAACTGGAAATTCCCATGCCGGTCCGGCGGGTGTATGCCGCCCCGCAGGTGGAAACCAATCGAGGCCGGGTAGCCCTCCAGCGGGGACCGATCGTCTATTGCGTGGAATCGGCCGACAATCCCGGGGATTTGACCAGTCTACTCCTGCCGCCGGAGGCCAAGGTGGAAGTTGAATTCAAGGCAGATTTGCTGGGCGGCCTGCCGGCGCTTCGGGCCAAGGCAAAGCGACTTCGGCCAGACGGTTCCACGGAACCCGCCGAACTAAAAGCTATTCCCTATTTTGCTTGGGACCATCGGCAGCCGGGCCAGATGCTGGTCTGGTTGGCCGAGACGCCCGAGGCCGACGGTCCCAGGCAAACCAGCCGATGGGTCGGCGCCAACTACACCCCCGCCTACGCCGTCAATCAGGTGCAAATGTGGCATGATTTTCGGCCCGAAGTGGTGGAGCGGGAATTGGCCGCTGCGCGGAAATGGTTCGGCCTAACCACCCTGCGGGTCTTTCTCCATAACATCAACTATGAAGAAGAAAAAGAGAAGTTTCTGGCCAATCTGGAGCGGTTTTTGCAGATCGCCGATCGGCATGGGATTCGGCCCGGCTTTGTATTTTTCGACGATTGCCATCGGGAGGAAGGCATCTTTTTAGACCGGCCCACCGAACCAATAAAAGGTTATCACAACGGCCGATGGGCCGCCTGTCCCCAGCAGCGCCATCGCACGCCGGAGCATCTGCCCAAACTGCAGGAGTACGTCCAGGAGGTGATCCGCCGTTATCGGACCGACGCCAGGGTGCTGTGGTGGGAAATCTACAATGAACCGAACATGAAGTCGTCCTATTCCGTTCGGCTTCGGGAGCTGGGCTATCAGTGGGCGAAGGAGGTGGGCCCGGTACAACCGATCCTGGCCTGCTGGGATGATAACCCCCAGACGGAAATCGTGGATGCTCACAATTACACAGCCGATTTTGCCGCCTGGGACCATCAGGCCGAACTGAACCTGGACAAAGGCGCCGTGTTTACCGAGGCCGGCAGCCGCTGGTACGCCCACAGGCCCAGTAGCAACGGCGAACCGTGCGAGGTGATCCATTGGCTCCGGAAGCGGCAGGAGGCAGGCCGATATGTCCCCGGAGTGTATCTTTGCTGGGAACTGATGGTCGGGAATTCCAACTGCCGATGGTACTGGGGCACTCCGGAAGGCACACCAGAACCAACCCTGCCCTGGTGCGGGCTGCTTTGGCCGGATTGTACACCAGTTTCGTTGGCGGAGGCGGAGGCCATCCGGCGGTGGACCACCGGAAAAGGCCAGGCACTGTTTTTCGACGATTTTCAGGATGCGCCGCCGCCTCCGGTCCGGCCAGGCTGGACGTTGTATGGACCAGAGACAACCGCCGGCAGCCGGGTCATGCGCCTGGAAGGAAGCCAAAAAATGATCGCCGGCGACCCAAAATGGACCGACTATCTGCTGGAAGCGGTGGTGATGCTCCATGCCGATACAGGCAACGCCGGCCTGGTCTTCCGGGTGAATGATCCGGGGCCAGGACCCGACCAAATGCGAGGCTACTACGTGGGCTTTGATACCAAATGGCTTTACCTGGGCAAAATGCAAAACCGTTGGCAGGAATTGGCCCGGTTTGATTTGAGCAAGCTGGAGTGCCGGGTGGCGCCGGGCGTGTGGAACCAGATTCGGATAGCGGCAGAGGGGCCGAAAATCCGGGTGTGGTTCAACCGGATGCACCCGTCGGCCGATCCGCAGGCGGGCCTTCGGCTGGAAGTAGTGGACGAAAAGTCGCCGGTGCTGAGCGGGGCAGTGGGCCTTCGCACTTACCAGACCGCTGCCTCGTTCGACAATGTCATTGTATTGCCGCTGGACGCCCTGCCGGGGCCCAACGCAAAGTAAGGTTTTTGGAACATTTCAGCAAAATGCCGCCGAATTTCTTCTTGTCATCCCTGCGAAAGCAGGAATCCAGTTCAGCAAAGCTCTGGAGAGAAAAAATTTGGATTCCCGCTTCCGCGGGAATGACAATGGAGTCCCCCTCACCCGCTCTGCTTCGCAGAGCACCCTCTCCCGCGGAGGGGAGAGGGGATTAAAGAACGGAGGGCAGAGGGGAGAGGGCAGAAGGGAGAACAAAGGGGCAGCACAAAGAAGCCTGGATCCCTGCTTGCGCAGGGATGACAGGGGTGCCCCCTCACCAGGCATTGCCTTCGGCAAGCCGGCCTCTCCCGCCCCAGGGAGAGGCGAGGAATCCCCCTCACCCTAACCCTCTCCCGCGGAGGGGAGAGGGGATTAAAGAACGGAGGGCAGAGGGGAGAGGGCAGAAGGGAGAACAAGGGGGCAGCACAAAGAAGCCTGGATCCCTGCTTGCGCAGGGATGACAGGGGAGGAAGCCCCTCACCCGGCCCGGCTATCGCCGGGCCGCCCTCTCCCGCGGAGGGAAGAGGGGCCTTTGACACCGAACGGAGAAGGCCGAAGGCGGAGGGCAGAACA
>JANXAQ010000134.1 GCA_025062105.1 Thermoguttaceae bacterium
CCGCGGGAGAGGGTGGCCCGGCACAAGCCGGGCCGGGTGAGGGGGATATCTCCCCGCCGCCGAACAGGCACTGGCTGCTTCGCTTGGTTCGGAGTTCTTGGTCGGTAAATAGGCGAATGACGCCGTATTGGCCGTCGAAACCCGCTTGCCGAATCACTTGTCCAGATCGCATCCGGCGGATGGCCTCGGCCAGAAGTTCTCCTCCGTGGCGGGCAATCTCCGGCAGCGGCGCATGTTCCAAGATCCACAGTTCCGGCCCAAGCCGAGCCAATAGCTCTTCGTACCGGGCTTGGACCGCTTTGGTCTCCGGCCCAACTTGGAGGAGTTCGGCCAGGATTTCGCAAAGTGGAATAAGGCTACGGAAGGGGGCGGCCCGGGCTGGCAGCGGTTCGGGCGGTGCTGGGCGATCGGCCAACTGACACACCCGATGTAACACTCCTAAGGTAACTGGCCTGCCGCACTGAGTACATCGGGCCCCGTGCTTTTGGGTCTGTTCCGGTTCCCAACAGACGCCACATTGACGATGGCCATCTAGATGGTATTTGCCCTCTTCCGGGAAAAATTCCACGGTGCCAGCGTATCCCTGGCCGGTGCGAAGGGCCTGCTGCATGGCGAAGTAATCCAGAGGGCAATCAAACACACAACATTCCCGGCCCAACTTTGCAGGCGAATGAGCATCCGAATTGGAGACCAAAGCAAACCGATCCAGCGCCGACCATCGCCAGTTCATCGGCGGATCGGACGACAGGCCTGTTTCCAAAGCGAATACCTCGGCGCTAAGGTCCTCATAGCAATCCTCTAGCCGATCAAAACCACTATGGGCTCCAAAGACCGAAAACCAGGGCGTCCAGACATGGGCCGGCACCAGGTAGCAGCCCGGCCCAGTCTGAAGCACTAGCTCCAATAGCGTGCGCGAATCCAAGCCCAACATGGGACGACCGTCGGAGCGTAGGTTACCCAGGCGAGCTAGTTGTTCAGAGAACCTTTCGGCCTGCTCGACCGTAGGAATATACACCAGATGGTGGACTTTGCGTGTTTGGCCGGCCTTTTTGTAAATGGTGGCAATTTCCACCTGCAGAAGGAAACGAACCGGCTGTGGCTGGGCTACCGGCACGTTTTTGAGGGCTTTTTTTTCCAGCTCTGGCCGAAGGCGCAGCAAGCCTGGTTCGGCAGCCACTAGTTTGGCCTGCAGCTCTTCCCACCAGCCCGGATGCGTAAAATCGCCAGTACCTACCACAGAAATGCCTTTTTGGGCGGCAGCCTGAGCCAAGTGTTCCAAGTCGCAGTCTCGGCTTGTAGCTCGAGAAAATTTGGAATGGATATGTAAATCGGCATAAAACACCGCAGCTAAAGCCTCCTACTGAGTAGTGGTCTGCCTAAAGAGAGATTTCCTGCTTCTTCATCTTTAGGGCAGCGAGCCTATCCAGCAATGGCATTTTCCCGAGAAAAAAGGCCGTTTTCCTAAATCCCCCAAAACTCCTACATCTCCCAATTTACGGGAATGAGGATGATAGAGCCGGTCAGCCTACAACTTATATTGGGAAACCTAAAAAATCTCAAACTAAGCACAAGCCGGTAACCTTCCACCTTTTGTTCCTTTTAGCCTCCTGGCAAAGGTGCAGACTCTGAATCTTTGGAATTGTTGGCGTCAGGAAATTGGGTGAACAAAAGGTAGGGTGGGGATAGCTTCCTGGCATAGAACAGGTTAGGAAAATGGCTAAAGTCGATTTGCGCTTAACTGTGGGTAATTTTTCTGGGCACTACTTCCTTGAGAGTTTCAAACCCATGGGAAACCTTGGACCTAGACCATTTCCTGGAGCAGAGAATCCTCAAAGCATAACTGTTTCAAATAAAAGAACTTGCAAAGAATGACAAAAGGTGAGCTAAGAACCTTCCGATTGCTCTATTACCTGCCAGAGCCGGCTGACGCAAGGGGGCTATTGCTCCTTGATCATACTTCAGGGAGCTGTCGTTGGGAATGGAACCCTATGGTAAAATCTCGGAAGGGGCAGAGGCTTTCGGAGGGTCAAAGAACTCGCTCACTGAAGCAGAGGTTACTAGGCCGCCCAATGCCCAGTTAGAACCCCTAACAAAACGAAAATCTAGATGGGTCTGAGGTGTCCCTTGCGCCGGTTGGCAGAGGGTAAAAACACTTAGCGGCCGTCTGGAAAGATTGGCTCCCTCGGCTGCCAAGTGGTTTCTCTTCCTACGAAGGGCTATAACCTAGGATTTGGAACCTTGGCTTCCTAATGTTTTCACCGGCCAGCCTTTTCAGATACCATTCTTTAGTTCGACTTTTGCCATTTTTAGCCTCATGCCGAAAACAGAAAGCTATAACTTTCTGCAATTATTGGAGGTAGGAAATCGGGTGAACAAAGGGTGGTTCGGCGCAAATCTTGGATAGGAAAAGAGTTAGGAGGAAATGGCAAAAGTCGAGCTAAAAATGGCATGAGTTTTGCTATTTTGGCTAACGGGGCTTCTTTTCTTTGTTCCGGTTGTGGTAAACCTGGCCCGCTGGCAGAAAAAAGCTGGGTTTCCCCCATTCTGGCAGTTGGGAGAAGAGGTTCAGGAAATGAGAGTCTTGGGAAGTACCCTGATGAGGGGGAGTATGGCCATGAGAAAGAGGGGGCAGAATATTGTCCAAAAATTTTGGAAAAATGGGGAGGGACGGGCTTGATTTTTATAATTTTTTACTGTAAAAAATGAAATAATTAAAGGACACTCCCCATTCCCCCATCTGCAAGGAGGAGGCAAACATGAGCGTTCGATATCGTAACCCGGTACTTCGAGAGCTTCGAGACCAATTAGTCCGGTTTGCCCCTCGAGACAAAAAAATCCAGCAGGCCAACGCCGCCGAACAACTCCTAGCAGAACTGGACCCCCAGCGGCCTTACCCATATGCTTACTTGTGCTTTCGGATTACCAACTACAAGCCTCAGGAACATGGCCGACTATTGATTTCCGGCCAGGAGGCGATTCATGACCTTCGGCTTTTGATCGAAGATTTAACGGATGCGGCTGAAATTCCGGCTACCGAGGCCTCAGAACGGGTCTGGACTTTAGAAGAGCTGTGTAACTATTTCCAGGTTTCTAGCAAGACGATTTCCCGGTGGCGAGAGCTTGGGCTAGTAGCGCGGCGTTTTATATTCGACGGTCGCAAACGGATTGGATTCCTCCAAAGTTCGGTGGACCGATTTCTGGAGGCCCATGCGGAGCGAGTCTGCCGGAGGAACCGATTCAGCAAGCTTACCGAAGCCGAGCGGGATTGGATCATCCGGCGTGCTCGTCGAATGGCGGCTGCCGGCGGTTGTCCGCACGAGGTAGCCCGCCGACTGGCAGCACGATTAGGCCGTAGCGTGGAAACCATCCGACAAGCGCTGCGACAATTCGATCAGCAGTATCCGCATCTAGCCATCTTTCCCGATCATACTGGCCCTATCCGTCCCGAAACGCGACGGAAGATCTATCAAGAGTATCGGCAGGGCGTCTCGGTGGCGGAGCTGGCTGCCAAATATTGCCGCAGTAGGACTAGTATCTATCGAATCATTAGCGAAGTGCGAGCGGAACAGATCCTCCAGTTACCTTTGGAGTATATCCCTAACGAGCAATTTGCCCAGATTGCAGCAGACCCGGCCTGGGAAGCCGAGGTCTTAGGACCGGCTCCGCCCTCCCAAGAACCGCCCAAAAAGCCGAAATTGCCTGCAGGATTGCCCCCGTATTTGGCCAGTTTGTACGAAGTGCCCCTGCTGACCCCCGAACAAGAACTGCATCTGTTCCGGAAGCTCAACTATCTAAAGTACAAAGCGAGCCTCCTACGCCAACAGTTGGACCCCCAAGCCCCACGAACGGCCCTGATGGACCAGATCGAATCTCTCTACAGCCAGATCGTAGAAACCAAAAATGAAATCATTCGGGCCAATCTGCGCCTGGTCGTTTCGATTGCGAAGCGGCATGTGGGACCGAATACGAACTTCTTTGAGCTTGTCAGCGACGGCAATATGTCCCTGATTCGGGCCGTGGAAAAGTTCGACTTTGCCAAAGGCTACAAGTTCAGCACCTACGCCAGTTGGGCGATCATGAAGAATTTTGCTCGCACCATACCCGAAAGCAGTCGACTTCGGGAACGCTACAAGACAGTCCCTCAAGAACTGTTTGCAGATACCGAAGACCTCCGCCCCAATCCGCAAGAAATAGAATCGGCCCAAGATCGACGGAAAATCCAAGTAGAACGGATGTTGGAATATTTGGATCCTAGGGAACAGCAGATCATTCTCCGGCGGTTCGGCCTCCTGCAGGGACAGGAACCGCTCACGCTGAAGCAAGTCGGCAAACAATTAGGGGTAACCAAAGAACGCATCCGTCAACTGGAAGCCCGGGCCTTGCAGAAACTCCGAAAAGTCGTCGAAGAGAAAATCGAATTTACCGAAATTGCCGACTAACCCTACGATTACTCCTGCCGAATGAAAGGACGCTATTTTTGATCTAGAAGGTTCCCGTTTATTCTGAGAGGCTGCCCTAAGATGGGGATTAAGCTGGTTTCCCATGGGTTTTGGCCGACCGGCTCCTATCCTGCAAACTCCTTGAAAACAGGGATTTTGGGGATTCTGGGGAATTGGAGGAAGGAAACCTCCTTGCATCAGAGAACATGCTTTTTCGGACTGCCTCTAAAAAGCGCTTTTACTGATGAAAATACATATCCTGCTATAATGTTTCCCAATATGCCCAAAATCCCTATTTTTAAGGTGTGTTAAGGGTGAGCGATTGCACAAAACTCATGAAAACCGTCAACATCCCGATTTCAGGACAGCCTCTTCCTCACTAAACAGGCGGATTAAGATCTGTTGGACTTGTTGCTGAATGCCGGGGGCCTGGCTTTCCCGGGGACCAGCCACGTTGAGCACGCCAGGGCGCCGTTCGGCCAGCCAACGGCGTAAAGCCTGCCAATCGATCGGCTCATTTAGATCGACTACCAAAAAAGGCCGCCCATGCCGGAGAGCACAAATTCGCGTCCATTCGGTGCCCCCGGTAGTTGGCCCTCGACAGAAGATTAAGGTGGCATCCGAGTCGAGCACGTTTTGCTCGGTCCGGACTGCGTACTGGGGGCTGTCGGTCTCTTGAAGCATATACTGGGCTGGGATGGTGCCATCTTCAGCCAATCGCCCTTTCGGGCACCACCCGCCATGAGGGATCCCTAAGGCAATGGCCGCATCCAAAGCGCCCCGATCCACACCAGTCTGACCGCCGGAAATAATCAACCGGGGCCGATACACCTTTCCAGTATCCGCTCCGCGATTTCCTGACACTTCTTTTTTGGATCGGCTCATAGCACTTCCATGCAACTTCGTATCTGTCGGCATGCCCCAGGCAGAAATCCTGGTGCAAGTACTCGATGGCTAAGAGAAATCTTGACTTTTACCTTTTCCCCTAACTGTTTTTTCCTCCAGTGGTTACAGCGATATCTTGCTTAACGCACAGAGGGTCTTAACTCACTTGTCCAAGTAGTTAGCAGATCCTTCTTTCAAGGCCGATGCTCAAAATGGTATAACTCGGGTGAAAAAGAACTCCCGGAAACCTTTGCATAATGCTGAACATATAATAGAATATATGAACTTTTGGTTCTATAGCCGTTTGGTTTTTCTCTGGCCGGATAAGTACTATATATAGGACATTAGCTGTGATAGCGTCCTATACATTGGGTTTAAGGTCCTGCAACGCAAAATCGCATAAAAATATCACCTTCGAATGATGCAAAGCTTCCTACGGAGGAAATCTGCAGAGGTCCACGAAAATATTTTTACGCTGGCAGTCAGCCTGAAGTTACATCTGTTCAAACCCCTGGGTTCCTGTGTGCTAAGGGATTCACAGGGATTAGCAGATAGGCTAGCTTCAGGCACAAGTGCGCTTCTACGGGAGAGCCAGCAGGTTGGAGCGGTAAATTTGTACCTGTCGGACAGGGCTGGTCAATCGGCGATTTTGGGGCTGGTCATCTCCGACAGCCAATTCCAGACGTTTGCCGATCTCGATGCAGCCCATTCGCACCACCATCAGGCCTTCGGGGTGTCTGCCGGCCGTAGCTCCTAACAAATACACTTGCTCAGCAGGGCCAAAATGGACGCCATCCTTCGACAGTTGCATCTGTGTGAGGCCTGTTTGGGGATCGATCAGTTGGAGCCAAAGCACATGCTCCGCTGTGCGGATTTCCAACCGATCTCCGGGGGCCAATTGCCCAAGCCAAATCCGCTCTTTCTCTTGCCCTACGGTGTGGCCTCCCAGAAAAAATAGCAATATAGCCAGACTCGCCTTTCTCAGCGCAGCAAAACTCATGGTGCCTACTCCCAGATGCTTCGACAAGGTCCCAGCTAGATAAGACGGAAGAAGAGCTATATTCAATATAGCTTATCTCCCGGCCGAAAAATGGCTTCTAGCTGCTCGCCTTCCTAGAGAAACCGCCTCCACCGGATCCGCAAAACCGTTACTTTTTCCCGAATTGGAAAAGGTGTTGCTAAAAATCAACATAGCTCAATTGGTCTATTCTGACAAGAGGCAAGTGATGAGGGAGGCTGAAATTCGGGGGACAATTGAGAAGAGCACTTTCGGAAAAATTGCCGAAACCTCTGCATAATCCGGAACATATAGTGAACTTTATGAATCTTTGATTCGGTGGGCTTTAGCCGTTCGTCGCCAAACACCTAGTCTATGTAGGGTGCTAGCAGTGCTAGCAGCTCTATATATTGGCGGAGAGACGGAAGGCACCAAATGGTATAAAAATATCTCCCTTCCATGATCCAGAGGTTCCCTAGCTTGTTTTGTATCCAAGAGTTACGTCGCCCACGTTTGCTTACTCAATTTTGAACGCCAATAATTCCAGGCAGGCAGAACTTTCGGCTCTTTCGGTAGGAGGGCCAAAAATGCAAAAGTCGAGCTTAAAACCCCATGAGAAAATGCTACGTCCAATTTGGGGACAGCCTCCTAGGGAGCTTGAAGGCTGAGGGCATTAGCACGGTTCATTCGACCACAATGGCATTGTTGGGGCAGACTTGTCGGCAGGTGTCGCAGCGGGTGCATTTGTCCTGGTCAATGCGGGGCCGAACGTACGGCACCATCGGAATCGCACCGACGGGGCAGTGTTGAGCGCAGAGGGTACAACCGAGGCATTTTTCCGTGATGCGGTAGTGGATCAAGGCGGTACATTTACCAGCTGGGCATCGGCCTGCCAGGTGGGCCTCATATTCTTCTCGGAAATAGCGTAAGGTGGTAAGCACTGGGTTGGGGGCGGTTTTGCCTAGCCCACACAGACTACCGACTTGAACTGCTTTGGCCAGTCGCTCCAATTCCTCCAGGTCGTCCGGCCGACCCTGCCCAGCCACAATCCGATCCAGGATTTCCAACATGCGGCGGGTGCCGATTCGGCAAAAGGTACATTTGCCGCAGGATTGTTCCTGAGTAAATCGCAAAAAGTACCGGGCAATATCGACCATGCAATCCGAATCGTCCAGCACGACTAAGCCGCCGGAGCCCATAATAGCGCCTAGTTGGCCCAGGGCTTCGAAGTCGATGGGCGTATCGGCCAGATGAGCTGGGATACAGCCGCCGGACGGGCCGCCAATCTGAACGGCTTTAAACCGTCGGCCCGGGGCGACGCCACCGCCAATCTGCTCGACAATCTGGCGGATTGTGCACCCCATGGGCACTTCAATCAGTCCGCCCCGCTGGACTTTGCCCGCTAAGGCAAACACCTTGGTCCCTTTGCTGGTTGGGGTACCTAGGGCGGCAAAGGCTTCTGGGCCATGGCGGATGATCCACGGTACGACCGCATAGGTTTCCACGTTGTTGACCAAGGTCGGCCGACCCCAAAGGCCTTGTTCTGCCGGATAGGGCGGGCGCAAACGCGGCATGCCTCGCTTGCCTTCGATCGAATGAAGCAATGCCGTCTCTTCCCCGCATACAAACGCTCCGGCACCCTCCCGGACTGATAAATCCAGCCCAAATCTTGTGCCTAAAATGTTCTGGCCCAAAAAACCCCGTTGATAACACTGTCTGAGGGCCTCCCGAATCCGACGCACCGCCAAGGGATACTCCGCCCGGATGTAGAAGAAACCTTCCTGGGCGCCGGTGGCATAGGCGGCAATAGCCATCCCCTCTATGACCCGATACGGGAACGACTCCAGAAGCATTCGGTCCATAAAAGCGCCCGGATCGCCTTCATCGCCGTTACAGATGAGGTATTTTTTTTCTCCGGCGGCCGCTCGCACCCGCTCCCACTTCAACCCAGTAGGAAAACCGGCCCCACCTCGGCCTCGCAGACCAGAGCGCTTGATCTGCTCGATGAGCTGTTCCGGGCTAAGCTCTCGCAGGCATCGGGCCAGCGCCTCAAAACCTCCGTGTTGCAAGTATTCATCCAGATCCAGAGGGTCGATTTGGCCAGACTGCTCTGTGGCAATCCGTTTTTGCGGACCCAAAAAGGCACAGACCGCCCCATCCCGAACATCGAGCTGATAACGCTCCAATCCCTTGCCGCCATTGGGTTCTAGAAGCTGATCCACCAGCCGGTAGAACCATTCCCTTAGCCGGAAAAACAGATTTGGCGGCGAGAAATGTTTGAGCAGAATTTGTTCAGCAACTTCCGGCGTCATATGGGCGAAGAGTTTGGGCTGTCCTTTGGCTGGCACAATTTCCACTAGCGGCGTCTGATGACACATACCGACACAGCCGACACGCTTTACCCGAGCCGGCAGACCGGTCCTCTGCACCACCTCCAGCAATCGCTGATGGACCCGACCGCTGCCTTGCGCCTGGCAACAGGAACCTAGGCCGATGCGGATTTCACCTTGGACTGACTCATCGAGACGGCAGCCACCGGCAGGGGAGGGCTCCGGCTGTCGGCCGGCTGTCTGCTGGGCCTGGTGTAGAAAATCTCGGAGTACTTCAGGCACTTTGTGCGGACGGAGCCTACCGTAAGTCAGTCCATCAATCTGCACTACAGGTGCAAGTGTACAGCACCCTAAACAAGCCACTTTCTGCAAGGTAAACAGTCCCTGGGGATCGGTATCTTGACCAGGTCCGATGCCTAGCTGCCGCTCTAAGGCCTCCTGAATATAGACAGCCCCTTTGACATGGCAAGCGGTCCCATGACAGATACTAATCAAATGTTTCCCAACCGGCCGATGCCGAAATTGCCCGTAAAACGTCGATACTCCCACAATCGCCGAGGGTGTAATCTCGGTCAACTGACAGACCCGCTCCAAAGCCTCCTGGGGCAAATATCCATAATGCTCTTGCAGAGCTTGCAGAATCGGGATCAGGGCATCGGCACTGCGACCGACCTGCTCGACCAATTCATCCACAAACCGAAGGTCCAATTCCGGCATGGGTAGGAGAACCTGCGCTACTGGAAACTATTCCCGTCTGTGTTGCTCGGTGGGGAAAATCGTTTTTGGCACCTGCTGTTAGCTCGACTTTCGCCATTTTCCTAACTTGTTTTGTTCCCAGAGATTACAACGAATCTTCCTTTCGTTCACACAATTTCCTAACCCCATAATTCCAAGGAGTTAGAACTTTTCCCTATCGGCAGAACACCAAAAATTGGCAGAATTTCAGGTTAGAGGCTGTCTAGAAATGCGTTTTTCCGGGGGAAATCGACTCAGTAGGTGGATCATCTAACATCCGGAAAGTGCCTATTTTCCCTTTGTTTTGCTGGAAGAGCTGGTTAATCCAATCTCTATCAGGAAAGGGCCAAGTCTTGATTTCCAAAATGCCTCTTAGCTCGACTTTTACCATTTTTCCTTAGTTGTTTTGTCACCAGAATTTGCAGCAAAACCTCTTTTTTTTTACACAATTTCCTAACTTCAATAACTTCAAGGAGTTAGACCTTTCCCATTCGGCAGAAGCCCAAAAATGGCAGAAGTCGAGCTTAGGAGCCGATGCAAAACAGATGTTGTTTTCCTCGTATATATATTCTACCGGGTTGAAAGGCGGGACTGGCAACACAACCTTCGTCCAGTAGGCCCTGGCCGACTTCTTTGGCCCCACTGTCGGTAGGTTCCAGAACCCAAGCTTTTGTATGTTGCAAGGGGTTTCCTTCGGCGTCTTTTTGGTCGATGTCGAATTGGCCCAAAAGATACACTCGGCCATCGGCCCAACTGGGCGAGGCCATAAACTGCACCTGGTCGAAATCCTTGGTCCAGAGGACTTTACCTGTGTGTACATGGTAACAGGTCAGGGTGCCGTAGGTCATTAACAAAAATAGGTATTTTTCGGTAACTAGCGGGCTGCAGACGTCGGGCAAACCTTCTTCGCCTTTCCAGGCGATATGGGTGCTGGTGACGTCGCCTTTGCCGTCGGTCCGCAGCGCAAACCACTGGCAGTACTCATTGCCTACATGTACCAGACCGTTGCCATAGGCAGGCGAGACCCCATGTTCGCCGCTGAGGCATTTGATGCGCCAGATTTCCTGGCCATCCTGAGGCCGATAGGCAATTACCCATGGATCGGCTGCTGTAATCAGCAGCGGGTCTTGGTCCCGCCGGATCAAAAGCGGACTGGCCCAGGAGACAGCCACATCCCGTTGCCGCTGCCAGACCGTCTGGCCGCTGAGCGTATCCAAAGCCAATAACCGGGATTTCTTCTCATGAGCCATGCCCTGATCCAGTTGCACAAAAAGGAGGTTCTGCCAGGTTTCTAGCGAGGCGGCATGACCGTAGTGGTTTTCCGGAATGCCCAGGCCACGAATCCACACCAGTCGGCCTTCCATATCGAAGGCAGCCAAGTCGCCGTTGGCAAAGATGGCAAACACTCGCCGTCCATCGGTGGTCATGGTAGGGGCGGCAAACCCGGTCTCTCGGGCTACCTTCGGCACTTTCTGGGAACCTTCCGCTGTGGGAGGTAGGCCTCGGGCCCAAAGCAGCTTGCCAGTGGCCGCATCAAAACAATACACCTCCCGCCGCTGAGCGTCCGCTCCGCTTAAAAAGACCCGATCCTTCCAGACAATCGGCGAATTATGGCCTGGCAGCGGCACCGCCACCTTCCAACAGATACCTTCCCCTGTCATGGCATTCCAATGGGTCGGAGCCCCAGAATGCCGACAGATCCCACTGCCGTCCGGACCACGGAACCTAGGCCAATACCGCTGCCACTCCTCCAACGTGGCAAACTCCGCTGTCCGATCAGCCTGCGGATCCGGTCCCTCTGGTATCAGAGCCTCTCCGCTGAGCTTCTCCTTCCCTTTTTCTTTCGTTGATTTTTCCGGAGAGGATTTTTCCGACGAAATCGACCCAGAAGAGAGGGTACTTGGGGGGGCCTTTGCGGATGGGGGACTGCTTGGCGCAGGTGGCATTGGAGGAACGCTTTGGATAGGGGCTGACTCAGAAGGCCCAGGCGTTTGGGCCACCAAGTCCTCTTGTCGGGGTAACAAACTGGGGAAAGCCAGTCCGGCTACCAAAGCCGCCCCAAAAACCGCTCCCAGCATCCCGACCACGGCCATTCGGGCCCATTCCCGTTCGCTCTGCTGTTGATCGGACGGACCCAAATAAGGGCCCGGCTGTGGGAGCCTCCGGCGCAGACTGCCAGCCCATGTGGCCGAGGCCACTGTCACCGCTACTCCGCACAAAAGCAGCAAAGCCCCAAAAGCAGCAAACCGCCGATGCCAAAAATACCGCCACCGAAGCTCCTGATCCAAGCGACGCAGTTCCCCTTGCAGCTGGGCATCCGTTGGCCTTTGCAGCAACCGGACTTTTAAAACTTGAAACTCCAAACTGTCAAACGGGTCTTTCGTCATCCGCCAACCCAAATGCCCCAAAAGCACTACCGCCACCAGGAGCGAAAAAGCCCCTGAGACCCACGCTGTATTCCGGGCCACCAGATAAGCAGTAGAGCTTTCCTGACCCCAAATAGGCGTCTGAGCCCCTTGCTCTGCTTCTGACATCATCGGCGAAAAAGCTCTCCTAGGGATTGACCGGAGGATCGATCGGCCCCGATAACCACGGGAGCCACTCTGTCCGTTGAATCTCGTACCTAATCATTCTTTCCGACCTTCGTAGCCAAGTGAAGTAGGCCTCTGTTCCTCTCTACAGGAACCGGATCTTCTCTGGCCGCCAAAATAGCACACCATAGCTTTTATCCGCTCAGAGCGTGTTTGAAAAGGGCTTGACAGGCGGGGAAAGCTGCGGTATTTAAAGCGCCCAGGCAGTCTGGGGAACGGATTGTACCACCAAAAGAAAACGGATTTTATCCCCCAAGCAAAAGACTGCTTCGAGGAAACGGGTTTATCCGTCCGATCGGACGGATTCTCAATGGTAGACGATCGCCCGGTGGATTGCTGCGGCCCGACCGCGTGCATGGGTATCTACACATCTTCCCGGACACGCAATCGGTGGGGGTGATCCGGCTGATGGGGGTGATCCGGCTGACAAGCTCTCAACATCTTGTAGAAAAAACTGGTTATGTAGATACCAATGGACGGCTCCCTGTGATACA
>JANXAQ010000162.1 GCA_025062105.1 Thermoguttaceae bacterium
GTATTGACGTCGCTTCTTCTTTTTGGAGATAATACAAAGGGTTATTAAAGGATAAGGCGGCCCCATCTTTTGGGGGGAACAAAGTGCCCCCATGTGAGGAGATCTCTTTGGGTCTCTTTCTAATCCCTGAAATGAAAATGAAGAAGTCTCTGGATTTCCAAGGGTTAAAAAAAGAAAAAGGATGTGCGATTGGGGGGGTAGAGTTTTTTCGAGAATGGGCCAAAAGGGAGGTTCCTCCAGGCTCGGGCGGCTTTGGTTTCCTCATATAAATGAAGTCTTAATCAATGAAATGAAAGGAAGTCACGATGCCTCCGGTAGCACAGGCGGTGGTCCGGCGGTTGGATGAAGTGCGGCAGCGATGGTGGATTTTTACGCTGCTAACAAGCTTGGTGTTGGCGGCCAGTGCCTCATTGGCGGTGCTGCTGGTGTTTATGCTTTTTGATGCGCTATTTACCTTTTCCCAATGGGTTTTGGCCCTCCTGTTCGTGGTATGGACGGGTATTACCATTAGCTTAGCCTGGATGGTCATTCGGCGGATGATCCGCAGCCAGCGCAGTTTGGAGGCAACGGCCCGACGAATCGAAGCGGAGTTTCCTGAAATCGGCAGTGACCTCATCAACTTGGTTCAATTAGCCGAGGACACCAAGAATGAAAACCGGGCCTTTTGTGAGGCGGCGGTGCGTCAGGCGGCAGCTCGGGTAAGCAGCATCCCGTTTGAAAAAGCGGCGGAGAAAGAAACCCGTTGGGAGCGGTTCCGTTGTTGTATGCAGACGGCTCGAGACTTGGCAGAAGCCTCGGGGGTGCTGGCGGTGTTGATTGGGATAGCATTTTTGTGCCATCTGATGATACCCAATTGGGGGTCGGCAGGCAGCCGATTGATGAGTCCGTGGAAATTCGTTCCCTCCATCGGCCGCGTCAAAATCCTTGAAGTCCAGCCAGGCGATACCGAACTTCTGGTCGGGTCCAATTTAACGGTAACGGCTAAGATTGCCAACCCAGACGGGCAACCGCAGCCGGCCCAATTGTTCGTCCTCTACGAAGGAGAAAAACAAGAAGCCACGTTGCCGATGTTGCCGGACTCAGAAGCCAAGCCTGCCCATACGGTGTATCGGGCCACTGTGCCTTCGGTGATGAAGCCTTTCCAGTATCGGCTGGAAATCGGCGATTCGCAAAGCACCATCTATACGGTGAAATTGTGTGAAAAGCCAGCCATTCAGGAGGTGCAGATTCGCATTCGCTATCCCGGGTATTTGCGTCGGCCGGAGGCCGTTTTTGAGCAACGGCACGCCGATCTGGAAGCACCGCAGTACAGCGAGGCGGAATTGCGGATTCGGCCTTCTGTGCCGATCCAGCGGGGCTGGATCCAACTGGAAGGCAAAGAATATAGCGGGCGTGTCCAGGAAGGGGAAAAAGGGCAGGAACTTGTCATCACCAGATTACCCTTGATCAAAGATACTTCCTTTACCATCCACTTGGCCAATGCGGGGGGCTCGGATCCCAACCCAAGGATAAACCGCATCCGGGTGATTCCGGATAGGCCTCCTACGGTGGAAATTCTTCGACCGGCTCGGGAAAGCCGGGCCGCTCCAGGCGATACCGTGGAAGTGCTCCTGCGGGCCTCGGACGATTACGGCATCGGACGAATCCGACTGGAAACCTTACTAATCGATGGCCCCTCTGCGGATGCATCCCAGTCTCAGACCACCGAGGCGGAGGGGCAAGAAGAAGTAAAACCTCAATCACCGGCTCCCAAACGCCAAGAACGTCCAGCCCCAATCGAACCGAAAACCTGGCTTAAAGAGCGAGATTTCAAACCGGGCAATGTGGTAACCGTGCCGTATCGTCTGGAATTGCCGGCCGATAAGCTCAAAACAGGCCAAATCCTAATTATTCGGGCTGTGGCATGGGATGAACGCATGGTTACCGATTGGGGCCTCAACCTCATGCCTCAGGAGGCCACCAGTGCCGAACACAAAATCCTTCTGATCGACGAGGCAGCCCGCACACAGGAAGCCCTGGCCCAATTGGATCAACTGCGTAATAAAATCTGGAAGATTCTGGAAACCCAAATCCGGGCCAGGGTTCGGACCACCCTCATGATGAAAGACGAAGAGCTATTGGCCCGGCAACAAGCCGCCCGCGAAGTCCGCACCGTGCAGGTGGAAATCCAGAAAATGACTACGGAAGCGGCCGCTTCGGTTACCGAAACCGACAAGCCCGAACGGCAGACCATTAAACGTGTTCTGGCCGCTTTGGCCGCCAACGATATGCTCCAGGCCGTCCAACAGTGCGATGCCTTGGTCAAACTGCAAACCCTGGAAGCCTTTGCTCAGGCGGTTCCCCCGCTGCAACAGACCCAGGATCGGATCATCGAGGCGCTTCGGCAACTGTTGGATGTGGCTCGGCAAGCCCAGAACGAAATCCTTGCCGAGGCGAAACGCCGGCCCGGCGCCGACCTGCCTGACGAAACCAAACGCAAGTTAGAAGAAATCTACAACAAAATGGATGAATTCCTCAAGCAGCGAAAGAAAATCTTAGAGGCGGCCGAAGATCTGGCCAAAAAGCCAGTTGAAGACTTTACCGAAGAAGATAAAAAGCTCCTCAAAGCCTTGGCCGCCTCTGAAGACGACTGGTCCAAGTTCATGAAAGAGCTGAATACCGATCTGAGCAAATTGGCTGAGCAAGACTTCGCCAATCCCAGCTTGGCCAAGGAACTAGTGGAAATCCAAACGGAAATCAAAATGGCTGAGGATGCCTTGACCAAAAAGACGGCCGATATTGCTGTGCCGTTGGAACAACTCGGCTACGAACGAGCCGAAGAAATCAAAACCAACCTAGAAAAATGGCTCCCGGATACTCCGGACCGAGAACGCTGGAGCCAGGAAGAGTCGCTGACCGACGCCGATAAAGAAGCCCCGATGGCAGAACTACCTGGGGACTTAGAAGACCTGATCGGCGAACTCATGGAAGAAGAAGAGGATCTGTTCGATGAAATGGAAGATGTTTCCAGCAGTGCGGCCGATTCGCTAGATAAAGGGGCCGGTTGGGATGTGGCCGATGGACCTATTTCCAACATGAGCGCCAAAGGCGCCACCGGCAACCGCCTGCCCAACACCAGCGAAATGAGCGGTCGAAGCGGCGAAGGCCGACAAGGCAAATCCAGCGGTGAGTTTGTAGGCGACGAAGCGGTCGGCAAAGGCGGCCGAAAAACCCCTAGCCGACTTACCCCTGATCCCTATGTGAAAGGCCAAATCAAAGACCACAGTAAAGATCCGACCGGCGGGGCTACCGGCGGCGGCAAAGAAAGCGGCCAAGGCGGTCAGGGACTAGAAGGTCCCTCGCCCAAACCTCGGAGCATGGCCGACATGCAACGCCTGGCCGGTAAACAAGCAGAACTCCGTAACCGCGCCGAAGG
>JANXAQ010000262.1 GCA_025062105.1 Thermoguttaceae bacterium
GCTGGGCCAAAGGCCAAGCCACCCTTTCCCGCAGTGGGGAGAAAGGAATTCGTCGAACTGTTCCATTCGACTGAAGTGTTCCCCATGCTTAGGAGTAGCCTTTTCTTATTGGATATTGGATTTTCGTTCCACTCGGCCGATCGCGTTTTGGAGATGTTGGAGCATGGCCTGTCGGGCCTGCTCCGGTTGGCCTTGGCGCACGGCCTCCAAAATCGCCTGGTGTTCGGCAATGGCCAGGCGGCGGATTTCAACGCTGTCCCGATACATAAATTGAAGTTCACATAACAAATCGCCAATGGTAGCCATCAGCACATGAAAGATCGGATTACCGGTGGCTCGGGCCAGCTCCTGATGAAAAGCCATGTCGTGCCGAACGTAGCTGGGCCGGTCCTCCAGCGTATCCTGCATGGCCTCTACCGAGGCCTGGAGCCGTTCCAGATGTTCCGATTCACGTCGGCTGGCCGCTATCTGGGCAATGCTGGTCTCCAGGTGCATCCGCACCTCAAATAGCGCTGGAAGGTCCATACCGCCCTGCACTCGCAACAGCGGCGACAACTTGCCAAACAGCGTGCTCAAATCCAGCCGACGGACAAAGATCCCTTTGCCGTGCTTGACCTCCAAAACGCCTAGTCCCTTGAGCACCGAGATAGCCTCTCGCAGCGGGAGTCGGCTTGCACCGACCATACGCACCAGTTCCCGTTCCGAGGGCAATCGATCTCCCGGCCGAAGTCCTTTGGCGGCAATATACCGAATCAGACCCTGAGCGATCTGGTCGACTAAGGTAGAGGGTTTCTCGGCCACTAGAGGCAGTTGGACAAAGGGTTGGCTTACAGACATCGGAGACTGCCTTAGAAAACAAGAGGGGAAAATGATATGCTCATATTATCTCTAAGTGTAAGCAAAAAAGAAAAACAAGTCAACCACCTAAAAAAATAATTTCGCCCCCATTGTGGGGGGCTTGTATGTAACGAAACACCTATATACCTACATAACCTAGTGCTTCATCCGACCTTAAGTTTGAGGATCATACCTTTCGGATAAGGAGTGATGGAAAGCGGAAACTTTGGCAAAAACCGGTTTTTCCACACCCGAGCCCAAAAGAAACTACAAAAGGAACCTCTACAAAAGCCTGAACATATAGTGAACTTTATGAACTTTTGATTCGATAGGCATTTGGCCGCTCCGTGCAAACACCTACTATATGTAGGGCGATGACAGTGCTAGTAGCCCTATATATTGGGTTAGAGGTGAGGGGAATGGAAATGATATAAAAATATATCCTTTCAATTCTGCAGAGGTTCCCGAATTAAACTGGGGCTTTCCCAGAAACCCCTGAAAACTCCCTATCTGCTAAGCCAGAGGGGTTTATTTGGTAATTCGAACGTCAACAATCAATAATAAATAGAGCATTTTAATTCCAGGAGGGGATTTGTGCCACAAAAAAGAGTAAACATTTCAGCCGAGGGAAGAACCCTGGCACTGCTCTCCGAGCCAGAGACAGCTTAACCGAAGGCGAATCCGTCTGCGTGAGCAAATAGGGCAGGGCCTGGTTCGTTTCCGCCTCACTCCCCCTCTGCCACCCTCTGGACAGGGGAGAAAAATGGACTCCACTCGATTCGGCTGAAAGGTGCCTTAACCCCAAACCGAAACAGATCGGATCCGCTATTCAGGAGAGTTCATGACACGGAGACCAGCGTTTCCCTAGCAATTCCGCCAGCAGATGCGACCTCCTCGGAACCGATTCCGTATAATTAAAAAACTACGCTTTCTGGTAACAGTTCAACCAAGTGGCGTAATAGCATCGTTGCTTCACATTAGATAAATGGGTAATTTAGAGAAAGAAAGCCGGTTAATCTGGGAAACATAGGGCTTTTGGAAGCTTTTTCTAGTTTCCTTAGATGGTAAGGGGTATTACATTCGGCGGAATAGAACTCTTTAAACCCTACTGTTTCAGTCCAATAGAGCAAAAGCCTCCCTAGCCCTGCATGGGTCGCTGTTATACACAAGTTAAAGTTCAGACGCTCGGCTGTCACTTTATGCAAAGCAGGAAAACTCGTTGAACAACACAGAATGGATCAAATAGAAAATATAGAATAGGAACCTCTGCAAAATCCTGAACATCCAGTGAACTTTATGAACTTTTGATTCTTTAGCCGTTCCGTTCTCCTGCGAGGACATCTACTGTCTGTTGGGTGCTAGCAATCCTGGCCCCCTATATGTTGTGTTAGAGGGATGCCAGCCAAAATGGTATAAAAATATCCCCTTTGAATTATGCAGAGGTTCCAATAAATCTTTTTCTGAAATTAAAGATCTGCTGATTTTCTAAATGATTTTTCCCAAATTGTGCAATTTATCCAAAGTAACCGTTGGCTTGTTTTGAAAGGTTGATTTATCCACCGGATTGGGGTAATCGTTTGCTGCTGCTGTGAGGGTAAATCCATCCCAAAGATGTGTATAACAGCGAGCCCTGCATGGGAAGAGAAAATCATGTAAGAGCTCAAAAGGGTACCCTCTGAAAAAGTGCTCTGTAGGGGGGGTATTGAGCCATCCGCCTAGGACGGCCCTTCCGGGAGAGTATTCCCCACCTTCTAAGCCCAGGGAGAAGCCCTTTCCAAAATGGCTCCTTGGAACCTATGGCCTTCCAACAGGTTCGAGGGCTGCTAGGCATCCCAAAGGGCCTAGCTGACTTCAACTGACGCTCAGTCGGCCCAAAACAAGGACCCCCCATAAAGAGGAGCTTCAGAAACTCAGAGAAGATTCCTTAACCCTCAAATACTATAAAGGGGGCTGTGGCTTAGAAAACGGCCAAATGGAAAAAGAAACTGCCCCAATCAAAAACACAGGGGAAACTACTCGCTGCGAGCAAATATTCAAGCGAGCGAAGTATTCAATGATTTGGGGAAAACAGGCAAAACTCAAAAAAATCTAGGTTACCCGGCTTTTTCCTAAATTATCCATTTTCTCCAAATTATGGCTTTAGGGTTGGGATTCCGTTGAGCAGAGGAGTTTTTCCGAAAAAAGGATAATATTATATAGAGTCAATGCTCCATGAATTTGGATAAAATTAGGTGATCTTGGGCATTTAACCGTCCGAGGAGGGGAACTATGTTTTTCGATCCTTTGTACTTCCTATTTATTGCACCCGCTTTGTTATTGGGCATTTGGGCGCAACTGCGGATCCGATGGACGTATGCGGCAGCCAAACGGATACCGGCGCCATTAAGCGGTGCAGCCGCTGCCAGACACATTTTGGATTCAGCCGGGTTGAGCGAGGTGGAAATCGAGCAGGTCCCAGGCCATTTAAGCGACCATTACGATCCCAGTGCCAAGGTGCTCCGGTTGAGTCCGGAGGTATATCATTCCAGGTCTTTGGCGGCCGTAGGAATAGCCGCTCACGAAGCTGGTCATGCTATCCAAGACGCCCATGCCTATGCACCGCTGGTAGTGCGGAATGCAGCGGTGCCGGTAGCGGGCTTTGGTGCTAATTTTGGCATTCTCCTAGTAGTACTTGGAGCGATGCTTTCAGCAGCCAACCCGCATGCGCCGTTAGGATTTTGGATGATTTGGGGCGGCATTGGACTTTTTAGTGGGGTGGTTTTCTTTCAGGTGGTCAATTTGCCGGTGGAGTTTAATGCCAGCGCCCGGGCCAAAGAACAACTGGTTGCCTTGGGGATTGTCCCGCCCCAGCAGATGCCCTATGTGAACAAAGTACTCCATGCGGCAGCCCTCACTTATCTGGCCGCCACCCTCCAAGCGATCTTAACTCTGCTGTATTTGATTATCCGCTTTGGCAGCAGCAGCCGAGAAGAATGAAAAAACGGCCTTCTTCTGCGAACTCGACCTTTGCCATTTTTTCCTAATCCCTGTTTTCGCTAGGAGTTACGATGAACATCTTCCTTTGTTCACACCATCTCCTAAGTTCAATAATTCCAGGAAGTTAGAATTTTCCCGTTTCGGCAGGAGAGTAAAAATGGCAAAAGTCGAGTGTGAAGCCCACTCGTCGGGCCACTTGGTTGGCCAATCTGGGCGTACACGCTACCAATGGCAACACTCGTGCAGAGAGCCTACTAATCGAACGGCTTGAACAAAAACCTCCCTTCTCCCCCGCATGGGGGATCAGGCTGAACGCTGCCAGCTTTGCACCAGAAGACTACTGCTCGGCAGAAGCACTCTCAGCCTGAATGTCTTTGAGCCCTCGGCCTAACTTTTTCCGCACCTGTGGACCCGCCGGTAACGAACGAACCATAGAAACTTGGCCTTCCGGGGCCAAAAACGCTACCAGCCGTTCTCGGATCGGGTCCTCATCTGGCCGAGGCCCCAACTGCTCCAAAGCATCATGCACACCCATCAAAACGGACTGCTTGACTCCTTCCCGAATCCAGCCGAAAAAGTTCAGACTCATTGCCTCCGGTCTCCTTAACTCAGTAATCCCTCTGGGTGAAACTGATAACTCAAACCACAAACCGCATCGTGAGCTTCCCCGTGCAACCTTCAAGCAAAAAGCAAAGATAAGGGAGTTCGGTGTTCCCGTAGTCGATAGGATGAGCTAGGGCTAGAACTTAGGTTTTTCGCAGCGCTCACCTGTTGTTAGTATCCAGCGACACACTGCTGCCATCCGGCACAGACGGCAGAAATTTGGTTTCCGAGACGTTGACCTGTTATTCCCCTCCCCATAGGGATCAGATATAAGTACGCCCCCTCCGTTCATAAAGGAATGACGAAAACCGTGGGAAAACCTTTTCCGAAAAGGATTATCCATTCCGATTGGATATAGACAATTTGATATAGACAAAAGGTGACAGCTTCCCCTAAGTTTTCAGGCGGACAATTTGGTTGGCATGGAGATGGGTTGTTCTGCTGGGACCGAGGGAGCTTCTGAGGTAGCTGGGGGACAGACCATTTGGGGGGTTCGACGTCGGAGTTCGTCGGTTAAGAAGATAGCCACCACCCCGAAGGCCAGGCCGAGCAGTTCGATCCCGATCCATCGTTGGAGAGCGGATAGGCCTTTGGGTTGAACCAAAATCCAAGATTCTGGAGGCATCCGAACACAAGGAAGCCCGCACAGCGGGTCCTCCTGCCATTTGGCAAGCGCCTCTTTGGCTGCCATGTAGCGAGCTCGGGCAGATTGTAATTCCGCCTGGGCCAAGCTAATGCTAGCATTAAGTTCTTCCATCTCTGTCTGTGCTTTTTCTAATTCTGCCACTGCCTCTCTCAGCGTGGTTTGTGCTTTCGCCTGAGCTGTCTGAAGGGCTTCCAGTTCACTATGCTGATACAAAAGGTATTTTTCGGTATCCTGAAATAGTTCCGAAGGGCTCTCCCAAAGGAGGATCAGTCCGGGCATGTCTTGTTGGCCCAATTGGGAAGCCAACAACCCAATCAAAGGATCTTTGGTGTCCCACCGAAATGTTTGACAGGTAGTAGGAGGCACACTGAGCAAAAGGGATTCCAGATTCCAAAGCTTTGTCTGAAGTTTGGGCAGTTCTATTTCTGTAGAGAGGAGAAGTTGTTGAAGAGATTCGACCCGGCGGCTTATAAGTTGAACATGAACTTTTTTCTCTATATACTTCTGATCCTGTCGAAGCCGTGAAAGTTCTTCCTGCGTCTTTTGATAAGCGCGTCGGGCCGATTCCACACGAGCTACCAAGGCCTGCTGGACTGCCTTTTGTTGGGAAATACGAAGTTGCTCGAAATAGTCCACCCCACACCGAGCCAATTTGGCTACCACTAACTTGGCAAGCTCTTGATCCGCGGTAAGGGCAGAAATCTCCAATCGTCCCTCGCGGGGAATTGGCACAATGGAAATTATCTCTTGTAATTCCGTTTCCGAGATATTCTCCCAGGCAGGGTTGTGTTGGCGCAGTTGGCTCGTGGCCTGCTCCAAAACCTCTGGAGCACTTAGCCAAGTGGCATACTCTTGAAGAAGTTCTTCGCTTGGTTTTGCCACTCCTAACATTGACCCCACCACCGGCCATAACTGCTCGGCAGGAGAGACCGTCAATTTCAAGCGGGCCTCGTATCGGCGAGGAAATGCATATACCACCCATGCCCCTAACAGACCGGCTATCAGCCCAGCTCCTAACAGGACTTTCCAACCACGAACCACCTGGCAGACCAGGTCCCTAATGGCAATTCCTTGTTCAGGCGGCCCCGAAATCGGCTGAAGATCTCCCCAACCTCCCTCTGAAGAACTTTTCTGGCGGATCAAATCGCTATCAGCAATCATTGCATCCTCCCGCAGAGTTGCACCGTCACTTCCTCCTCCCATCGGCCCATTCTTTGAAAAACTTCTCTATAACCGACAAGGCCCAGCAGAATACCGATCCAACTCCTCTCCGTCAAGACAAACATTCTCCGAAAAATGGAAATATAGGTACTCTACGCAAAATAGGCAGACAGATTTGGGGACTCAACGAAGGAGATTAGGGGCAGGTGAGTGAGACTTGGAGAAAATAGGTAGTTCCTAGCCAGCGAATCAGCCTCCCTCCAGCCGGTGCCCAGGAGAAGTGATTGATTATGCTAGGATATTCACTAGTGCTCGAAGCAGTTTAACCCGAAACTAAAATTTCTATCGCAGATGCCGGACAATGCTAGCTTACTAGAGGTGCTGGCTTACTAGAGGCGGAACTCGAGGAACTTCTGCATAATCCTGAACATATAGTGAACTTCGTGAATCTTCGATTTTCTAGCCGGTCGATTGTCCTATCTGGAAACCTACTATGTATTGAGGACTGCAATGCTAATACAACTATATGTTGTGTTAGAGGAAAAACCAGCCAAAATGGTATAAAAATACCCCTTTGAATGAAGCAGCTCGACATTTGCCATTTTTAGCCTCTTGTGGAAAGTAGAAACCCCCAACTCATTGGAATTACCGGATTTAGGAAACTGAGTGCGCAGAAGGGAGATTCGCCGTAACTTCTTATTGAGAAAGAAGTTAGGAAGATTGGCAACAGCCTAGCTTAATGCCCATCTCCCTATATTTCGGACAGGTAGGCCGATCAGGAGAAAACTTGTAGAAGTGCATTAGGCCAACGGATGCCATAGGTCTGACAAACGGATGTTGTAGAATTAGGGGGCCACAAGAGCTTCTGCAACATTGGAAAGGGGGCTTTGGTTGTTTTGCTGGTCGTAGCTGACTAAGCAAAAGTATAGCTTTTCAGATCCCATCGCTTCTTTTGGCAAGCTGAGGATAAAACGTTCTGGCCGTCCCGATGGTTGGGGGGTGGGTTCACCAACCAGATTGGCTGCTCGCCAAAAATTCCGTTTTTTCCCGTCATCCCGGGCAAAATCGTACTGTGCATACTCTACCATTGGGAGCTTGGCATATTTTAGTTGATACCGGACCACTCGGCCTCCGCCTGGATCCTTGGGGGCGGTAAATCGGACTTCTATCTTTCCTTGGCCTAGAGGCCGAACCTGGAGGTCTCGGATCGGTTCTGGGGGTTGGGTGTCGGAGCGAGGATGGGCCCAATGGTAAAACATCCGAGCCGTCGAAAGCACCGTATCGTCTTTCGGTGGGATATGCCCGGCAAACTGAGCCACCTGGTTCCAATCGGCCGACATCTTTAGGCTCCGGTATGCCCGTTTGCTCCCGTAATGCCAGAAGAGTCTGGCCTGTTCCAGAAGGGGCTGGTGGCCGGTCAGTGTATATGCCTTGGCCATGGCATCTGGAAAGAATCGGGTGTACCAACCGCTATGCTCACAGCCCTGGCCGTTTTTAGTTTGGTTGTGTGGCGGGACAAATTCCCAGGGATCCCAGGCTCGGCCTTTTTCCGGCACATCCATATAAGTATAGTAATGGGTTTGTTTACATTGTCGGCTCAGAAGGAACTTGGCGGCAAACTGGCCGAAGGCTACCGTGAAGTCCGCCATATCTTCGTCGTCGAAGAGTCGGGCGTAGCGTTCGGCGGCTGCCTGCACGTAAAAATGTTGCCAGGTGCCACCCAAGCAGACCACGGGCCACCGTCGGCCTGACTTATCGGTTAACCAACCCTGCTGGTCGATACTAATCCCTCGGCTATCCATATAAGCCTTCATTTCTGGTGGCAGATCTCGTTTCAGGTCGAATCCGCCGAAGCCGCTGCCGATATGACAGGGCGCAAATCCCCGTTCATCCAGGTTGGGGCATTGCCAGAGCACATCCCGACACAGTCGCACCAGCTCTTGCAGCCACGGTAATTTTGGTAGCACTTCCGCTAGATGCACCAGGACGTAAAAGCCCCGGCCAAAGCCTCGAGTATCGTCGATAGTGGTTTTTCCGGGCTGAAGTTGCCGATGTTTTAAAAACTCCGAACGTTTTTGTTCGGCCAGGTCAATTGCTGCCTCCAGAAAATCTCGTTCACCAGTAATCAAAAATAGATCGATTAGGCCGGCCCCGTAGAAATGGCAGTAGCAGGACTTAGCCTGTACCAGGTGCCACAGTTGGGCATCGTCGGGGCTGCCTTTGCCCCATTTTTGGTACTCCAGATTGGCGGGCCGACGTGCTGGTCGGGTCCCTAACGGGCCACCCTGAGGAAACCATATGGCTCCGTCGTCATACATCCAACCGTCGGTCCGCCAGGCATGGAGGTTGGCATGATAGCGGCCCCAGGCTTCCGCCTGGTCAAAGAAGCCCCGTTGGCCGGTTCGGATCGCCATCAGTACAAGCCCCTCCGGGCTGTCCGCTTCCGATTCGTAGTGGTTGTCTTCCCATCGCACAAATAAATGAGGTTGAGGTTGGGAGCGGGGGAGTTGTTTTTCGGTAAATTGCCACCCCCACTGGCGATAGACAGCTATTTCGTCTTCCAGAGTGCCGAACGGCCCTACGCCGAACACATCACACTTGGCGTACCAACTGCCCGGTGCAAAGGCCAAAAGGCGTTCCCTTGCGGCTAATGCCTGCCGGTCGAAGAAATCCTTAATGTTTTGCTTCGGCTCGGGCGGATCAAAGTCGATCCACACTTCGGCCGTCCGATGGGAAAGATCATATAGCCACAGCGCGTCGCTCAAAAACGGTGCACCTTGGTTACCGGGCAATTTTTCACAAACATATTCCAGGCTGATCTGGTTCGGATCGGCTGAAAGTCTGCGCGGCGGATCCCCCAAAAAGTCCCGGTCGCAAATCCATAGGCGGGAGTGATTTCCGTGGGCCAACAGCCACCCTTGGCTCTCCGCTCCCTGCCAGAGGATTTGTTCATCTAGCCCGGCCCGACTGGCATCGGAAATTGGTTGCCCAAAGTGCCGTGGCAGTTTGCCTTGGTGCAGCCAGGCGCGGTTTCCGGGCCCTACGGCTACCGGTTTTTCACCACTAGCAAGATATAGCTTCAGTTCCGGCCCCAACAGATGCTCAAGTCGAAGTGCTGCCCGCTTAATCTTTACATGATAAATCTGTTGGCTATTGGAATTAGCTAGGATGTGTTGGACCCGAAGATCACTTCGACCAGCCCAAGCGGTAATGCGGGTGATATACTGCAAACGGGCATCGCCCGGGCCTTCATAGAAACCTTCTACTCGCAGAGTCGCCCGAAGTGGGCCTCGATATTCCCACTGGATCTGGCGAGGTGGACCGGCTGTGTATCGAACACCGCTGCGGGCATCCTCCCAATCCATTTGACCGCCCCGAATTACCTGCCGACCCTCAACCCAAATGCCGGAAAACAGACCGAACGGCTCCTGCCGGGAAATCCGAAGCCGGAGAGGGCCAGTGTTAATATCTACATATTTCGGGTCTTCCACCACCTGAAGCGGACTGGGATGCTGTGCTCGGCTAGACTCTGCCCGCAACCGAAGCTCTTTTTTCTCCCCGGCCGAAAACGTTTGCTGAAAGTCCAGTAGGATCCAGCGTAATTTACCCGCCCGGTCGATGACCAACGGGGTTACCTGGACCGGCAATTCTTTTGGCCCATCCCATAGGCTGAATTGGGCCGAGGGTTCAAATACTCCAGAGGGCAAGCAAATCCCGCCGGTTACTGGCGTATGCTCGCGTGGCAGGCCAATCGGCTCTTCCACCAGAATCGGCAGCTCCCAAGCTCTTTCTTCAGCCCCCACCAGTAGCCCCACCAACAGATAGATCGCACTTCTTCCCATACAAAAATCTCCTCCCCACGCTCACCATGAAATACTTCCGGCCCATGACGTCCAATTGGACGCTTATACCACCGGCTGCCATTATCGGGTGGGAACCGCTACAGAATCCAAGGCAGGAACCTCTGCAGAAACCTGAACATATAGTGAACTATATGAACTTTTGATTCGATAGGCTTTAGTCCCCTATCTAAATAGCTACTATATGTAGGATCTTGCCGTGCTTGCAACCCAATATTGGCTCAGTCCCGGAAGGAGCCAAAATAGCATAAATTTCTAGGCAGCAGCTCCCTTTTTGGAACCCTTATCTCATTAAAACTCGACTTTTGCCATTTTGGGCCGCCTGCCGAAAAGAAAAAGCTTTAACTCCTGGGAATTATTTGAAGTTAGGAAATTGTGTGGCAAAGGGTATGCGTCGTAACTCCCGGAGAAAAAACAAGTTCGGGAAAAAGGCAAATGTTGAATTATTGATGCCAGGGGCCTACAAACGGCTCGTAAAAGCGTTTCCACTCCCGGTTGAACCAAACAGGCGAAGAGGGATGTCCCTCTTGGCCCAGAGCATCGACGGCCACCACGTAATATCGCCGAGTCTGGTCGCCGGCGGTAGTATCCTCAAACTGCAGTTGGCTGATCGGCTCCGGGGTCAGGCGGCTAATGGGATCTTTATCCCATCGGCCGTCCAGCCGATAGACCCGGTATCCTTTTAGATTCTTTTCCGGATTGGCCGCCCATTTTAGTCGGCAGGTTGTGCCAGCCTCTTGGCTAAAGAGCCATTGGGGGGCAGAAGGAATGGTCAGGACTGCCGGGGAGGGGCCGCCTTCTTGGCCTTTGGCATTAACACAGCGTACTCGATATGCATAGACGGCGTACCGATAAGGTCGGCCAGTCCGGTCGAGCTGCTCTCCGCCAAAACTCCGTTCGAAGATCGCTGGGTCTTGTATGCTCGTCGGCTTTCGCAGATCCACACTGGTATCTACATATTCTGTTTGTCGAATGAGCTCCGGACTGATCCGGCGGAACGGGCCGATCCGTCGAATAGCTCCCACGGACGGTTGTTCTAACGGCCGGACTCGACTTTTTAGACGGGTTAATTGATCTTCCGAGAGCACTTCTACGGGTGCGCGTTCGACCAGGTAGCCGGTGGGCCGAACCAATTCTTCTTGTCCATGAATATGTTTCCATTCGGGTTCTTTCCAACAAAGTTCGATCCGATCCGGCCCAAGCACCGAAACCACAAGTTCTTCGACAATCGGTGGGCGATCTCGCTGCAGGGGAGGTATATCGATAGTTTGGCCTTTTCCCTCGGCATATCGGTAAGTCCAAATCTGTTGTTCTCTTGGCCCATGGGGGGGATGGGTACAGTTCTCCAGTATAAATACATTGAATTCCGGAGCAAATATCAATTGTCGGGCACGATTGCCCGAGGGATCCGGCTCCTGAGGCGGATTGGTCTTCTGCCAACGATTTTCTTTTGTCCGGTAGGCCCAGGTTTCTAGGCGGTGTTTGGCTTTCTGGTCCTCACCTTCGGTAATTTTGACCACCGCCAGCACCACCCCATGCAGGCTGTCGTAGGCCAAGACGGCGTCATTTTGGTTTGTGGGCGGCAGAAGCGGCGGCTTCATATCCAACCATACGTTTCTGATCCGATCATACGCCCAGGTATGGGGATCATCTGTAAATTGGGAGCCAAACAGCACATGCACTCGGTTGGCAATATCATATGCCATTTGGCCCCCACTGCGAAACGGAGGTTCTTGGGGCGGTTTGGGCCAGAACCATTCATTCCGGTAGGGGTCATAGATCAGGGTGCCCTCTCGGCTCCCTTCACCACCGAATATAACTACCTGTTCACTATGCCAATCCCAGGCCGCACATCGCAAAGGCGCCACATGCGGGGCTGGCAGGGGCTGACGATTCCGCCAAATGTTCCTCCCTAAGTCATACACCCACACCGAAGACTCGTTCAGATAGATTTCCCGGTGCCATTGCCAGCCGTGGTTCCCACTAAACGAAGGAAAACGGATGTACAATCCTCGAATCGGGTCAAATACATGCTGAGCCGCACAGCAAAGTCCAGGTGGAGAAATGTTCGGCTCCTTAAGAGTCCAGGTAGCCGTCTGCAGATCAAAAGTCCACAGTTCTGAGCCCTGTTCACCCCCTCCGCCTTGATTATGCCCACCATACCGGATGAGTACCCGATGGCGGCTATCCCACACACATGCCCCCTCATAACCCAATCGAGGCGAAGGCGGCGTATCGGCCAATGGACTTCGTTTGACCCAGGTGTTGGGCTTCTGGGTGTCTAAGGAACTCTTCGGCTCGGCCCGCGCGATGGTTGCCCCCTGCCCCTCCCCCCGACTGAATTGCCCACCCCAAAGAATCCAAAGGCCACAGAGACCCAAAACCGCCCACCCCATTTTCAATCCACCAAGGACCCACTTCCAGTTCAGACCCATTGGCAAGTCTCCTTTTGCGCCAAAAAACAGTCTGGAAATCCCGAACTGCAAACACCGAATTCAGCCCAGCGGAATCCGAAACCTCTTTGGCCCAAGAGGCGGTCTTACTATCTCGGAATACTTCGATCAAATAGAAACTGCTTTCTTTGTTTTTGTGTCATCTCTCCGGAAGCAGGCATATGGGAAAATATTTCCAGTAACCTTTCCGCCCAATGAACAAGCCCCCATTTCATTCCTCAGTAGTTCGAAGTCGGATTGTCAAAACAAAATAGGTCTAACCCCTTTTGTTTTTACGGGAGTTATATAGTCTTTTATTTATACTACTTTGGAGGGGTTGCCAAAAACGGCTTGGCGGGTTCCCGTTGGATTGGCCAACCTCTGGGGTAGGAGCAGTCCACCAGCTTTGCTCCGGACCATAGCAGGGACAGGAAAACTTTGTCCTAACATATTGCATAATCATGAGTTAAGTTAATTTTCCCTCTTAAGAGGTCTTTGTTATACCACTCTGTTATACCACGAAAGAGTTGTTTTTGCGCCCTTCCTGTTTCTGATCCTCTTTGGGATGTTCTGGAATGCCAGAGCAAAAACCGATCTGAAAAATCTCTGGAAGCTTTGCGGGTAGAAGATGGAAGCTTTCTCTAACTTCTTGTGTATTAAGGAGTTCCAGAGAAATATTATCCATTCCCTAGACTTTGAACTACTTCCCTGAGTAAACAGGCTCCCAGTTCGCCAAAAATACCAAAGAAACAATCTGGGTTCCCGCTTGCGGGGGAATGACAGCTTAACGACGCTGTACGAAATGGGTTTGTGGGGGGCGTCCCAGAGATTTTGGGTGCCTGGCTGCCTTCTTCGACATCCGTTTAAAAATGGGAAGTTAGCTCGACTTTTGCCCATTTTGGTCTTCTGCCGAAATGGGAAAGTTCTAACTCCCTGGAATTATTGGACTTAGGAAATTGTGAGAACAAAAGGCAGGTTTGTCGTAACCCCTGGAGACAAAACAATTTAAGGAAAATGTCAAAGGTCAAGGTTAGGCATTACAATATAAAGAAGTTCTTCTGAAATTCTGTACGTTCCTAAAAATTCCCTAACGATGGAGGCTAGTAGAAAGTTTGGTCCGTTCGATGGAGGACCTACTGGAGCCATTGTTTTGCCGGATACACCGACCCCAGCAACAAACCAAAAAGGGGAGCTAACATCGGTAGCCTTCTGGTTACGCTGCTTGGTTTGGAACATCTTTCGCTCCTAGCCGTTGTAGGGAAGGCACCAGCAGATACCCCTTTTACCACCTCCCGAAAGGGAACTTCTTCAAAAGGACACGGAATCTGGAAAAGGACACGGAAATTGAGAAGTTGGCGTTTCTGTCTGGTGGTTTTTGGGTTGACCGGTACGTCCAGGGAAACTTTTTGGCTATGTGGAAAGGTTGTCCGCACTCTGAGGAGGTTTTGTCCATAATAGTCGGTATTGCTTCAGTTTTTGGGTGGGTTTAGGGCTCCCACCGGAATGGTTTCAACAGAGCCGAACTCTTTCAAAATAGGGGAGTTCGGCATTCTAGGTCAAGCAGACCAAGAATCTTCTCTTCCTCTTGGAAAAATCCTTTTCCGGACAATCACTATGCTCGACTTTTGCCTTTTTGGGATTTCCTGCCGAAAAGGGGAAAATTCTAACTCCTTGGAATTATTGGAGATCGGGTGAACAGAAAGGATGTCGCTGTAACTCCTGAAAACTAAACAGGTTAGGGAAAATGGCAAAAGTCAAGCGAAGGAACTTTCTGGACCCCAAATGCATTTTCCAGCCACTGGGCTTATTATCCGCTCCCAAACCTTCGCCTCCCAAGGAGCAGTTCAGCAGGAGGTAATTTTCTGGGCTTCCGCCGGATCACCATCAGCCGGCTTCCTCCACTCGGCTGTATTTACTATCTACTTTTTACGGATTCTTGAGAGCTTTTCCAATGCTTGCCGTTTTTTGGTACTTTCTGAAAAATCTCTGCAGGAAGAGGCTATTGAGACAGTCCCACCGAGTCAATCATTTTTGGCCTCGCCCAGGACGGGCAAAGCTCTAAGTCCATGTAACTATTGCAGTTAGGAAATTGGGTGCGCAAAAAGAGGTTTCGCCGTAACTATTGGAGGCAAACCAGGTTAGGAAAAATGGCAAAAGTCGAGTTCAGAAAGTACAAGATTTTTGAAAACCTTGCTTTTCTGCCGAACGAAGTCCCTCCTGCTACTCCTGGCTCGCTGTTATACACATTTTTGGGAGATATTTCCCATTCTAACGGCAGCAAATGATTGCCCTAGATAGGGGTGCGGCTGAAATCCTGTGGGTTGATTAGGCAAGATGGACAATATAGGCAAACAAACCTCACCCCCTCAGAAAGCCAACTTTGCACAGAACCTACCCATTTTACTTCCAGATGTAGAGAACTACACTCCTTCCAGAGACTCATACCCCTGGAATCTGGAATTCGGAGCTTTTTGCTTTTGGAAATCCCTGTGGGAGGGCCGGTTCGATAGGCCTGGGGATTATCTATGTTCCCCAAAACACCTAAACTGACCAAAAAATCAGCCTCACCCCTAGATAGGGGAATAACGAACCTTTCAAAAGAAGCTACTTGTTCCTTGGGAGAAATTGCAGCATTTAGGAAAGAATCACTTCCAAGAGCAAAAAGTGCTTGGTTTCAAAGACACTCTTAGATAGATCGCCTATTTTATCCATTCTGCGTCGTTCAACGAGCTTTTGGGATTTGGCTAAAGTGAAGTTCGAACACTTCAATGCCAACTTGGGGATAACAGCGACCTACTCCCGGGGAGAAGCTGTTCACCCAAAGCCCCCCATGAGTGGGGTAACAAAACGCTGCTTGAATAATATGCATTCTCTTGCCCCTGCTTCTCTAAGCCGGCCAGGCAAAAAGGACAAATGAGCCACTATTCCCCTCTGCTGAACTGTTCCATAAAGAAGCACCCGCTCAGATGCCCGAGGAACCAGGGAAGCTTTTCTTTCTTGGGATAGGATGGAGGAAAAAGGTCATGGAGCAGTATGGGCCACTAGGGGAGGTACTTCAGATAGAGGGGGTAAAGCTAGGCCACCAATTGTAATACTTTTGAGTCAATTTATACCACCCGTTTTTGGGATTTCAGTGGTATCGATTTCTCCGAACCATTTTTTCCTTGGGCATTTAGAATGCCGAAATCGAGTCCGAAAATCCTTTTTTCGGTAGGAAAGCAGGGAAAAATTTGGCTGGGGTTGATGGGTGTTTGTGTTCTAAGTCTTTAATATTTAATGAGTTAGTGCTGTTATTTAGTGAAAACCTTTCGGGAAAAACTTTTTAGGGTGGCTCATTGCATCCGAGCGGATGGGGAATTACAATAAATGTGATTGGAAGGTTTTGCCTTGCCCATCCTTGTATCCCTCTGGGCTCCTGCCGAGGGCAAAACCTACAGGCGGAAGGAACTGGTCTGAGCATCGGGTTTGCTGAGCCCTTAACTTGTCCAGCCCCCAACCAAGGGGTTTGGCCGGGAGGTCGGTGCTGTGAGTACGATAACCCAGTTGCGCCGGCGGAGTGTAAAGGATTTAGCGGCGATGGCCAAACGCCAAGGAGTGCCAGGCTGGCACAGCATGCGGAAAGAAGAGTTAGTTCAGGCTCTGGCCAAACTGGCCCGAAAAACTGCCAAAAGCAAACCCTCTGCCTCCGGTACCCAACGCTCCCAAAAACCCTCTCCCAATGGTGCCGTGCGGAAAAAAAAGAAGAGTGTTGCTCCTGCCATTTCTAGTACTGCCCGAAAAGTCTCTAAGACTACTTCCCAAAAGAAAAAATCTCCTCCTGCGGATTTGGCCGAGCGACTCCGACAAATCCAAACCCAACTCACGATCAGTAAAGATTTGGCCTACTACTCGGAGAATGTTTCGTCTGGCAATGGTGGAGGGCGAGATCGGCTGGTGGCTATTGTCCGAGACCCCTATTGGATTCAAGCCTATTGGGAGGTTAGTCGGGCTACGGTTCAACGGGCAGAGGCTGCTTTGGGCCAACACTGGCACAGTGCTCGACCTGTATTGCGCTTGTTGGAAGTGGTTCGGGACGGCACGACCAGTGCTGAGCGGCTTCATCTCCGGGACATTGCCATTCATGGAGAAGTCAATACCTGGTATGTGGATGTGCCAGCCCCGCCCAGAAGTTTTCAATTAGAGATCGGCTATTTGGCACCCACTGGCAAATTCCTTTGCCTAGTCCGAAGCAATATTGTTACCACCACCCGAAACCGACTTGCTGACGTGGACGAACAGCCCTGGTCCGAAAAGCCCGAAGATTACCAGCGTCTGTATGCTTTAAGCGGCGGCTACGATCCGACCGTGGACACCCAGGAAGTCAAAGAATTTTTAGAGGAGCAGTTGGGGCGATCGTTGGTTCCTTGGCCCCTGCGGTATGGGTTAGACCCAAGTTCTCTGGCTGGTAAACGGGAAGAGTTTCATCTGGAGGTCGACGCGGTAGCTATCTTGTACGGGAAAACCTCTCCGGGTGCGCATGTAACTATTCGGGGGGAGCCGGTCCGGGTGGAAGAAGATGGCACCTTCCAGCTCCGGTTGGAGATGCCAGATCGTCGGCAGGTTTTACCCATTGTGGCTCAAAGCCCTGAAGGCACCGAACAACGGACTATCGTGCTGGCCTTGGAACGCAATACCAAGGTGATGGAACCGATTGTGCGGGATCCGGATGCCGCTTTGCGAGAATAGCCCGGCCGGACCCACAAGATCTCCTTTTCCCGGTGTTGTTTCTGGCTATCCCTGTCCGCTCAGCGGGGAAAGCTCAAGCTAGTTCGGGGAAAACACTTCAGCCAAGCGGATGCCCCTTATTTTTTTCCGCTGCTGCCGTGGGAGGGGCAGTAGGAATGGGGGAAAAATGCTACGCTTGGCTATCTTTTTTGCCCCAAAGCCGGATTGGCCTTCGGCTCAAGGGGCCTCTTCCACCCCAGACTAGAGGCTGTTTTGCCCCCCAGCGGCAGTCTTTCGATTTTGGATCTAGAAAAGTATTGGATCTAGAAAAGTACTCTTCCTTGTCATTCCCCAGGCGTTCCAAGTCGGGTGCCCAAAGAAAATTGTTATAACTGGAACCTCTCCAAAATCCTGGACATATAGTGAACTGAAGAAACTTTTGATTCTGTAGCAGCCGGGTTTTCCTACCCGAATACCTACTATTTATGGGTGCTAACAATGCTAGCAACGCTATATGTGGGGTTAGAAGGAGAGTAAGCCAATATGGTATAAAAATATCTTCTCGAATGAAGCAGAGGTTGCTTTTTCTGGTTTTGCTGGTTAACCGAGGGGGCTGCCCGGCGAGTTTGGTATCTTGCCGGTTCGGGATAACTGACCAATAATAGAAACCTTGGCTTCCGGACGGATAGCCACAGCCATCACGGCTGGCGGATGGCCTGCTGAGACGAGGGCAACCCTGGAATAGAAGGCAAACCAAATGGAATAGAGGCAAACCAATGTTGATCCGCGATTCAGAAACGTTTCCGGAGCACCTGCGAGGGGGCGTTGTCAGCATTGGCAACTTCGACGGAGTCCATCAGGGGCACAGGCGCCTTCTGGAGCAGGTGGTGGCGCAGGCCAGGCAGCTTGGCCGTCCAGCCGTCGTCTTTACCTTCGAGCCTTCCCCGGCTTGGGTATTAAATCCGGAGGGGGCCCCTTTGCCCCTTTGTTGGCTAGAACGAAAAGCCAACTTACTCCGCCAATTAGGGGTGGATGTCATCTGGGCCTATCCGACGAGCCGAGAGTTTCTTCAGTTGGAAGCAGAAGAGTTCTTTTGGCGATTTGTGATGGGCCAGTTGCAGGCAAAAGTGCTGGTGGAGGGAAGTAATTTTCGTTTTGGCCGAAACCGCCAAGCGCACATCGGCCATCTGCAAGCCTGGTGTGCTGCGGCGGACATTCGTTTGGAGGTTGTCCCGCCGATAGAAGTGGATGGTCAGCCGGTGTCCAGTTCTTGGATTCGGCAGTTGTTGCTTCAAGGCCAGGTGGAAAAGGCAGCACAGTTACTGGGCCGGCCGCATCGGATTCGAGGCCAAGTCATCCGAGGAGCAGGCCGAGGCAAACAACTCGGGTATCCGACGGCTAATCTGCAAGTGGATCGGCTTTTGCTGCCTGCCGAAGGGATTTATGCGGGCCGCGCTTGGCTGGGCGACGCTGCCTGGCCAGCAGCCATCAGTTTGGGCCCTAATCCCACCTTCGGTGAAACAGCTCAGAAACTAGAAGCCTTTTTGATTGGGTTTGACGGAGACTTATACGATCATTGGGTGGAACTGGAATTTATGGCCCGTTTGCGTGCGGTACGCCAATTCCCGGAAGTAGGCGCTTTGCTGGCCCAGATGGCGGAGGATATTTCTGTCACCCAGCAAATCCTGGCTCAAATCCAATTTCAGGAGACAAGTTCGTGAATGCATCTGGTGTGCCTATGTGGGAAAAGTCTCCCCCGGACGGAGATCAGCCGGCCGGCTCAGTAGAAACCTCACGACTTGATAATCCCCCTAGGGCTAGCTGGCAAAATCCCTTCTGTAACCACAGACCCGATATGCAGCCTCCTCCGCTAGCCGATTTTCCAGGTGCCACCGCCCATTCAGGAGAGCAACGCCCTGCCTCGGGCACTGAAAATTCTTCTAGGAGCATTTCGCCCCCCAGCAGAAGTAACGTAGCCTCGTTGGAAAGGAACTCAGGGGATTTGCCTGCAAGTTCTAGTTCCTGCCAGAAAAGCGCCGTCTCTGCAGGCTCGATTAATTGGTCTAGGTTAATAGCTCGGCTTCAGCAAGCCCAGCAGATAGTGGTGGTAACGCATGTACGGCCCGACTGCGATGCATTGGGTAGCAGCTTAGCCTTGGCCAACTTTTTGGAGCGGATGGGCAAACAGGTCTGTTTGGTTGGGCCGTTTGACATGCCACCCAGCTTCCGGTTTTTGGATCCGGAAGGTCGATTTCGCCGTCTAGGCCGAGATGTGCAGCCCGAACAACTCGAACAGGCCGATTTGGTCATTATTGTCGATACCTCTGCCTGGGCCCAATTGGGCGATGCAGCCGAATGGATCCGCTCCACCAAGGTACCGAAAATCGTGCTGGATCATCATCGCAGTTCCGAAGACCTGGGTGCGGAAGAATTCAAAGATCCAACTGCCGAGGCCACAGGCCGATTGGTCTACGAGTTGGCCTGCCGATTGGGGATTTCGGTGGATCCCATGTCAGCGGTGCAACTGTTTGCTGCGGTGGCGACGGATACTGGTTGGTTTCGGTTTGGTTCTACCCGGGCAGATACGTACCGATTGGCCGCCGCCTTGACCGACGCAGGGGCAGCACCTGACCAACTTTATCAACAACTCTACGAGAACGATTCCCTTGGCCGACTGCGATTAACCGGCCGGGTGCTTTGTCGGGCCGAAGCAGCTCTGGGAGGTCGGCTGATCTACTCCTGGATTGAACGCTCTGATTTTGAGGCCACCGGTGCTTTGCCTTCTGACACAGAAGATTTGGTCAACTTTTTAATGGGGGTAGCCGGCGCCGAAGTAGCACTGATGTTCATCGAGCTGGCAACCGGCGGGTTGAAAGTGAGCTTCCGAAGCAAAGCCCATTGGGATTGTAGCCAATTAGCTGGCCTATTTGGCGGCGGCGGGCATCGTCAAGCTGCAGGAGCCTTCCTGACCGATCCCCTGCCCATTGTCCGCCAAAAGGTCCTTGAGGCTGTGCAGGCCGCTATGCAATGATCCCCTCCAACCCCCGTGGCCCGGCCACAACTGCAGTTCCCTTCTCATAGTGCTTCCTCCCACTGCGAAGGCTTTTCTGAGCACGACTTTTTGCCATTTTGGACACATCCTTCTATCTGCTCGACTTTTGCCATGTTCGGCTTCCTCCCCAAGGGGCAATCTCTTAGCTCGACTTTTGCCATTTTCCCTAAATCCTTTTGTTTCCAGTAGTTACGACGAGACTTCCTTTTGTTCACATAATTTCCTAACTCCAATAGTTACAAGCTGTTAGTGTTTTCCTCTTCCGGGAGACGGCCTAAAATGGCAAAAGTCGAGCTAAGAGGCTGTCTGAAAAGAGCGTTTGGCTCGCTGGCCTGTCAAGTTGTTTCCACCATCAGGAGGAGCTACAAGCCAGATTTGGGCACCTTGGCTACCCAAAACCTTCACCGACCTTTGGAAAAGGAAGCTTGGCTACCTCCTTTTCAGACAACCTCTAACAAGCTGTGGTACTGTGGAAAGGTTGTCCGCAGTCTGAGGAGGGTTTGCCCATCCTGGTCGGTTTTGCTTCCGTGTTGGTGGGTTTAGGCCTCCGACCGGAAAGGGTTTCAACAGAGCCCCTCCAGCGAACCGCCATCGAAGTTAGGAAATGGGAAGAACAAAATGAGGTTTCGCAAGTACTACCGGTAACCACGTTAAGGAAAACAGCACAAGCTGAGGTTAGAAATTGTCCAGGAACGCGGTTTCAGGATAATCCTGAACATATAGCGAACTTTATGAACCTTTACTTCGATAGGCGATAGCAACCCCCATCCAAAGAGCTACTCAATGTAGGGTGCTAGCATCCCAATATAGTTGGTTAGGCCCGAAGGAAACCAAAATGGCATAAAAATATCTGCCTCAAATGATGCAGAGGTTTCTTCAGCCTGTTCCGATGGGATTGCGAATTGACCAATCCTTGTGGAAAGCAAAGGAAAATAAACGGCCTTTGCGGAGAGTGGTTAGTGGCTGTCCTAAAATGGGAATTTGGCTGGTTTCCAATGGGTTTTAGCCGACCGGCTTTTATCCTCCACACTCATTAAAAACAGGGATTTTGAGGATTCTGGGGCATTGAGAAAGGAAACCTCCTTTCATCATAGAAAAATGCTTTTTCGGACAGCCTCTTAGCTCGACTTTTGCCAATTTTGGTCTTCTGCCGAAATGAGAAAGTTCTCACTCCTTGAAATTATCAGACTTAGGAAATTGCGTGAACAAAAGAAAATTATGCTGCAACCTCCGGTGACAAAACAAGTTAGGAAAAATTGCAAAAGTCGAGCTTAGGGTGTTGGGGGCTGTTGCTAGAGTGCTGCTAGGAAGAAGGAAATTGCTTTCACAACAGGAGGTTAGCTCGAGTTTGCCATTGTTGCCTCACTGCTTTTGCTTCCCCAAGCACTGAGCTCCCTTTGTTTATATAAAAGCCCAATAGGTATAATGGGAGCATGCATCTTGCAAGGCAAGTTCCCTAGTGTGAAAAGGTAAGCTTAGATTAAAACGTTGCCTAAAAAGGAGCTTACTATGTTCCGAGCAAACAAGATCATTGGGCTAGGCTGTTTGTCCGGATGCTTGCTCCTAACAGCAGCTGGATGTGAGTCGCCACAATCCAAACAGGCTTCTAGCAAGCCGTCGGGTTCGCCGCTTGCTGCCCGAAGAGTTCCATCGCCTCTTTCCGGCCTGCCAGGGTCTGCGGGAACATCTGGCAATTTGGACACACCTAATGGCATAATTCGGCAAAAGGCTGATGTGGGAGTCAGTCCCAAGGGACAGGGCTACGGCGGCGGATTGATTACTGAACCGATTTCCGTGTATTTTAAAGCGCCCCAGATGATTGCCTTTCGGATCCAGATTCCTCATGCAATGAACCTGTATCGTGCCCAACACGGACATTTCCCGAAAACGCATGAGGAGTTTATGGAAAAGATTATTAAAGAAAATGGGATTCAATTGCCCCCTCTGCCGCCAGGCGCCCGATATGTTTATGATCCGAAAAAGGCAGCACAAACCCAGCAGTACGACCCGGAGGATCCACCGCTTTTTGTAGAACGGCCAGCGCCCTAAGCTCTACTTTTGCCAATCAGGAGCCTCCCCCCCTGGCAGAGGAATGCTCTAAGCTCGACTTTTGCCAATTTTGGCCTTCCCCTGGACGGGCAAAGCTCTAAGTCCATGTAACTATTGGAGTTAGGGAATTGGGTGAACAAAAGGGTTTCGCCGTAACTATTGGAGGCAAAACAGGTTAGTAAAACTGGCAAAAGTCCAGAGATTGGAATGCGGTTTGCCTCATAGGGTAAATACCGGACTTGTAGCTGGGCAAAAAGCCCTTCGCTGTTGTCCATCTAAAACATTGTTGGTTGATCCTGTAGCCGGGAGTAAACATCTTGAGTTGCCAGTGGTCCGCCAGGGGACAAACAATAGCCCTTCTTTCCTACTTGTTTTGCTATTTTAGGATGATATCTATCCCCCCTATGGGAGGTATCCGGATGAATATGGTCTTCCTGGGGGTAGCCTTAAGTGGTGCAGCGAACCTGCAGGCCGAACAGGCACCCCCTCCCCAGCCCACATCCTTGACCTCCTGTCGGGGAGCGGAAAGCTGGATCTTCCGGCCAAGCCAGTTCAGCCATCATCCAGATACCGACCAACGGATCGTTCAGTACCAAGCTCCCCCGCCAGCAGTCGTACCGAGCGATCCGACCTATCAAGAGAGCGGCTACCGACATAAACGCTCCGGTCTAGCTGTGCGTGGCAGTTTCGACTACCGCCATGTCGTAGAGACCTGGGGAGCCGGGGAATCGATTCGACCGTATGGGGAATGGCTTTATCCGTTTCGGCCCGGCGCTACACCGTTCGGTCCTTGGGGCAATCCTCAAGGACCTTGGACCCTGCCGTTCCAATCCTGGCAAAATCCGTATGGGTCTTGGAATCGGTATGGGTATCCGTATGGGATGGTGCCGATCCCTGTTTGGCCGCCGGCTATCCCAGGACCCGCTCCGGCCCCGCTAAGACCCTGAAGGTGGCCCGGCACAACCAGGATCCCGAAAGGCTAACTATTCCCCCCAATGCGTACCCCTTACCTATTGCCATTTTCCCTAACTTGTCTTTTCCCCAAGAGTTCCAGCAAAACCTTCTTTTGTTCACCCAATTTCCTAAGTCGGCAACCTCTGCACAATCCTAAACATAGAGTGAACTTCATGGATCTCGGATTTGGTTGAGATTGCCTCGGCTACTTCTAAGACCTAGGAACCTCTGCATAATTCAAAAGGGATGTTTTTATCTCGACTTTTGCCATTTTCCCTAACCTGTTTTGTCTCCAGGGGTTATGACGAACCGGCCTTTTGTTCATACTCTTTTCTAAGTCCAATACTTCCAAGGAGTTCGAAGCTCCCATTTCGGCAGAAGACCCAAAATTGGCAAAAGTCGAGTTGATACCATTTTGGCTGCCCTCCCTCTAATGCAACATATAGGGGGCCAGCATTGCTAGCACCTATATATCCTAGATATTCAAGTAGAACAACTGAACCGTTAGAAATCAAAAGTTCACAAAGTTCACTATATGTTCAGGCTTCTGCCGCGGTTTCCTGCTATAGGTAGGTTGTAGGTTGCTAGCAATGCTAGCAGTCCTATATGTTGGGGTAGAGGTGCGAGGACCAAAATCGCGTAAAAATATCTCCTTGGAAATTCCGCAGAGGTTCCTATCCTAAAAGATCTGGATAACAGCAGTCTTACGGAGCAGAAGCGGGTTTGTTCACTCGGCGGAGGTGGAATGAGTTCACTCCATAGGGCCGCTTCTTCCCCAAGAGAAAATAGTTTTCGCTTACTTGGGGAATGTAACCTTGCAAGTGGAATCTGCCGGGCTTTACCAATCCCGGGGGAAGTGCAGTTCTTGGTGGCCGGTAATCCGCCATCGGTCTTTTTCCCATCGCAGAAGTACTTCTAACTGAACCCGGCCTGTATAGATTGGTTGACTCTGTTTGTCTTCCACACTGATGAGGCCCACCAGGTAAGCGACGGCTGTCGGAGGGCTAGTAAGCTGGTTGATTTCAATCTCTAGATGCGTGATTCGGGCTTGGCGAAACCGATAGAGCTGTAGGGCGCTTCGTGCCCGATGCGGTGTGTACTGAGCTGTGGGGGAAATATGTTCAAATAATCGGTCTACATTATTCTCTTCTAGGGCCGAGGCAGCCGCATAGAGAGTACTGGCCACTTGTTCCTTTGGTGTCTGGATCCATCGTTCCAGGGCCACTCCAATACAAGTTAACAAAAGCACTCCTAGCATCGGCCAAAGCCAAATCCCCCGGCCGCTCCGCACCAACAAACTCCCTAAGACCACCTCCAGCAGAATGCCTGCCAGCAGAATCGGCCCTGAATGTTCCAAAAACCATGGCACAGTAGAGTACCTTTGCTTATTGTTATTGAGCTTTGAATTACTCTAAGTTCGACTTTTGCCAATTTTCCTAACTGGTTTTGCCATCAGCAGTTACGACGAAACTCCCCTTAGTTCACCCGATTTCCTAAGTCCAACAGTTACAAGGAGTTAGAGCTTTATCCTTTCGGGACAAGGCCAAAAATGGCAAAAGTCGAGCTAAGAGGCTGTCCTAAAATGGAGAGTTGGACGGTTTCCCAGGGGGTTTGGCCGACTGGCTCATCTCCTTTAGACTCCTTAAACACAGGGATTTTGGGAATTCTAGGAAATTGAGGAAGGAAACCCCTTTCATCATAGAAAATGCTTTTTCGGACAGCCTTTAAGTTCAACTTTTGTCACTTTCCATAACTTGTTTTTCTCCAGAAGGTACCACGAATCCTTCTTTTGTTCACCCAATTGCCTCATTCAATCATTCCAAGGAGTTAGACCTTCCTCCTCCGGCCAGCAGACCAAAAATGGCAAAAGTCGATCTACGGGAACCTCTACATCATTTGAGGGGATATTTTTTACCATTTTTGTTCCCTCCCCGGGACTAACCAACATATTGGGTTGCAGCACTGCTATCATCCTCCATATATGGTAGCTATTTAGATGGTGGCAGCTAAAGGCTACCAAATCAAAAGAAGCATAAAGTTCAGAATATCTTCATTTTCAAGATTATGCAAAAGTTCCTAAGCTCGACTTTTGCCAATTTTGGGTCTTCTGCCGAAATGGAAACTTCGAACTCCTTGGAAGTATTGGACTTGGAAACAGTATGAACAAAAGGACGGTTCGTCGTAATCCCCGGAGACTAAACAGGTTAGGGAAAATGGCAAAAGTCGAACTAAGGAATTGGCCTTTTTCCCCTTTGGCAAGGTTATAGAACACCTAGCAATGCTAGTGTTCAGAAGATAGTCCAAAATGTCCATATTTCCCAATGAGCGGAGCCTAAAACTGCTCTCCGATTTCCCTGCACCAAGTCAACATACTCTGAGTGGGAATACTGCTCGAAATTTTTCTTTCTTAATGTTAGCCATGACAGCTTATCCATAATCTTGCTTTTGGGAGGAGGCCCAGAATGGCAAAAGTCGAGCTAATATTTCCGCCCAGCGAAGAAAGCGGCCGCTGCCCTCCGAGCAAAAGGCCCACGGAGCTAAAGGTGCAGCCGTCCTCTAGACGCGGTGGAGTCTCTTGGGATGATGGACTGAACGGTTCCGGCTTTGGGAGCGTTCCAACAGTGCTACTTTTTCACCGGTCGGCCCAGGAGCGATTCGACCTTTGCTACCTTGGAGTCTAATCCGCCCGATCGGCCTCGCCGATAGTCAAACTTGATCACACATTCGATTCGCTCGCAGTCCTGGGCCATCGCCTCAAAACAGGCTCGCACGACTTCCAGACACTGATCTAGCGGGCCTTCCAGAATCGTGCCCATAGCATGACAGCGGTAATCCAGCCCACTGGCTTCGATAATTTGCAAGCTCCGGGCCACATAAGCACTGACGCTTGGCCCCTTATCTAACGGAAACATCGTAAAATCCAAAAGCACCATTGTCCGTTCCTTTCAAAAATGGCTAACACTTCACTCCACACTGGAAAAGCCGATTTTGTGATCCCAGCGAAAGCCTCTGGGTTGCCGTTTTCCCTAATTTGTTTTTTACCAGAAGGTAGAACCCGCCTCCTTTGGTTCATACAACTTCCTCAGTCTAATAATTCTAAGAGCGTGTTTGAGAAGGGGGGCATGATCTCAACAGGGCGGGTAGGGACGTAGGCCTCCAACCATCAAATGGATCATCGCAACCAAGATCATTCCACCGCTCCTGGACGGCAGGAACTCATAGGCCTTCCTCAGCCGACGATACCGGTTCAACCAGGCAAACGTCCGCTCCACGCCCCACCGACGTGGCAGCAGCTCAAACCCAACCGTCTCCGCCGCACGGCTGACAATCTCCAGCACCCACCAAACGACCGCTTCAGCCATTCGACCAGTTGCCCAGCATAGCCTCTTTCGGCCCAAATCTTGCTTAGCCGCGGGAACCGGCGCTGCGCACGCTCCAAAACCAACCGCGCCCCGACCCGATCCTGAACGTTTGCCGGATGCACCACCACCGCCAAAATCAGCCCAAACGCATCGAGCAACACATGCCATTTGCGACCGCTGCGGTTCTTGCCCGCCTCAAACCCTCCTCCCCCTCTTTTTCCGTGGTCTTAACCGACTGGCTATCCAAAAATCTCAGCGCTTGGTTCCGGACGACGCTCGAAATCCGCACACGCCTCCGAAGTGCCTCATCAATCTTCTGCTAAGTACCATCCTCTTGGAATCGCCAAAATAGTACACCGTCTGCTAGGCCGGATAATCTTTCGGCAGCATCCGCGACGCACAACCAGTCCGCACAATGTAGACGCACAACCAGTCCGCACAATGGAAATGTAAAGAATCCCGTTGAGCACCGCCCGAATGTTGACTCGACGCGGCCGACCCCCCGGTCGGGCTTGCTGTTATACTCAAGTTGGCGTTAAAGCGTCGAACTTCACTTTAGGCAAATACCAAAAGTTCGTTGAACAACGCAGAATGGACAAAATAGGCGAGCTAGCTAAAGATAGCCTTTGAAACCAAGCGTTTTTTGCTCTTGGAAGTGATTCTTTCCTAAATGCTGCAATTTCTCCAAAGTAACAATTAGCTACTTGTGAATGGTTCGTTATTCCTTTATTTTATTTGGGGCAATAAATTTCCTGCCGTTGGATAGTAAATACTTCCCAAAATGTGTATAACAGCCAGCCGTAAGCAGAGGGGAGGTATTTGCAGAACCCTAATTAAATGGGTTGGGCATTCCGGCTTCACACGCCTGTTTTTGCTGACAACCCCCAGAGCTCGCTGTGGTACACACATCAGAGTTCATGGGCTCGCACATTACTTTAGGAAAATGCCGAAAGTTTGTTGAAGGAAATTGAATGAATAAAACAGGCAATATAGGCAAAATAGTTTCTGAAACCAAACAGTTCCTGATCTTCCAAAGAATCTTTCCCTAATGGTGTCATTATCTCCAAACTAACGGTTGGCTTCTTTTGAGAAGTTTGTTACCCTAGGTGGGACAATCGCTTTGGCCCATTGAGATGGGAAATCCATCCCAAAAGATGTGGATAACAGCGAGTCCCCCAGAGAGGGCATGTGTTCGGCAAGCTCGGTCTGGGGACCAGAGAAAAAAGATGGGGGCTTCACTCGGCTGACGGGGCAAAGGCTGCAGCAGGCTATTGGTGCTGCCAAGAGGATTTTTGGCCGGCATAACGTTTCTTTTCTCCTCATTCGTCTCCTGTCTCCTCATTCCTCCATTTCTCCCAGGTCTGGGTCTGCCCCCAGCAGGCCGGGGCTGGAACAGCAAATTGGATCCCTTGACCGGACCCCGCAAAACCACTATTGTTTAGCTCCATTTTGGTCTTTGCAGAGCAATTGGCCACTGCCACGCAAACAATAGGTGAATGCTCACTTTAACCACTAAGGAATGCCTAGCGACGCTAATTAGAATAGGTGGATCCTCCTTTAGATGGGATAAGTATCCCCCTCTAGAATAGGCAGGGAGAAAAAGTCCTCAATGTTTCGGATACTTCAGCGTAGGGAGGGAGAGGGATTGGGTCATATGAGCAAGGCAAAGGCGTTGTATTTCGGATGGGAGGATACCAGAGGAAGAAGAGGGTATTTTCTGGACCGGTTATTGCTCCGCAGACGCGCAGGAGCGGGGGTAAAACCATTTTTTTGGGTGGACATAGCTCCCTTGAGGGTATTAAATCGTAGCCTACTTTGGTTAGTGGGTCTGGTTTGGCTGAGTGGTTGTACCAGTTGGCCCAGTTGGAATATGCTTTCCCGGTTTCAAAGTCCTGCGGAAGAGGAGCCGGTGAAAAAGGCCCGCCTAGTGGGTGATATGGTAGTACCCTTTGGTCTAGAACCGGTGCGGATTGAAAATGTAGGTTTAGTTACCGGGCTACCAGGTACTGGGCACGATCCGCCTCCTTCGCCTCAGCGCTCGGCGCTGATTGCTGAAATGGAGGCTCGGGGGGTAACCATGCCTAATGCCGTGCTGGCTTCTCCGGACACTGCCATGGTGATGGTGCGAGGTTGGCTTCGGCCTGGCATCCAAAAGGGGGACAGTTTTGATGTCGAAGTGCGGGTACCCTCGCAGGGAGACATGGTTAGTTTACGTGGAGGCTATTTGCTGGAGACGCGTTTGAAGGAGCAGGCCGTTTTAGGCGGCCGGATTTTGGAGGGGCACAGTTGGGCTTTGGCCAAAGGGCCTGTGTTGGTGGATCCGACTGCTGATTCGGAGCGAGATAAGGTGCTTTTGGGTCGGGGACGCATCCTAGGCGGCGGTCTGTGCTTAAAATCCCGAACCCTCGGGCTAGTGCTTAAGCCAGAGCATCAAAACGTAGCGAACAGTGCCCGGATAGCCGCTGCTGTGAACAAACGATTTTATCTCAGTCAAAAGGGAGTGAAAACAGGCGTGGCTACTGCCAAAACCGATCAGTTTATCGAATTGGCTGTCCACCCTCGTTATAAAGAGAATATCGGTCGTTATTTGGATGTCATCCGGGCGATTGCTCTTCGGGAAGACGAAGCACAGCAGGCCGAGCGCATGCAGGAGCTAGCCAAACGGCTTTTGGATCCGCTCACCGCAAGGCAAGCGGCATTGGAGCTGGAAGCCATCGGGAAAAAGGCGGTCGATATTCTGCGAAAAGGCTTACAGGCTGAGGATCCGGAGGTACGCTTTTATTCGGCAGAGGCATTAGCGTATTTGGATTGTCGGGAGGCGGCTGAACCGCTGGCCCAAATCGCTCAACAACAACCGGCCTTTCGGGTGTATGCCTTGGCTGCGCTAGGCACGATGGATGATTTGATGGCGTATGAACAGCTGTGTTCTTTGCTCCATAGCTCCAGCGCCGAAACCCGCTACGGGGCCTTCCGGGCATTGTGGACGATGAATCGGCAGGATCCCCTGGTGCGAGGCGAACGGCTGGGACCAGACGGGTTCAGCTACCATGTGCTGCAGACCACAGGAACACCTATGGTCCATGTGTGCACCCATAAACGGGCGGAAATCGTACTGTTCGGGAAAGAGCATCGGCTGCGGGGGCCGTTTTTCCTGGAAGCGGGCAGCCGAATTGTTGTTCGTCCGAACAGGCAAAATCCCGAAGAATTGGTCATCAGTCGATTTGCGGTCGGCCAGCCAGACCAGCAGCGGATCGTGCCCAATCAGCTAGATGCTATGATCCGGGCCATTGCGGAGTTGGGGGGCTTTTATCCCGATGTACTTCAAGCGTTGGTGCAGGCCAAAACCCAAGGAGCCCTTGAGAGCCGATTTGAAGTCGATGCCTTGCCCGAACCGGGGCGTTCCTATGAGCCGGAAGACCGCCACCAGATTTCCCAAACGCTGGAGGCCTCAGACTCCAGAAGTGCAAGCAGTGGATTTTTAGGTAGAAAGTGGAGCAAACTGTTTTGGCCCGGCACCGACAAACTCAATTGACCGGGAAAACGAAGATTGCTTTTGTTGAAAGTTGACGTCCTTAGTTCAACTTCTGCTATTTTCCATAACATGTTTTGCTTCAGAGACTTACGGCAACTCCCCTTTTGGTCGCCCAATTTCCCAACGTGAATAACTCCGAACAATTCCCTAACAATTAGATCTCTCCCCTTTCGGCAAAAGGAGTCAGTTCCCTTCTGAATCTCCTGAGCCTCTGAAAATATTGTTCTTTCAAAGAATATACTTTTGCCATATTGGCTCCTATCACTGCTGACCCAATATATGCCATTATATAGGTTCAGTAGCACTAACTAGTACCCTATATATAGGTCTCGCTGTTATACACATTTTTGGGAGGTATTTCCCATTCTAACGGCGGCAAAGTATTACCCAAACAGGGGAATAACGAAGCTTTCAAAAGAAGCTAATTGGTACTTTGGAGAAATCGCAGCATTTAGGAAAGATCACTTTCAAGAGTAAAAAGTGCTTGGTTTCAAAGACTGTCTTAGCTAGATCGTCTATTGTATCCATTCTGCGTTGTTCAACGAGCTTTTGATATTTCCCTAAAGTGAAGTTCGAACGCTTCGACGGCAATTTATGTATAACAGCCAGACATATACCTAGATGTTCGGATGGGAGGCCAATCCCTATCAAATCAAGAGTCCTTGTATTCACTATATGTTCAGTTACACAGAGATGCCAAAAGAAAAAATTTAGGAACCTCTGCATAATTCAAAGGGGATATTTTTATACCGTTTTGGCTGGCCTCCCTCTAACACAACATATAGGGGCGCTAGGATTGCTAGCACCCAACAGATAGTAGATGTCCTGGCAGGACAACGGAACGGCTAAAGAATCAAAAGTTCATAAAGTTCACTGGATGTTCAGGATTTTGCAGAGGTTCCTTTAGGAACCTCTCCATAATTCCGCAGAGATTTTTTAGACCATGTGAGCTTACCCCATAACCCAATAGAAGCCAATAGAAGGGTTGCTAGCGCCTATAGATAGTCGCTGTTTAGCTAGGAAAACCGAACGGCTATAAAATCAAACGTTCATAATGTTCATTATATGTTCAGAATTTTGCAGAGGTTTCTTTACACAATGGCCAAACTCACGTCAAAAGGCTGCCCTGAAATGGGGATTTTGGCGGAGTGGAAAGGATTTTGGCTGATTGGCGTTTTTGTGCGATATTCCTTGAAAATAGGGCATTTGGACATTCTGGGCAATTTAAGGAGGGAACTTTCTTTTACATAGAAAAAGCTTTTCGAGCCGGTCTCGGAGCTCAAGTTTTGCCATTTTTGGCAGCCTGCCTAAAGGAGGAAGTTATAACTCCTCAAGTATTGTTGGCCTCGGTAGTTCAAAGTCGGGTTACCAGAACAAAATAGTTCTAACCCTTTATTTTTAAAGGAGTTATATCGCCTACTCTTTATACCGCTTTGGAGGGTGAGGCAAAAACGGCTTGGCTATTCCAGTTGGGTTGGCCTGCCTCTGCGCTGGGGGGCCAGCACAGCTGGTTAGATCCGCGCCAGGGCGCACGGGAAAACTTTGTCCTAACCGATTGCATAATCCTCGGTTAGATTCATTTTCCGTCTTAAGGGGTTTTTTGTCCACGAAAGAGTTATTTTAGGCTCCTTCCTACCCCTGATCCCCTTTGGGTTGTTGTGGGAGGCCAGAGCCAAACCCAATCTGAAAAATCTTTAGAAACTTTTCGGGTAAAATTCCTAACTTCTTGTATATTAAGGAAACATTATTCGTTCACTAAAAACTTTGAAGTATTTGGACTTCGAGGCTGTTCTAAAATGGGAAGTTGGCTGGATTCCAATGGGTTTTGGCCGACCGGCTCCTATCCTCCACGCTTCTTAAAAACAGGAATTTTGGGGATTCTGGGGCATTTAGGAAAGAAACCTCCTTTCATCATGGAAAATGCTTTTTCGGACTGCCTCTTAGGAATGTCGTAACTGCTGGATTCAAAAGTAAGTAGGAAAAAAATTGCAAAAGTCGCGATTAGCAATCGGACTCAGCCTGTGCCCTTCGGCAGTTGGAATTGGGTTGGCTGAAGCAAGTCAGGCTGGTAGAATCGAACGAATAGTTTTTTGTCCAGGATAGCCACCCAAATGGGCTTCCTCCCCAGAAGGAAAACACACGCATGCTGAAGGCGTTGGAGCTGTTTGGGTTTAAGAGTTTTGCCGATCGGACCCGATTTGAGTTTCCGCCGGGGATAACAGCCATTGTGGGGCCGAATGGTTCGGGCAAGTCGAACATCGTGGATGCGATCAAATGGGTTTTGGGCGAGCAGAGCGTTAAGAGTCTGCGTGGCATGGAAATGGCCGACGTGATCTTTAACGGTTCAGAGAACCGTCGGCCGATGCAATCGGCAGAGGTGACGCTGACGTTTGATAATTCGAAGCGTTTTTTTCCGTTAGACAGCGACGAAGTGCACCTGACACGGCGGGTGTATCGGAGCGGGGAAAGTGAATATTTGATCAACCGGCAACCCTGCCGGCTTAAAGACATCCGAGATCTGTTGGCCGGAACCGGCTTGGGTTCTCATGCCTATTGTGTGATTGAACAAGGCCGGGTCGATGTCCTCTTACAAGCCTCTTCCAAGGATCGGCGTGTCCTTTTTGAGGAAGCTGCTGGGATTAGCCGCTTCAAAGCCAAAAAAACAGAAGCCCTTCGACGTCTGGAACGAGTGGAGCAGAATCTGGTTCGCCTTCGAGATATTGTGGAGGAGGTAGAAAGTCGTCTGCGCAGTGTGCGGCAGCAAGCAGCAAAAGCCCGTCGATATCAACAGTACACCAATCGGTTGCAGGAGCTTCGGACCCAGGTAGCTTGGGCCGATTGGACTCAATGGGCAGAGCAGTTGGCTCAATTGGCCCAGCAGGAGGCGGCGCTATCGGCTGATCGGCTCCAACGGGTGGCCGAAGCCGAAACTCTGGAAACCCAACAGCTCGAATTGGAAACCCAAATTGCGCAATTACACGAAGCGATCCGCTCGGCCGAAACCCAACACACTGCTTATCGGGAACGGATTGCTGCCGAAGAAGCCGCCGTCGAACACCACCGCAGCCAACTTCGGGATCTTTCTGACCAGCTGGAGCCAACGCAGCGTCAAATCCTCGCCTTAAGCCTCCGCAGTAGCGACGTCCAGCAGCAGATGGCCGAAATGGCTCAAGCCTTGGCCGAGGCCCAGACCCATCATCAGCAACTTGCCCAATCTCTAGACCAGCAAAAACAGACCTTGCAGGAACTAGACGATCAGCTCAGGAACCTCCAGGCCGACGAACAACAGCTTCGCACTGAGCAACGTCAATTGCTCGAAAAACGGGCGGATTGGGAAAGCCAACGAAGTCGGTTGGAGGCGATGGCTACCGCAGCCAGCCAGGCGCAAACCTTGGCCCAGCAGCGACTGGCGGAGCTACGCAGCCAATGGGAAGAAAACCGCCAGCTCGCAGAGTCGATTTCCTGTCGCCAGGATCTTCTGCAGACCCAAGCAGCCCAACTTTGCCAGCAAATCGCTGCCGAAGAAGCGCGCTTGGCCCAGCTGCAACAACGCCAACAAAACCTCCAAGCCCAGATCCACGAGCTAACCCAACGCCAAACCGCCCTCCATGAACGCAAAACCCTCCTAGAAGAACTTCTCGGCCGACAGGAAGGCGTTAGCCCTGGTATCAAGCAACTACTCCTGCAACGTCAGCAGACGCCTCATGGCCCGTTGGATGCCATCGTTGGCCTGCTAGCAGATTTGATCCATACGCCCATCGAGGCAGCCCCTTTAGTGGAAATCGCCTTAGGAGAATGGAGCCAGTACTTGGTTGCTCGGCCCAGCCAGCCGTTGTGGGAGTATCTGCAAGCCCATGCAGCGGAATTGCCCGGCCGGGTGGGGATTCTTTGGCTAGAAGAGACGCCGGCTTCAGAAGGAAATCCAGAAGCTTTCCCGGATCTACGGACCCAGCCGGGCGTATTGGCTCGGGCAGATTCCTTGGTGCAAACGGAACCTGCCTACCAAAAACTCATCTACCGCTTATTAGCACGCACCTGGATAGTAGATTCCTTACAAGCGGCTCAACGATTGGCCAAGCAAGCGCCGGACTGTCATTTTGTTACTCTTTCCGGGGAGCGGCTTTCGGCCGAAGGTGTGTTAGAGATTGGGCCTCGGCCTGCACTGGGCGGTGGAATCTCCCGACGTAGTGAACTTCGCTGGGTTCAGACTCAGCTAGAACAACTCCAAGCTACCTGGCAAACCCTCCAAGTCCAATCCCAACAACTCCAAGCAGAACTTACCCTCTGTCAGGAGCAACTGCAGACTGCTCAGCACCAATGGCAACAGCTGCGCCAGAGCCTGGCAGAACTACAGCAGCAGATGGCGGTGGTGGAAGAACGCTTTGCCCAGTACGGTCGCCAACAGGAGGCATTGGAGGCAGAGATTCGTGCGGCAGCCCTCCAGGCCGAATCGGCTCAGATTGCCCTGGCACAATCGGCATCTGAAGGAGACCGTCTGGCCCAGGAGTTGGCTCAAAAAGACGCCCAACTAGCCCACCTGGCTCAACAAATCTCCCACTTGCAACTGCAGCGTGGCCAGCTCCTCGAACAGATCTCCTGTTTGCAGGTAGAACTGGCTAAAAGCCAGGAACGTCTGGACGCCCTGCACAGCCGCCTCCGCCAGGTGGAAGAGGCTGGGCAAGAACGTCGCCGGCAATTGGCCGATCTGCTCGCCCAACTTTCCCAAACCCAAAATAAAATCCAGCAACTCAAAACCCAAATCCTCCAACGGCAATCTCGGATTGCGGAACTTTATCTAGCTAAGGAAGCGGTAGCGGGGAGGATTCGTGATTGGCTCTGGACCCAACAGCAGTGGCGGCAGCGGCGTTCGGAGCTTGCTGCTGCTGCGCAGCAAGCCTGGGCAGGAGTCCGAAAAATTGAGGAAGAATTGCACAATTGTCAATTGGTTGCCAGCCAACTCCGCCAACAACAAGCCGCCCTCGCTCAACGGTTCCAAGAAGAGTATGGCATCGATCTGGCTGCCTTACAAAACGGTCCCCCCGAACAAGACGGCCGCAGTCGCCAGGAAGTACTCCAAGAGATCGAAGACCTCCGCAGGAAAATCCACCATCTCGGTAACGTCAACCTCGAGGCCTTGGAGGAACTCCAACAACTGGAAACCCGCTATGAAGGCCTCCGCAGCCAATACGATGATCTGGTCAAAGCCAAAACTTCCTTACAGCGGGTCATCGAACGGATCAATACGGAAAGCCGACGCCTATTTCTGGAAACTCTAGAAACCATTCGGACGCACTTCCACGACCTTTTCCGAGATCTGTTTGGCGGAGGCAAAGCCGACATCCTGCTTGAAGAGGGGGTAGATGTCTTGGAAAGCGGGGTGGAAATAGTGGCCCGTCCGCCTGGTAAAGAGCCTCGAAGCATTTCGCTCCTCAGTGGAGGTGAAAAAACGCTTACCTGTGTGGCCCTGTTGCTGGCAATCTTTCGAAGCCGCCCCAGCCCGTTTTGCATTTTAGACGAGGTGGATGCTGCCTTGGATGAAGCCAATATCGACCGGTTCATCAAGGTGCTAAAAGACTTCTTGAGTATTACCCAATTTATCCTGGTAACCCATTCCAAAAAAACGATGACCTGTGCAGATACCCTGTATGGCGTAACCATGCAGGAATCAGGGGTATCTAAGCAGGTTTCGGTCCGCTTTGAGGATATCAGCGAAGACGGCCGGGTACCGATGTTGGAATCCTCGGCCTCTGCTGAGGCGGAAGCGGATCAACAAGCAGCTTAACATGGTAACCGACGGGAAGATGCACCTAATTTTGGAAGATGTAAAAATAATTTTAGGACCTCTAGAAGGTTATTTAGAGCCTCTAACAAAATCTTGAGGTTTCCTACCATCCCTAAGGAGGCAGGTAGCACCTCAGAACCATCTAGATTTTCATTTTGTTAGATGCGCTCAATCTTTCCCAATTTGCCCAATCTTACCAATTTTCCCAGCCACCTCATATTCCGCGGAATACCTCCCCTTGACTTGCACCTTGGCGGCATTCCGCCTAGATTAAAAGAAAGGAGAGGCTGGGTGAGGTTACAGGAGAAAAGTTCTCTCTTAAGGACTTCCCACAGCTTCTCTAACCTCGAGGTTTACCATTTTTGGCCTCGCTCTCGAAGAGTAATGTTCTAACTGCTTGTAAATATAAGAAATTGTGTGAACAAACGAAGATTTCGCCCTAACTACTGGAAGCAAAAATAGTTAGGGAAAATAGCAAAAGTCGAGCCAAGAGGTTGTCTGAAAAGAGTTTTTTGGCTCACTGGGCTGGCAAGTTGTTTCCCCCACCAGGAGGGGCTCCAGCCCAGGATTTGGGCACCTTGGCTCCCTAGAGCCTTCACCGGCCTTTGGAAAAAGAAAAATTGGCTACTTCCCTTTCCTTTTCGGGCAGCTTCTAAGGGGAGGGTGGGGAGCACACGGATCCAGGCAGATGGGAGCCCAGGGGGCCTTTCGGAAGCGCAAACAAACCAAAGAGCATTTTCCCTCATCTCAAGTTGAATAAGCGGCAATGGGTCTGTTGGATCGGCTCAAATCGGCCTTACGGCTGGACCGGGTAGATATCCGGGAGCGGTTTGAACTGCTCCGGGAAGGCATTGCCGGGACGATGTCGAAATTTTATATGGCCCGGGATCGAAAGACGGGCCAAATTGTGGGGCTGAAGATCCTGGACCCGAAAAAGACCACCCTGCTAGAGGAGCGGTTTAAAGGGCTCAACAAACCCTCGGAAGGGGAGATTGCCATCTTATTTGATCATCCGTATATTGTCAAAACCTTTGAGTACGGTTTAACTACGGATGGATACCAGTATTTAGTCATGGAATATCTCGGTGGGCCGGGCCTGAATACGGTTTTGGCTACCCGGGCGCCGCTGCTAGAAGGCAAGCAGCTCCGTTTTATTCGGCAGGCGGCAGAGGCCTTGGATGTGGTCCATAAAGCTGGTTTTATCCACCGGGATATCTGTCCTAGGAACCTAATTCTTACGGAAGACTGCCAGACAGTCAAACTTACGGATTTTGGGCTTTCAGTGCCTGCTACCCCACCGTTTATGCAACCGGGCAACCGCACCGGCACGCCCAACTATATGGCGCCGGAGCTGGTGCGCCGATTCCCTACCGATCAGCGGATCGATGTATTTTCGTTCGGCGTAACTGCATATGAGATTTGTACTTATGAGTTGCCTTGGCCGCGCGGCAGTACGGGTCTGGCTGCCATGACCCATGATCAGCCCCCTACAGACATCCGGAAATATCGGCCAAAGATCAACCCTCGGCTTGCCGAGGCCATCCATTGGTGCATCCAGCCCGATCCCCGCCATCGCTGCCCTTCCATGGAGCGATTTTTGCAAGCCATTCGACGGGTAGAGGCAGTGGACCAATCATAGGTTTTTTGGTACGATTCTCTTGGAAAAGCTAGCCGGCCATTTCCCGCCAAAGGATCCGTTCCCGGTTGGAAACGACTGGTCTGCCCGGCTCTCAGGAGCTTTAGAGCCTTTTTCCCGGTTAACCAACCCAATTAGAACCTCTGACAAAATCAAGAACCTTCTGCATAGTTTCTAAGGGGATATTTCTATACCATTTTGGTCTTTCCTCTCCTTAACCCAACATCTAGGGCTGCTCGCATTGCTAGCACCCAATAGATAGTTAATGTCCAGGTACGACAAGCGGACGCTAGAGAATCAAAAGTTCACAAATTTCCCTATATGTTCAGAATTTTGCTGAGGTTGCTGAAAGTGTAGAATGAGAATCTAGATGGTTCTGGGAGCTTTCTACTCACTTGGGGAGGAAATCCCAAGTTGGCAGAAGCTCTGAGTTCGATGAGGATCTAGCGGGTACTTCGGCCACTTTGGTTACCCCCAACGGATGCAGCCATGAAACTGATCATTGCTATTGTCCAACCCCACCGACTAGAAGCCATTAAGGCTGCCTTGGCTGAGGTGGAGGTGTTTCGGTTAACTGTCATGGATGTCCAGGGCTTTGGACGCCAACGAGGGCAAACAGAAATCTACCGAGGCCTCGAATTGACGGTCGATTTGGTCCGGAAAGTGCAACTGATGATTGGGGTTAATGATGAGTTTGTTCAGCCGACAGTAGAAGCTATTCTGAAGGCAGGCCGATCCGGACCCAGCGGGGAAATTGGCGACGGCAAAATCTTCATCCTCCCCCTGGAAGACTGCATCCGGATCCGGACCGGAGAACGAGGCGGTGAGGCCATCTAGCTGATTGATTCCGCTTCTTGACATCCCATTTCCATTGCTCCGCAGCCTTGGGCCTTTATTGTGTTTGCTGCGCAAGGGGGTAGGCCAATGTTGTGCAATGCCGTGGTTCAGCCAATGGCCCGGGCGATCTATAGTTAGTTGGAAGGTGGTTGAGCGATACCGGGGGATCATTTCTCAGCTCGACTTTTGCAATTTTTTCCTAACTGCTTTTATTTCCAGGAGTTAGGAAGAAACCTTCTTTTGTTCACCCAATTTCTTACCTCCAATAGTTACAAGAAGTTAGAACTTTTCCCATCCGAGAGGAAGCTAAAAATGGCAAAAGTCGAGCTCAGAGGTTGTCCTAAAATGGGGATTTGGCTGGTTTCTAGTGCGGTTTGGCCGACCGGCTCCTATCCTTTAGAGTCCTTAAAAACAAGGATTTTGGGGATTCTAGGGCATGGAGGAAGGAAACCTCCTTTCATCATAGAACATGCTTTTTCGAACAGCCTCTCAGTTTTTCTCCGTCTTGCTAGTTCTCCGCCTGTGCGATTGGAACCTGGACAGCCAGGCTTTGAATAATCGGCTCAAGGGAGCTTATCCGGGAAAAACCGAAAAAAGGACTGATTCTAGCGGGCTAGATAGCCTTCGTTGGAAATTCAAACACCCCTCTGCCTAATCACGCATCAGAATCGCTTTACCAGTCGTCAGCCACAACACCAATCTTTCGATCACTCAAACGGGTTCCATCGTCGGGGCATATATTTACACATCAAAATCCCTAACACATACAAAAACAGAAGCGGGATCGCCATCAGAAACATACTGTACGGATCAGCTGGCGTAAAAATCATCGATATAATAAAAATCACCAGAACTGAGACCCGCCAACTGCTCAGATAGGATTCTACCGTGAAAATGCCAATCCGTTCTAAAAAAAGCATCACCAGCGGCAACTGGAAAGCGATGCCAAAACCCAAAGGTAAAAACAATACAAAACTAAGCCACTCGCTGATCCGAGGATCCGGATCGATCCCCAACCAACCGTTGAAACTAAATAAAAAACTGAGCACCGGCGGAAAGACGAAGAAAAACGCCAGCGCTACCCCGGCCAGAAACAGGATCAAACTGATCGGCAGAAATACATGGACGTACCGCTTTTCATGAGGATACAAGCCGGCAGCCACGAAAATCCATAACTGATAAAAGATCCATGGGCTAGCTAAAATGGCCCCTGTCAAAAGCGAGGCTTTCACATAGATCAAAAACCCTTCCTGGACATTGAAACTTTTGATCTGCACCCTTGGGTCCTCGGCCACCCGCCGCCACAAAAACATCCGGACCAGATTTTGCCGGGCAGCATCAGCAGGTTGCTCTTCCGTGGAAGAATCCATCGGCAACGTCTCTGCTTGTCCAACAGCCGAGGCCTGTCCGAAACCAGCATCTGTGCGTTCGCTTCCGTCTCGGTTGATTTTTTCCCCAGAGGGCTCCTGGGGAGTAGAACTGCCTCCGGGGGAATCTCTGGACAAGACTTCCTTTAGCACCTGTTTGGCTTTCGGCCAACCCTCCCCAAATGCCCGAAGTAATTCCTGCCGATCCACATACACCTCTTCGGGTAGCAGATGTTCCTCGATAACCCGTTTTTTGACCATCTCCAGATCCGAAGGCATGGGGAGTCCTTGGTTCTGGAATTCTTCCCAGCGGCGCTGGGCGTCTTCCAGAGCCTTCTGTTCGTAGTAGCCTTCCAAAGCGCTGCGCAGCGGCGTCTGGATGAACTCGACCACATGTCGGCCAATGGCCAAACCCACCAGAAATCCCACCATCAGGCCCACTAAGGCACGAAACAAACAACGGCGGAGCTCCTCCAGGTGCTCCCCGAAGGTCATCGTGCTGTCTTTGAAGATGTCTTCATCATATTCGTAACGAGGCATCACCCACTACCTCTTGGATAGATTACTTAGATAAACTTCTTGGATAAACTGTTATTTCAGGGCACTCCAGGTCCAATCCCAGCTTGGGCCTCAGGAGCCTTCCAAACCTACACCGCCTACAATCTTGCCGCAGGGAGACCCCAAAACTTCTATATTAGCAACCAATCCTACCCACTACAATGAAGGAACTCGGAAAGGCAGTCCCACGCTGCCACCAGAAGAAGCATTGGTCTGAGGGTTCTGGGGTATGGAAGTGGCCTTGTATCCATTACGTTTTGAGCCGATTTTTCAGCGGTATCTGTGGGGAGGGCATCGGCTGCGCCGGCTTCTGGGCAAACCTACCGGTCCAGAGCCTTGTGCTGAAAGCTGGGAAATCTGCGACCGGCCCCAGCACCAAAGCATCGTGGCAGCAGGCCCGCTGAAGGGGCGATCTCTCCATGAATTGCTCCAGCAATATAGAGCGGCATTGGTAGGTGCAGCAGACCTAAGCTTTCCGAGCGGCTCGGTGGGTGGCTCAGAAGGCCGTTTTCCCCTCCTAATCAAGTTTCTAGATGCCGCCCAGACACTTTCGGTCCAGGTACATCCCAACGACCAGCAGGCTGCCGACTGGAAGCTTCCTGATCCAGGCAAAACCGAGGCCTGGGTGGTGTTGGCAGCGGAACCGGGCAGCCTTATCTATGCAGGATTTCGGCCAGGCCTCAGCCGCCAACAGCTTCTCCAAGCCCTTCAGCAAGGCAACTGTGCCGATCTGCTACACTCGTTTGAGCCGAAACCGGGCGATTGTGTCTTTCTGCCAGCCGGTACCGTACACGCCCTCGGGGCAGGGCTTTTGGTAGCCGAAATTCAGCAAAATAGCGATATTACCTTCCGGCTGTGGGATTGGGGCCGTCTTGGACCCGATGGAAAACCCCGCCCTTTGCATATCCAGGAGGCCCTCGCCGCAGTCGATTTCAACCGGGGACCGGTCTTTCCGCAAACCCCTCAACCTTTGCCCGAAAAAGAAGGAGTCCACCTAGTCCAATGCCCCTATTTTACCATTCGCCGGTGGCGAATCGAAAAAAAACACCATGTGGGAGGAGACGGCCGATTTCACATCGTCATTTTAGTGGATGGTTTGGGCACCCTGGAAAAAGAGCCTGTGCCCCAAGCATGGGGGCCGGGGACCTGTTGGCTACTCCCGGCCTGCCTACACCCGGTAGCCGTCACTCCTATAGAGGGCGTCTTGACTTTTTTAGACGTGTTTGTGGAGGAACCTGAACTTTCTTAAAGGAACCTCTGTATAATTATAGAGATATATTTTTATACCATTTTGGTTCCCTCTGCCTCTGACCCAATATATGGGGTTGGTAGCACTGGTAGCAACCGACATAGAGTAAGTGTTTAAATGGCGGGAGCGAAAGCCTATCGAATCAAAAGTTCATAAAGCTCACTATATGTTCAGAATTCCGGAAGGTTCCGGTAGTTATTCAGGTAGGATAACCAAACGCCTATAGAATCAGAAGGTCATATAACAGCTAGGAAAGAATCCTTCTTAACCAGGAGGAGATGGGGCAAGAGGAACACTGGGTGGCATTTGCCAGCCAAACCAGCGTCGCCGCAGCTCATGGGGCCGGCAGCGTTGGATTTCCCAGGGAGGATGGAGAAATTCCATTGGCCTGGCTCCTTCTACAGAGGGACCTACATCTTCCTCCGGATAGGGGTCAAACTGATGTGCGCGCAGTTGTTGACTCTGCGCAGTGCCTGGATGACGCCAATTAGGTTTTCCTAACGTTATACACCCTAGCAGGGGGAAAAGCCCTCCAAAAGCAAGAACCAAAACCGCCCCATTCCCTACTAGCCGGGGTTTGGAAGAGTGGTTCGGGTATGGTCTGGGAGAGCATCCCTTCGCCCCCTGGGCTATCCCATCCCAATTCCCCAAGATAATTGGCCAGTACCAAACTAACATTCCAGCTTCCTTGGGTGGAGGGTTAGCAATTCCTATTTGCTATGCCAATTGGGGATTTGATATACCAGTACCGTCTATCTTGGATTTTCTGCCTTAGATTAGATTTTTGCCTTGTTTGAAACAATTTTCTCTCATCTCAGGCCAACTTCTCTCTAATAAAAACCTGGATTATAAATGCCTCCTAAGCTCTCCGGGAAGAGGAATCCTCCACCTATTATTTTTAGCAGCCATCCCATGGTGGGTTTGGCCTTTGAGCTCCGGTCCTTGGAAAAAGGTAACGATTTCACCAGAAATGATGCCGTGAGCGCTTTCAAGATTTTCTAGATTTCCCATCTTTCTTTCTTTCTTTTCCTAAATTCGCCATTTTCTCCAAATGCTAGATTCCGAGTCATTACTCCCCTCGCAAAAATGGCACAAGGAAAAGAAAAGTTCTCACTCCAACTTGGCTTTTGCCATTTGGACTTTGGCTTGGAATCCTAAGGTTTTAGCTTCTTGTAACTATTGGACTTAGGAAATTGAGTGCAGAAAGGAGGTTTCGCCGTACCTAATGGAAACAAAAGAAGTTAAGGAAAATGGTAAATAGGAGCAAAGAGTCCCTGAGAATACCTAAGTTTCCTTGCAGTCTGTACTTTCCGAAAAATTCCCCTTTAGGGGGGTTAAATTGTTCTGGTTTCGGCTTACCTTCATCGGCTGCCAGCTAGGCCCTTTGGATTGGCTAGCAGCGTAACCTTATTGGAAGGTCATAGGTTCCCAGGAGCCATTTTGGTAGGGTCTTTGGCGGGGGCTTAGAAGTTGGAAATGCTCTTCGGGAATGGGCGGCCCGGTTGGGCTGGCTCCATAGCATCTGCTCCTAACGAGTGATTTTGCAGAAAGTACAGTTGCAGTGGGAGAACCTTTGCTAATCTAATTTTTTAAATTGCAGAATGGTAGGCCCACTCCGCCCAAAAGCCCAAAACTTCGTATCCAAAAGGTCAACCGGCGAAAGGTTTCCCGCTCGCCGGTTTTAAGGAACCTTTGCGTAATCCTGAACATATAGTGAATTATATGAACTTTCGATTCGATAGCGGTTCGGTTCTTCTACCCGAAAACCTACTATCTATTAATTGCAGCAATGCTAGCACCCCTAGATATTGGGTTAAAGGGGGATAAGCCGCATAGTATAAGAATATCCTCTTCCCATTAGCCCCAGGGTTCCTAGCATATATAGGGCGTAACTATATTGGCACCTTATATATTAGGGGTTAGAAGTACTGCACTTAAAATGGTATAAAAATATCTCCGTCGAATTATGCAAAGGTTCTTGGCTGTGTTGAAAGCTTTTCTGGTCGGAGACCTAAACTCACCAAAACTGGAGACAGCCTGACTCGCATGAGCAAAACCTTCCTAAAGAATGAACAAATTTTTAATAGCACCGAGCCGTTTCTAGTGGTATCCGCTTTCGGTCTCTTCTTGTCTTCTAGGAGTGGGGAACATTTGGTGGTGGGAGAAGTCTTCGGAACCGCTTGGGTGGGGGGCTGAAATTCTGTGGAGCAATTGGGCAAAACAGAACTAGAAAAACAAGCCTACCCCCTGGGATTTCCGCTTTGCCAGCACCTAGCCGTTTTCCTGATATACCTAAACTCCTACCAGAGAGTCATAGCCCTGGGGATCTGGAATACAGGGCCCTTGGTTGCTACAGATGTCAGCAAGAAGCAGTGGGATTGGACTGGGGATTACCCATCTTCCGGAACCTTCCTAAACGGACCACAAAAATCAGCCCCGCTGGGCGGGAATGACAAAGACGGCTGATTGGTCTAAGATGGAATAGGGTCCTTCTTTCCCCGGCAAAAACGGAAGCCAGCTCCGTAATTTTACCCTCCAGAGGAACATCCCTTTCTGTTAGGTTCTGTGTCTGGGGAGACCTTTTTGGTTGGGAGGTCCAAGTTCATCAAAATGGCGCAAAAACCAACCCGTGGGGGAATCCTCCGATAGTACTGGGTACCTTACCACAGAGCCTTCGGTTATGCGAGGTGGACGGAATTATTGCCTTTCGTTCACATAACCCCCTCCTGCCTTAGCCTGCGTTTTGCCAATTTCCAGAAGGTGTCTCTTTGGATAACCCATTGAAAATATTGGAGTTAGAGGTAGGTGAACAAAAGGAAGTCTCGTCGGAACTCCTCCAAGCCAACCAAGTTAGGGAAAACGGCGAAAGTGGAGCTTGGAACCACCCGCCCAGAGGCGGTTTAGATATAGGGTCTGTAGCAGGTCTTTTGTAGGGGTTGGGTTAAGGAGCAGAATGATGAACCGGAAGAGAACCTGGTGGAAGGTGGCGGGTTTGCTTTTTGTGTGGTTACATCCAGAAGCTTTGTTGGGGGAGGAGGAACCTGGCGGGCCGGGTGGTACCCAGTCGCTGGTGGTGGAAGCAGAAGAAGGGCAGATTCTTAGTGGGAAGCTGCTGCGGCAGGAGCACCCGGCAGCTCATGGCGGAGCGTATGTGGAGGCGGTGTCTGAGGAGCCAGTGCGCCTTATGTACACCATCCGCCTGGCTCAGCCAGGCTATTATCGGCTGATCCCCATTTTCTGGCGTAATAGTGTACGGACCCCTCCTCGATTTTTCCCATTTCCAATACCTCGGTCCTTTGGACCGGACGCTCTGGCTGCGCTGGAAAGCCGCTTTTTCTTTACTGCTCCTGCCAGCGGGCGGATCGGCTTGCTGGATTTAGAGGGCAATCTGATAGAGCAGATCGAACTGGGGGGATATGTAACGGATATATTAGCCGATTCCGCTAGAAAACGTCTGTTGGTTGCGGATGCTGCGGGCGGCCGGATCGTAGTGGTCAATGCTCAGACCAAGCAGGTAGTTTTGGAGAAGGCGGTGCCTGGGGTGTGGCAGTTGGCAATGGCCCGGGGCCGATGGGGCTTAACGGAGGAGCACGAAGTGGTCTTTGCAGCAAGCAGAGCCAACCGGCGCCTATATCTTTTAGATGCTAAGACCTTGGAGGTGTTGCAGGAGTATGCTTTGCCGGCGGGAGCGGTGCATATGTCGATAGTGGGCGGGCCGGAGGCTGAATTGCGGCTCGGTCTAGAACCAACTGTTTACCGACTGGAGGATTGGCAGCTGGTTTCGGCGGACCGATGGGACTATGGTTTTGGCGGTGGCCGATCGGCCGAATGGGGGACCCGGGGGGGAGTGGGCTGGACCCGATTTACTATTACCACGGAGGGGATCCAGATGACGGTTCGGACCGCTCAGGGGGATCAGAGCCGGCGGTTGGCCTTGCCGATTCAGGGAAAGCCTATGGAATTGGCGGTTGTGGGCACCCGGTTGGTGATTGCTACGGACAAGGGGACGGTATATGTGGTAGATCCGGCTGGGGAGAAGGTGCTGGCTGGGCTGCCAATTACAGAGGGTCGTGTTGCCATGGCGGTGGTAGGCGCGCGTGTGTATGCGACCGATTCGGTCCGAAACGAACTGGCTGTGGTAGAGGTGCTGGAGGGGAAAATTTCTGGAAGGATTGCTGTACCAGCCGGTCCGGTGGCGGTGGCCGGCTATGAACCGGTATGGTGGACTAAAGACTATGTGTCGGGATCCCTGGTTTTCGTAGCATGTCAAAAGGCGAAACTGGTGGCCGTGGTGGATATTGCCACTGGCCGGGTAACTAGGACATTGCCGGTGGGTTTTGAGCCTGCTGCGGTGCAGGTGGTTTTGCCGCCTAATCCGGAGTGGTGGCCGGAAACGCCTTCGGAACGGCTTGGTATGGAGCAAAGCGTGCGGTTAGCAGTACTCCCGCGGCCGATGATTCTTCGGCAGGACGGAAAGTTTGTTCCTTCTGATCAAATTATTAGTCTTCCTCTGCAGCCTCATAACCAAGTCAGCCTGAAACAGCCCGACGGTATGGAAATCACCCTTTTGGCCGATAATAACCATACACTCCGATATCGGCAGGTGCGGAAAGGAGGACCTTTCACGGAGCGATGGATTGACGTTTCCCAGGTAACCGACACGCCAGGTGCGGCGCCAATGGTGGATCCTGGTGCTATATGTGTGGCGGGCCAGCCCTGGCATCGGGATATATGGATGAGTCCTGATCAACAGCTTTTCCTAGTGGCGGATAGTGAGGAATTTTGGCAGTGGAACGCTCCGGTGGTGCAGTTTGAGAAAGTTGATGGATCGGTCGAGGTGAAAATAAAACCCCAGGTGCAATTAGATGGTTTGCGTCTGGAGCCGGTTCCTCCGGTGGAGCTGCAAATAGTGGGGGATGGGCCGGCGGAGGTGCCGCCGAGGTATCGGGCTGTCTTTTATGCTGACGAACCCGTCCGGTTGAAATTGGCCCTTCGATTAACCCAACCGAGGGATCGGTTGGTCGGCCGTATAGAGGCTCAAATTTTTAATTATATGGATGAGCAAGTTTGGAGCGGGGATTGGCAGGAGGTGCTTGGCAGCGGACAACCGGCTTCCCAGCGCCTGGTAGAGGTTCCACTCCGTCAGACAGGGGTGTTTCGGTTAGAAGCGGAATTCCGTTGCCCGGAGGGAAGGAGCCCGAAGCGGTTTTATTTCCTTCGGATGCCGCGGTTGGAGCGGCCTCGGCTTTTGGCTCGGCCGGCGCAATGGGCCGAAGCCAAAACAATCATGGCAAGATATCCCCTGCTGTTCCAGCGATACTTTCAATGGCTAGGCGAGCAGATGCAGACGGTAGGTTTTTTGCCCAGTTCGTTGGTCCGGGCGGAGTTTTTATCAGAATTGCCACCTGAACAAAAGAAGATGCATGAACAGGGCGGATGGCGGCGGTATGATTTTGCCTGGCGGCTACTTGGGGTGGAGTTGGCGGCCGGGCTGCTGACAGAACCGGAACGGAACCCATTCCATCATACGATCCACCAGGTGCTTCGGAGCGGTCGAACGGAGGCCTACTGCCATTTTCATCATCATGGGCCGTTCTTTCCTGGTTTTGATGCGGCTTTTCTGGACCTGGCAGCAGCAGAACTAGGTGAACAGTCGGAGCCGATCCGAAGACTTCGAGAGTTTATGGCCACCAGGCTAGGCGATATGAACGTATTGGCCTGGACGTTGGCGGCCATGCAGGATCCTCCGACGCCTAGAGAACGGATGTTACTCTGGGAACTGATGACCTGGCGAGTGAATGCGGAGCGGTATTTTACGATTCATGCGGGCCGTCGGGGGGGTACCTGGTGGCTGAATCATCGGACGGGTTGCCACTGTCCGTTTGCCGCCTATGCCTATGCATTCCTTTATTTACGCCACTTTTTTGGGGAAGAACGGCTACATGAGCGGACGTTTATTCAAGGGTTTTTGAGCCATGCACAACTTACTCGGCCTCGGAAGGATGCGCGAGGGATTTTTGGACCGGAAAGTCCGCCGGGGGAACCTCAGCGATGGATCACTTTCGCCCTGAGCCGACATCCACTGACAGAGACCATCTACAATTGGCGCCCCATGGTGGATCGGCTTCAGCAACCGGTGTCGCCCAGCCCAGAAGAATTGAGCCGATTCTTCTCCTTTCCCACCGGGGCCAACCATAATATGCCGACGCCTTTCGTCCTGCCGTTGGGCCTGGCTTTGGGCTGGTACGATCCCCAGATGCCGCAGGTTGGCTGGGAGGAACTGCCCCCGACGGTGCTGTTTGACGGGGAAGGAGAAGTGGTCATGCGTTCTGATTATTCCCCGCAGGCAACAGAACTGTTTTTTGCCTGTGGGATTCGGGATCATGTATATCGACACCAACCGACCCACCTGATGATTTTCAAAGCAGGTGAGCCGCTTTTAGCCACCGCCTCGTTTTGGGGCGACCATGGATGTCCATCTCTAGCAATCTCCCAGGGAAACAGTTGGGGCAATGTAGTTGTCATAGAGCCTTCGGATTGGCAGAGCCGATGGAAGAACAATTTCTTCCATCCTCGAGGGGAGGAATTAGCTCTGGTCAATCGATTTACCAACGCCACGTTCCGTCGGTTGGTGCGGGAGCAGCGGTTGGTTGGCTATGTGCCTGCCGAAGGGGGCTTTGGTGGCGGCCTGAACCTGCACGGCCATACGGAAACCTTTCTCCATCGCGAAGGGCATCTGATCGCTTTTGAGACTCATCCGGCCTTCGACTATGTGGCCGGGGATGCTACGCTCAGTTGGCTGCCGGACCAAGCCCAGCGCGTGGTGCGACAGGTGGTTTTTGTTCGGCCGGATGTGGTGGTGGTGTATGACCGGGTTCGGCTGGGACCAAAGGCACAGCGGGCCTATTGGGTGGCTGCTACCGGTTTACAACTGCAAACCGAGCACAACCGGTTCATGGTCCAAAGCGGTCAGGCCTTTTTAAATGGGCTGGTGCTCCTGCCGGCCCAGGTTCAGCTAGCCATCCTCGACCCAGCCAAATCAGAAAAATATGCTCCCCTTTTCGACAAACGAGCTTTCATGCTGAAAGTGCTGGAAGTCCATCCGCCCGCCTTGCCCAAGCCGGAACCGGCCTCCAAAAGGCTGATCGAATTTCTGACAGTGATGCGAATTGGGTTGGACGGCCAGCCGAAGCTGACCGGTTCGGTACAATTGGTTGAAGACCAGCTCCAGGTGAAGTTGGAAGTGGAGGATCGGCACGTGGAGATCGGCTTCGACCGAGGAGAACTGTGCACCGGCCAGATCTGGATTCGGCCCAGCACATCGCAAGCAGCGGCAAACGCCACTGAATCGGTCCAGATCCGCCATCGCTTTAGCGAAAAGCTGGACGATACCTATGAACATTGGAACAAAGATCCTCGTTATCCTCTCTGGCAGACCGATCCTCGGTTCCGTTTCCTGGCGATTTCCCGCAGCAGAGCCGACCAAAATTGAAATTGAAAAGGAACCTTTACCTCGACGTATTCCATGTTTCCTCACTGCTTTTGTTTCCAGGAGTTCCACGTAACTCCTTTTGTTCGGGCAACTTCCTAAGTCCAATAATTACAAGCAGTTAGAGTTTCCCCTTCGGGCCGAGCCCAAATTGGTAAAAGTCGAGTTTCCGTAATTCTAGAGAAAATAGTCCGTCTTACCTGATATCTTGGGTTGCTAGTACTGCTAGCACCCTAAACCCTAAGTATAGTAGCTAGGTGTTTCTCGGAGGGCAGTTAAACTCGACTTTTGCCAATTTCCAGAGTCCAAATTTCTTTTGAGGTTCTAACCCTTAGAAAATATTAGGGTTAGGAAAATTGGTGAACAAAGAATCCTCAAAACCTAACTCCTGGAAATAAAAGAACTTACAAAAATAGCAAAAGTCGAGCGAAAGCCTACAAAATATATTCCAGATGATGCAGAGATTCCAGCACCAATTCCGTTTCTGGGGAAGGGCTTGTTGAATGCAGATCATTCTGGTTCAGCCCAGAGGATTTTGTGCCGGGGTGCGGATGGCGCTACAGACGCTGGAGCAGGCGTTGGAGCGGTTTGGCCCACCGGTGTATGTGTATCATGAGATTGTGCATAACCGGTGGGTGGTGGAGGATTTTCGGCGGCGAGGGGCGGTGTTTGTAGAAGATTTAGCTCAGGTGCCTGGGGGGGCGTATTTGATTTTGTCGGCTCATGGGGTTTCGCCGGCTGTTCGAGCCGAAGCCACTGCCCGAGGCCTAAGGGTGATTGATGCCACCTGCCCTCTGGTAACGAAAGTTCATCAGGAGGCCATCCGATTCGCCCAACAAGGGTATCGGATTTTGCTCATCGGCCATGCAGGCCATGACGAAATCGTTGGCGTCATGGGCGAAGCGCCCGAGGCGATTTGGTTGATCCAATCGGCCCAAGATGTAGATCAGCTCCAGTGGCCGCCGGATACCAAAGTGGCCTATCTGACGCAGACGACCCTTTCCAAATCGGAGGTGGAGAAGATCGTTGCGCGGCTTCGGGAGCGGTTTCCCCAAATCGTCGGCCCCTCCAAAGATGACATCTGCTATGCCACGCAAAACCGGCAGGAGGCAGTTCGGCTCCTGGCTCCGGAGGTAGATATGGCTCTGGTGGTCGGAAGTGCCAATAGCTCCAATAGCCGGCGACTGGCTGAAATCGCACAGGCCCAAGGAGTGCCCGCTTATCTGATCGACGGTCCCCAGGACCTCCGGCCTGAGTGGTTCCGAGGCGATGAAACGGTTCTGCTCACGGCTGGCGCCAGTGCACCGGAACATCTGGTAGCCGAGTGCCTCCAGTGGCTCCAGGAGCGATTCCAAGCCACGGTCCATGAACGCATCGTCTGCCAAGAACACATCCAGTTCCCGCTACCGGCGGAATTGCGACGGTTGTCGAAGCCGGTAAAATGATGGCCTCCGGTGTGCCTTGGACGTTCTCCCGGAGTGGTGGACAAAGGGTTGGACCCCAGTAACCGGTCTGCTGAGGTAGCTGGCTTCTTTTGCGGTGGGGAGAAGCGGAGGGGAGCCTGCAGCCGGTGTGCTTACGCACACCACCCTCTCCCGCGGAGGCAAGAGGGGATTTTTCTGGATCCCTGCTTGCGCAGGGATGACAATAGGGGCGTGCCCGGAGCCGGATGGGCCTTGGGGTGTCATTCCTGCGAAAGCAGGAATCCAGGCCTCTCTGGGCAGGCACTCTTGGTAAAAGAATGGCCTACTTACCCGAACCCTCTTGGCGCGGTGGGGAGATGGGAGGAGGCCCCCTCACCCGGCCTGCTGCGCAGAGCGGCCTCTGCCGCGGTGGGGAGAGGGGGATTTCCCCCTCACCCGGCCAGGCTAACGCCTGGCCGGCCTCTCCCGCGGTGGGGAGAGGCGTTTTTTCTGGACTGCCGCTTGCGCGGGAATGACAATAGGCGCCCCCTCACCCTAACCCTCTCCCGCGGTGGGGAGAGGGGACGGACAAGGGGGTAGCGCAAAGGAGCCCGGATCCCTGCTTGCGCAGGGATGACATCGGAGGCCCCCTCAC
>JANXAQ010000014.1 GCA_025062105.1 Thermoguttaceae bacterium
GTGCTGAAAAGGATTTTCTATATTTTCTATGATGAAAGGAGGTTTCCTTCCTAAATTCCCTAGAATCTTCAAAATCCCTATTTTTAAAGAGTGCCGCAAGGGCTGCTCGGCTAAAACCCCTGAGAAACCGACGAGATCCCAATTCCAGGACAGCCTCTCTCCAACCTAGGAAGCCAAAAGGAGGATTGGCCGTAACTATCGGTCGCAAAAGCATTTAGGAAAAATGCAAAAGCCCATTTACGAGGCCGTCTCGAAAAGGGATTTGCACCAGAAAAACAGTTTACCATCCTGAATACCCGAGAATCCTCCAACGTCCTATTTTTCAGGAGCGTGGAGGGAAGGATTGCACAACCTAAAATCCATCTGGCTAAAAGCCATCGGGAAAGCACGAAATTCCCCATTATTTTAGGGGAGCATCTTAGTTCGACTTTTGCCTTTTTAAGCCAGAGCGACTCTTGGCTGCTCTAACTGTCTGCGAATACTGGCGTTAGGGAATTTACTGAACAAAAAATGGTAAAAACCGCAAGCTAGGAAATAGAAGTTGCAACAAATAGCAAAACCCAGCTTAGAAACGTGGATAACCTAATGGAGTAGCTAGGACCCTGCAGGCCATGAATGAAACCAGCTTTGATCCAAAAGTTCCTTTTCTCCAAGAGGTAGCTACCAGGGGAGTGTGCGAACCGTTACGGAGTCCTTTGGGCTCCTATCGGGAGCAGTGTGCGGCCGAGAACCTCGGGGAAGCCAATCCAGATGAAAAATTAAACATGCTTTTAGAACGGATTCAACAATTGACGCGGCAGTCGAGTAAACGCTGCTCTGCTCCAAATATTTCTGGTAGGGAGGCGACAGAAAAACTGGGGCTTGGAGCGGGAGAGTTTGTACCGATAGAACCGAGCAGTTTTGCTGAGGCGCAGCTTACCGATACTGAAGTTGAGGCGCTAGTGTTGAAGTTTTTGTTAGCCCGGGGAGAGGCCTCGGGCCGAGAGGTGTCGGAGCAAGTCAAGTTGCCATTTGTACTGATAGATGAGCTTTTGCGCCGATTGAAACAGGAGCAGTTGGTCGTTCATAAGGGGGCAGCTCCGATGAACGACTTTGTGTATCAGTTGACCGAATTAGGTCGGGAACGGGCCCGCCGGTATGCTGCCCATTGCACCTACTATGGCTCGGCGCCGGTGTCGCTGAAAGATTATATCGCTAGCGTGCAGGCCCAATCGCTTAGCCGACAACATCCTCAGCCTGAGGATCTCCACCGTGCCTTTTCCGACTTACTAATCAGCGAGAAGCTTTTGCATCGGCTTGGACCAGCCATCAACTCAGGTCGGGGATTGTTTCTTTATGGGGCGCCTGGCAATGGCAAATCGAGCATTGCCGAACGGATCACTCGGGCCTTTGGGCCAACGATTTGGATACCTCGAGCCTTAGGAGTGGATGGGGAGATTATTCGGCTATTTGATCCGGTCAATCACGAGGAGGTGCCTTTGGAACCGGGGCAAGGGCTGTGGGACGGGCGAAAGATCGACCGGCGATGGGTACGGATTCGACGGCCCACCATCATCGCTGGCGGGGAACTGACCATGTCCGCCTTAGAAGTGACGCTCAACACATCCACCGGAATTTGCGAGGCTCCGCTCCAACTGAAAAGCAACTGTGGGACTTTGGTCATTGACGATTTTGGCCGACAGCGGGTAAGCATTCGAGAGCTGCTAAACCGATGGATTGTACCCCTGGAAAAGCGGGTGGATTTTCTGAATCTGCCGAATGGCAAAAAAATTCAGGTTCCTTTCGATCAGTTAATCGTCTTCTCTACGAACCTAGAACCTAGAGAGTTGGTGGATGAGGCGTTTTTACGGCGGATTCCGTATAAGATCGAAATTCCGGATCCGACGGAAGAGGAGTTTCGGGCGCTGTTTCGGCGAATGGCCGAACAGTTAGGCTGCCCCTACCGGGAAGAAGCTATTGACTACCTCATTGAGAAGCACTACCGAGCAACAGGTCGACCGTTCCGGTGCTGTCATCCACGGGACCTAATGCTTCAGATAGCCAACTATTGTGCATTTACACGCCGTCCGCTAGATATGACGCCAGAATATTTTGATCTGGCGGTAGAAAATTACTTTTCCGTAATGTGAGTATGATAATATGTTTAGTTTAAAAAGATTTCGGCCCCTCCTTCGGGTTTCCAAGCACGAGATCCCCCTGCCGAAAAAAACAAAGCCAAACCCAAAATCAGGACACTTTCGTAACTTTCGGCCCGCAGGAGAAACTCGCCTCTTATGGCATGGGAGAAGCGGAGGGGCAGTCTGAAAATATATGGACTAATGTTCCTCATTCCACTGCCTAGTGAAGACGTTGGGTAGCCAAGGTGTCCAAATCCTGGGCTGTAGCCCTCCTAGTGGGAGAAACAACTTGACAGCCCAGTCAGCCAAAAATTTCTTCTCAGACAGCTTCTGAGGGAGGAAGAAAAAAGACGGTTGAACGTATCTTTTGCGCTTACCCTGATCCTATCGACCATCAAGCAAAAAGGGGAGAAAATTAAGCCTATTTCAGTCAAAGGAAAGGAACTGTGACGCACTTTACTATCACACTGAGGCTCTGTTGAAACCCTTTCCGGTCCGAAGCCTAAACCCTCCAAAACTGAAGCAAAACCGACCAGTATGGGCAAGACCTTCCTATACGGCGGACAACCTTTCAACAGAGCCTCACACTGACAAACTCCGGAAGCGACTCCTGAAAGTACTACTCGGGCAAAAACTCTTCCGGAAAAAGGGGGCCTCTTGTGATAGGGATTAACCACTTCGTGTGTCATCTTAGCCAGGAGAACACCTTATGAAATTCCTAGTAATCGACGATGATAGGTGCTTTCGGATTTTTCTTCAGCAGGTGCTATCCGAGTTTGGAACCTGTCATACTGCTTACGATGGAGATGAGGGTGTCAATGCTTTTCGGATTGCCTTGGAGGAGGGGGATCCCTATGACTGTATATTCGTAGATATTATGATGCCGCACATGGATGGCCATCAGGTTCTGAAGACGATTCGGTTGATGGAAAGACGGCGGGGAATTCCGGGCTGGGATGGCGTGAAGATTATAGTTACCACAGCCAAGGAGGACGCCGAGGAGTGTTTCCGGGCATATAGGGAAGGCTGTGAGTATTTTTTAGTCAAACCGATCCGGCGAGCAGATATCTTGGGGTGTCTCCGGGAGTTAGGTGTCGGGGTATGACGTTGGTGGTGCTGACGTTAGGGATTGCGGTGCTGAATTTGGCGGTCGGCTATGCAGCGGCGGTGTTGTTGGGTTTTGGGCCGCCGACGTTGCGGGACGCCTGGACTGCTTTGGTATTTAGCCGCTGGGGCCGTGTGGGAAAAGAAGATTCGCTATGGCTTCGGAAGGCGGCAGCCCAACCCATAGAAGCCCTTTTAGATGGTTTTGAGACAGATATTACGGAGCTTCAACCAGATGTGGAACCTTATGATGAAGACCTCGCCGAGCTGCTCCAGCCGGATCAGCCCGAATATTGGGACCTCAATGAAAAATATGTAGAGACGTCGATCCTAAAACTCAACATTGCGATGATTAAAAGCGGGCTTCGGACGCAAGAGATCGATATGCGGCTGCGAGCTGTGGCTGGCCGAACTGATCTAGAAACTATCCGCCGATCTCTGGAAGAACTCAAAGAAGACTGCCAGAGATATCTGGAGCAGCAACGAGAGGCGGCCGAACGGTTTGCTGCTCGAATCAGCGAACTGGGCGAGTTGCGCAGCTTGGGCGAAGAAATTGAGTTGGCTAATCTGGAGCAGGCCGCCCAACTGGAAACCACTCTGAGCAACTTGCAGCACATGGATTTTGAATCAGACCTAGAGGCAGCCAATCGCAGACTCCTGTCGGAGATTCACAATCTGCGAGTAGCTCGCCATTGGCTCCGAGATATGCAAGAGGCCGCCTTCCTGGCAGTGGCCCGGTATGAAGGCCGTCTGGAAAATATCGAACGCCAACTCTGGCACGATCCGCTCACCCGGCTTCGGAGCCGGATTGGCCTGGAAGTGGCTTTGGCCGAATGGTGGAAACAATCCCGGCACCAAACCCGCCAAATTAGCGGCTTGCTTCTAGATCTAGATGGGTTCGGCAAAGTGAACGAAAAATATGGTTCTTTGATTGGGGATCGGGTGCTGGTCCATGTGGCTGACTGGATCAAAAAGAACTCCTCGCCCGCTGATCTAGTGGGCCGATTTGCCGGAGAGTGCTTCTTGGTAATGATGCCCGATGTTGGGCCTCGGGCAGCCATCAAACATGCCGAACTGCTCCGTCAAACCCTGGAAAAGATGACTTTCCGAACCGGTGAAGAGAGTTTTCGCTTAACTCTTACCGGGGCTGTGGTAGAAGTCCGACCAGAAGACAGCGACGAACAGGTCCTTCGCCGATTGCAGGAGACCCTCCGAGAAGCCAAACGAACCGGTCGAAATCGTATTTTCTTCCATAACGGTCGGCAAGCAGAACCGGTGGAAGCTCCCAACCTGGGCGCCCAAGAGTGCGAAATCATCCTGTAACTCAGGAGATCTGGGCTATGTTCGATGAAATGGATCTGATGCGGCGTGGTGAAGCCCTCCGGGAAAAGAAAGACTACGAACAGGCCATTGCTGTTTTTTCCGAGGTGATCAGGATCAATCCTCGGTTGGCGGAAGCCTATTATGCACGGGGCAACTGCTACGAAGAGCAAGGTCTGCATGACGAGGCAATTGCCAATTACAATGAGGTGCTTCGGTTCAGTCCACGGGAACCGGCCGCCTATTACAACCGAGGCTGTGCCTATAGCAAAAAAGGGGACCGCACACAGGCAATTGCCGACTACACCAAAGCCATCGAACTGGATCCCCAGTATGCCAAGGCCTATTACAATCGAGGAGTGCTGTACTTCAAACGGGGTGAACTGGATCGGGCCTTAGCCGACTTCCAAGATGCCATTCGGCTTCAACCGAAAGATCCAGATTTTTATGTCTCCAGAGGGCTTGTCTATACGATCCAGCGAAACTTCGAGGCAGCACTGGCCGACTATGAAAAGGCCCTCCAGCTTCAACCCAAACACCTAAAAGCCCACGGTAACCGAGCGAATCTTTTCGAGATGCAAGGCAAGTATGAACAGGCTCTCGAAGAATATACAGAAGTCCTCCGGATCAACCCCAAAGACGTTAAGGCCTATTTGAACCGAGGGTTAGTTTATTTCCGGCTGGGCCGTTACGACGAGGCGATTGCCGATTTTACGGAAGCTGCTCGGCTCAGTCCTAAAAACGCTAAAATCTTTCTGAATCGCGGCTTGGCCTACGCCAAAAAACACGAGAATCAAAAGGCCCTAACTGATTTTGACGAGGCGATACGGTTAGAGCCGAAAAATGTGGATGCCTACATTGCCCGCGGCAGTGCCCGTAGCGCATTAGGTCGGCGGGAAGAGGCGCTGGAGGATTATAATGAAGCTATTCGATTGAACCCGCGTTCGGCCAAGGCGTATTTTCATCGTGGCGTCTTGCATGGTCTGGAAGGCCGATTGGACAGTGCCTTGCAGGATTACACCCAGGCGATCCAGCTGGACGAGGCGGATCCGCATCCATGGTGCCATCGGGGGGTCATCTATGCGCGAAAACAACTTTTCTCAGAGGCTTTGGCCGACTACGCTGCTGCCTTGGAACGGGATCCTAATTACTTGGCTGCTCATTATAATCGGGGGCTGGTCTATCGGATTTTAGGCCAATGGGAGGAAGCGATCGCTGCCTTCAGCGAGGCAATCCGCATCGACCCGACCTACGCCCGGGCTTATCAAAACCGAGCCGTCGCCTACAGCCAAAAGGGCAAGCACACCCAAGCCGCCGCCGACCTCGAAAAAGCCAAACAACTGGGCCTGAGCATCTGATCCAGCCCCCAACAGCACCGAGAGATACAACCAAAGCCTGGTTGGCAGGTGAGCAAATGGCTGATGTTTTGAGAAGTTTTTGAGAGGTTACTGTAACCGGTGCAATCCGACAGCGGCTCGCTGACGATTAACCAAAGCCAAGGCCCGGGGTTCTTTTTTCAGAAATTTCACCAATTGGGAGGGAGTACACTGGAGGGTTTGAGCGGCCGATTTCGGGTCCCAGCTAGCCGCTGCCAAGACATCTAACGCCTCGGCCAAAAGGGCCGGAAAATCATCATGTTCTGGATTAATCAGCACCCTACCCGCTTGACATCGTCGTTGCCAAAGCCAGCTGGGCTGATAGTTGACCGGAATCGGCTGCCGAACCTCTAATGCCAGGTTCACCCGCAGTCGAAACACTGCTTCCTGCCGGTTTTCTGCTTGTTGGCGTCGTTCATTGGCCTCGGCGGTAATGCCGCTGGGAAGATGGCAGATCCACCAGGCGGTTTCTACCTTGTTGCGATGTTGCCCGCCAGGGCCGCCCCGACGCAACCGGCGGGTTTGACACTCGCTTAGCAGCTTCTCAATAGGCCAAGCTGCCGGATGCATATAGAAAGATTCCTGCTCCCCCATCCTATAGAAGCTCTCCTAAAATGGGAGTTTGGAACCTCTGTAAATTCGAATGTTGACATTTTTTTCCTAATGTGGTTTGTCTCCAAGAAGGAGACCGAACGCCTCTTTTGTTCACCTAATTTCCTAACTCCAATAATTCCAAAGAATTAGAGTTTTCCCCTTCGGCCGGAGGCCTAAAATGGCAAAAGTGGAGCTGAGAATCGGCCGAACAAACTCTTTTTGCCTGCTTGTTGGCGGCAGGTCAGCCGATCCCACTGGGATTAGCGCTCGGCCGCGGGACGCGGGGCCCGTTCCCATCGAAAACCGATGGATCGTTTCAATTGCTCTAACCAGGCCCGGCGAATTTTCTGTTGGTCTAGCATGGCGGCGGTGGCGTAGTCGGCATACGGTTCGGCCAAAAACATCTTCCAGAGCACCTCGTCGGAAGGTTCGAACGACTTCAGTCGGATGACGTAGGCGACGGTTTGCGGCTGGTTGAATGCCACCTCCACCTGCCCAGGCTCCATCCGGAAGACGGTTTGCATAAACTCTTCACCAGGCAATTCTACCTGAGGGATGGAGCTGATCCGCGGGGGCGGCGCTTGCATAAAAAGCCGAGGCGATATCCCCCCATAGGTAAGCCAACTAAATGGACCAGCTTCCAGAACGGTTACACCGGGTTCCTTAGCAAAGGCATCCTGCAAAGGTTTTCCGCTTTTCCGAGCCAAGGCAGCCAATTGGGCGGCTCGATCCCTGGCAAGGCTTCTGGCCTGAATCATCTTCCAGCTCCGAAGCACTTCCTGACGAAGTTGATCGGTTTCTCTGCGAGCTCGGTTGGCAAGATCAGCTAACCGAGCCGCCTCTTCCTCCTGGCCCCGCTGGCGAGCCTGCTCCGCTTCATGTTCTAGTCGCTCCGCTTCCGTATAATCCCAGGATGGAATCGCCTCCTTGGCATCCTCTAATTTCCAAAACAGATAATAGGCATCCACATCCTGAGCCAGCATCGGCTGCAAAGGCGGCCGACCTTGATAATACAACACCCGAATAACCGACTCCCGACCTGCCACCTGTGCTTGGGCAATGTCTCGGAAATCCCGCCGCAATTGCCATTCGGCCACCAGCGGCGTCCGCCGATACTGAAGGCCATATTGGTTAGCTAGGGCTTCCAGGTTAAAGGGTTTGGGGGGGTGTTTGCCCGCGGCCAGAGCGGCCAGACGAGCCTGAGAATAACTGTTCATCTGATCCCGTATTTTCTGCAACATCTGCTCAATCTTCGCCTGCGCTTGCCCCCGGGCCAATACTTCCCGAATCTCCTCCCGCACTTCCTCCAAGGGTATATACTTGGAGGCCGGCGACGAACTGACTGGTGCCCCGCCCGAGGAGGCACTGGCAGGCTTGGCCTCGGACTGCTTCCCCTCCTGCCCAGCAGAGACTCCTTCCCCAGGTTTTGCCTTGGGCTGAGCGACGGACGTGGGCAAAGATGTTGACCCCTCCACCCCCTTTTCCGGTTTGACAGTTTGGGATTCTGGGGCTTTGTCCCCGGATCGTTTAGCGGAGGACGACGGTGCGCTTTCCGAGGCCTTCTCGGCTGGTTCCGAAATATGCTGGGCATCGGCTTGGGAAGAAGCCGAAGCTTGGCCCCCCTCCGCTGAAACACTCCACAGAGTCGGCCACTCTGCCCCCTGGGAGCCAAGTCCTAAGGAGCTCATAGCTTCGGCCCAAACAGCCCCCAAAGTCGGTAACTCCTCCAACATGCCGCTAGTTCCCCCAGAGTGTCTCGATAGCAGAAGGTATGGAACACCCTCGGAGATGGTTGAGGCCTTTCGCCGGGTAGCTGCTCCTTCCTTCGGCTGAGCCGATACCGGGGCGTCTTTAAGTACCTTTTGCGAAGCAGATTTTTCAGGAGCCTCTGAAACAGGCTGTTTTTTTTCTATAAGGGGTTCATTAGGTGTTTTTTCTGCTGGGGCTGCTTTAGGCATTTTTTCTGCAGGGGGTTCTTTCGGCATTTTTTCTTCAGAGGGTTCCTTAGGCTTTTTTTCTGCGGCAAGTTTTTCGGCCTCAGTTGATTGGAGGGGAGTTGTGGGCGGGGATATGGGTTGTTTTGGTTCTGATGGAGTGGCTGCCGAAGGTTCAGGTTTCGGTTTTTCCGGCAAGGGAGCTTCAGGCGGTGGTGTTTTTGGGTTGGCTTTTTCCACCGGCGGTAATTTGTTGCGTAGGTAATACATGTCTTTGTTTTTTTCGTAGTACTGACGGATTTGTTCTTCAGTGATTGAGCTGGGTTCGAGGAATTTGGCGATCTCGGCCTTGAGATATTCGACCACTACCCGATGGGGTCGGCGGAATCCTGGTTCCGGAGAGGTGGGGTCATAAAAATTTTCCTTATATTTTTCAAAAAAATCTCGAAGGGTAGCTTCTTCCGGCTCACCAACCCGATCGACATATTTAGCCACGGGTTCGGCCACCAGTTCCACACTGGCCCGGCGATGGAGACGCTGATAATACTGCCAGCGCTGGGCCGGCGTAGCGGGAGCGGTGCTAAAATCAATCATTTCCAGCAGTTGCCGAGCTGCTAGTTCTGTCCGCATCGCCTCGAACAGTTGCCAGTCCGAAACGTGCATCTCCCTAAGCACCTGTCGAAACGTCTCACGGGGTACCCGTTTGCCGGTCATTTCCTGGATGTATGAATTGATCATTTGATTACTAATCACGATCCCCAGCTCTCGTGCTCGGTTGGCCAACAGCCAAATCTCTATCGCCGATTCTTCCGAAGGCAGCTCCACCGGCACTCGCAAACCCAAAGTCCAATACACCCGTTCAAAAAAGGTGCGTACCAGATTCAGCTGGCGGAGCAAATTGGCCAAATCCGCCTCGGTAAGATCTCCGTAGGCCTTCGTACGCACTACCACCGGATTGTGCACATGGCCGGTCGTCAGAGCATCAAAGACCGGGCCGGACAAAAAAACAAAGGCGATCATCGCCAAAAGGGCCAACACCGCCAAAAACACCTTCTGGTGTTTGCGAAATACGGTAAACGGACTAGCCATACCTATCCCCTCTTCAGTGCTATTTGCAAAACTTTTCCGCTTGACAAACTTCCTTAACCCCCTTATTTGGTGATAGTTGGAAAAAGAGACAAACTCAGAAAAAAATACCTAGCTAGTGGGGGTATTGATACCTCTTTAAACTGATCTTCCCGGATACCAATCCTCCTGAGGATTTCCGCGTACCTTCCAAGAACGGTTATTTTAAAGCCCACTTGAAAAGTTTGCAAACCCGCATTTTCTCCTCTGCAGGCCAGGACCTAACCTTTTCCGGAAATAAAAGGAAGGTAGGAAAAAAAGGTAGGAAAATTAAGGGTGGAAAATTTAGTAGGATGAAGCCCCGCTACACGCCACAGGAGTTAAGCGGCCTTATTTAACCTCTGCCAAATCCTGAACATATAGTAAACTTCTTGAACTTTTGGGTTTATAGCCGTTGGGTTCTCCTACCCAAACACCTACTATCTATTGGGTCCTAGCAATGCAAGCAACCCAATATATTGGGTTAGAAGTATGGTACCCAACCTGGTGTAAAACTTCCCTTGAATTATGCAGAGCTTCCTTTTTTAGTAAATCCAAGCGGCAGAGGTCTTCTAGCCTGAGCCTTCTATAAACGGATAGGAAAAGGAAAACTAAACCTTCAACCGAGCGGAGTAACAGCATTGCACCCCAACTATTTTTAGAAAATGGGACATTTAGGACAAGAAAAAAATTAGGCAATCCTAGGAAAGACAGAAAATTTTGAAAATTTTCTCTATTTTCCTCATTTTCTCCAAATTGGGATTTCATTGGGATGAATAGTTTAGGAATTAAAGAGATCCCCCCTTGAATTATGAAGAGGTTCCTCTAGATTTCCCATATTGCCCAGATTTTTCTTCTGGGTGGGTGCCAAGAGGTTCGCTCCACGGAATTGTTACGAGCACTATAAAATTCCAAAATCCCAAGAGTTTGGACTGTTCTAGGAGCAAAGCTCCACCTGCTTTTTGGGGAAGGGAAGAGTGCGATATTCCTTTTTATTCCTTGTTTTGTAGTTTGACAGTCCTATGGCGAAAAAAGCTGGTACACCTGGTACGTCGTTGGTCATTGTCGAATCGCCTACCAAAGCCCGTACCTTGAGCAAGTTTTTAGGCCCGGGCTTTACTATTGAAGCTTCGATTGGCCATATCCGAGACCTGCCCGAAAGCGCCAAAGAGGTACCCAAACAATACCGGCAAGAGGAGTGGCGACATTTGGGGGTCAACGTACATGATAATTTTCGGCCCATTTATGTGATCCCCCGCCAAAAGGCCAAGCAGGTCCGACGACTCAAAGAGATGCTCAAGAAGGCTCAGCAATTGTACCTAGCGACTGACGAAGATCGGGAAGGAGAGGCGATCAGTTGGCACTTGTGTGAGGTGCTGCAACCGAAGGTACCGGTACATCGGCTGGTTTTCCACGAAATTACTCAGGAAGCGGTGCTGGAGGCACTCAAGCATCCTCGCCAGATTGATCAGGCCCTGGTCCGTGCCCAGGAAACCCGCCGGATTGTGGATCGTCTGTATGGGTATGAGCTGTCGCCGCTTTTGTGGCGGAAAATTGGACCGAGGCTATCGGCTGGCCGGGTTCAGAGTGTGGCCATCCGATTGATCGTAGAACGGGAGCGGCAGCGGATGGCTTTTGTGCCGGCTACCTACTGGGACCTATTGGGCTTATTTGCCAAACAGACCGGGGAAACTCTGCAGGCACCTTTGGTGGCAGTGGAAGGGCGGCGCTTACCCACTAGTCGAGATTTCGATCCGAACACCGGCCAATTGAAAGACCCAGGACTCCTATTGTTAGATGAGTCAGCGGCTAGGGCCCTAGCAGAGCGGCTCCGGCAAGGTACCGCCGTGGTCCGCTCGGTAGAGGAAAAGCCGTACATCTCCCGCCCCTATCCCCCCTTTACCACCAGCACCCTCCAACAAGAGGCTAACCGGAAGTTTGGCTTTACGGCCCGACGCACCATGCAGGCCGCTCAGAACCTGTATGAAAGCGGCTATATCACCTATATGCGTACCGATTCGACTTCGCTAGCGGCGGTCGCGGTTGAGGCAGCTCGACAGGAGATAATGGCCCTTTTTGGTGCCGAATATCTGGCTCCTGAAGTCCGTGTGTATCCTACCCGCGTCAAAAACGCTCAAGAGGCTCACGAAGCCATCCGCCCTGCTGGCCATCCATTTGAACACCCCGATAAACTTCGAGGACAACTCGGCCCGGATGAAGAAAAACTCTATGAACTGATCTGGCGGCGGACCTTAGCCTGCCAAATGGCCGACGCCAGAGGCCGAACCGTTACCATCAGCATCCAACTGGAAGATGCTCTTTTTGAAGTTTCTGGTCGAATCATCGACTTCCCCGGCTATTTACGGGCCTACATCGAAGAACCAGACGAACCCCAAGAGGCAGGACCAGAAGAAAAACGCCTGCCTTCGATTGCCGTAGGGGAAACCCTTCGGGTGGAGTCTCTGGAACCGAAATCCCATTCCACCCAACCTCCCCCCCGGTACAGCGAAGCCACTCTAACCCGGGAACTGGAACGGCGGGGCATCGGACGACCCAGCACCTATGCCACGATTATCGATACGATCTTAGCACGAGATTATGTGTTCAAGCGCGGCTCAGCCCTGGTTCCTACTTGGACCGCTTTTGCTGTGGTCCAACTGCTCGAACAACATTTTCCCGAATTGGTCGATTACGATTTTACTGCGGAAATGGAAGACGAATTGGATGCCATCAGCCGAGGCGAATTGGAACATCTGGACTACCTCCGCCGGTTCTATTTTGGGGGACACCACCCGGGTCTAAAACCGCAAATTGAGCAGAAAGCCGCCGAAATTGACCCCCGCGATGTAGGCCGGATTTATATCGGTCAAGCGCCAGGACCTGACAATGGCCCTATCTATGTCCGGGTAGGCCGATATGGACCCTTTTTGGAACATGGGAATCGGCGGGCCAGTGTGCCAGAAAAAATGGCCCCCGATGAATTGACCGTGGCGGTGGCAATGCAACTTCTAGAACAATCCCAAAACGGCGGCCAGCTTTTGGGCACCTGTCCTCAGACAGGAAAACCCGTTTATCTGAAGACCGGCCGGTTCGGCCCTTATATCCAACGAGGCACTGACGAAGACCCCTCGGTGCAAAAAACCTCCTTGCTCCGCTCTATGAAGCCGGGAGAAGTTACCCTGGAACTAGCCTTACAGCTATTGAATCTGCCCCGCCAATTGGGCCTCCATCCAGACACCGGCCAGCCAGTTATCGTCCAATCGGGCCGATTTGGACCTTTTGTCAAATGCGGCGACCAGACCCGCTCGCTGCCCGAGCATCTTTCTCCCCTCCAAATTACCCTCCAGGAGGCATTGGAGCTTTTGGCCCAGCCCAAATCATCTCGACGACAAACCCCGCTCAGTAAAGAACCGCTCAAAGTATTTGATGTCTCCCCGGTTACTGGGCAACCTGTCGTGTTGATGGTAGGCCGATATGGGCCGTATGTAACCGACGGCCAAACGAATGCTTCCTTGCCCCGGGACATGTCCCCAGAAGAGCTTACGTTTCAGCAGGCTCTGGAGCTATTGGCCCATCGGGCCGCTCAGCCAAAGCGTAGAAGGTTCGCTCGAAAAAGCCACTCTGCTTCCACTTCGGAGTCTGCCAGCCAAACCGATACCCCAACTCCCCCCACCCAGACGCAATAAACCTCTTCGATCTATCCGCTAGGAACATTTCGGCCGAGTGGAGAAACTTGGGTAACACTTCAGCCGAATCCCGAATGAAAAACCTGCCTAGTTTAGCCGAGCAATAGCCTATGAAGGCATTCCCGCGAAGGTGGGAATCCAGCAGAGATACACCAGCAAAAAACTGGACCGCTGCTTGCCCAGGAATGACTCCAGTGCGCCATTTGGCTGAAATGTTACAAACTTGGGGAGGAGCGCGGACGGTTGGAGCGGATGGGTCGTGTGTGGACGGCTGGCCCGCCCACGCCTTTGCTCCACCAAGTAGTGGGTAAATTCAGGAGGATTTCATTCAGGTGAAATATTATCCTCCTCAATCTTTCGCCAACCTGCGAGCTTGCTCTGGACTGTCCCTCTTCCTCCCGGGACCAACCTCTCCAACCTCCCCGGAAGCGGTCTTTTGGGTATGGAGGCGATTGTCCTGCAAGCGGAAGAAATCTCCGGAGTGGCCTCGGGAAAGACGCCTTCGGTACCCATACCGAGGGGAAATGAACCACCTATTAATGGAAGAACGTTGGGGGAATGGAATAAAATCAGGGAGATATAAATACCAAAAAATGAAACATTGGGGTATTTGTACCTCCCTATACCCGAGCTCTCCCAGATTTTTCCCCCTCTGCAGGATGGTTTGGGTTGCAAGGAAAGCAAATACAACCTATATTTCAGTTACCTCTCAACATATACTTAAAATGTAGAAGGGATGAAGCTTGGATAGCCGAGGGGTAGATTTTCGGGAGGTTGACCGGATCCGCCCGGCCGACAAACCACGCAAAAAGGGGCTGGAGAAGGTTCTCCCGCCCCCATCGAGGGCAGGGGCCTGATTGAACCGGCTGGCGAGCGGCGGGCCGGAACACGGAATTATCTTTCCCACTTCAAAAGGAAACCCCAAACCCGGGAGATAGGTTGGCGAAAAGCCCCGGACTACTTCAAGCTAGGGAAAAGGAATCTGGATCAACGGAGTGGCTTGGGGGTCTCCACCAGATACGCCATGGAGAAATCTTAGTTCAACATTAGAGGGCCAATTTTCATGCGAATTGCGGTGGGCAGCGATCATCGGGGGGTACATCTGCGGGAGAAGATTCTAGAACTCTTGCAGCGGATGGGCATCCCAAGCATCGATGTGGGCGTCCGGTATCCGGAGCCACCCGTTGATTATCCAGACATCGCCGCCGAAGTGGCCAGCCTGGTGGCTCGAGGTGAAGTGGATCGGGGCATCCTGATCTGTGGCACAGGAATCGGCATGGCGATTGTCGCCAATAAATTCCCCGGTATACGGGCTGCACCTTGCCATGACCTGCTGACGGCCGAAATCAGCCGACGCCACAACGATACGAATATTCTCTGTCTTTCCGGTGATATGCTGGGAGACCGCTTAGTGGATCTGTTGGTGGAAGTATGGATCAAGACGGAATTCGAGGGCGGCCGTCATGCCCGTCGGCTAGAAAAGATCCGCCAATTGGAGCATTGCAACGGATATGCCGTTCTGCCCCTGCGTCAGGACGATAACCCCCCCTCCCGTAGCTCCCCGTCGTGAATGCAACTATTTCGATCGGTAAGACTCCGATCTGGTACATTCCTGCCGAATAGAGAATCCCCTCTTGCTATCGGGAGCGAAAGCAGAGATCCCCCTGATAAACGCGGCTTTTGCGATTTTTGCTAACTTCTAACTTGGTTTGACGTTCGGAGTTATGGTACTCCCTTTTATTCACCTACTTTCCTAACTCCGCTAATTCCTAGCAGTTAAAGGCTTCTGCTTTACACAACAAGCCCAAAATGGCAAAAGTCAAGCTTCTCAATGGGTTCGGAGCTCCAAAAGGGCTACTTGCTAGAAATTAGACAGAAGTTCTGAAAAAACCCGAACATATAGTGAACCTTATGAACTTCTGATTCTATAACCGTTCGGTTCTTCTATCCGAACACCTACGATCTATCGGGTGCTAACAATGCTACTAGCGTCCCTAGATATTGGGTTAGAGGGAAGAGAGGCCAACATGAGATAGAAATGTCTCCTTTAAATCATGCCAAAGGTTCCATAAAGGTCCAGTTAGTAGGGAAACCGCTCATCCAGCGGAGCAGCTGATAGCTCCACCAAAAACTGGGCAATTCGCTGAACCACGATTTCCATCATACGATGGGCCTTTTCCGGAGACGCGGCCGTCGGATTGCCTACTCCTGCATTAGTGGTCAACAGATGCCAAGGCCGAGTGATAGAGACCCAACCTCGGTTAATAGCCTCAAACCTACTTTTTGCTGGCGGGGTTAGATCGGCCGCCAAAGAACCGTCCGGATTTCGTGCGACTAAGTGCGGAAAATACGCCAATGCAAACGAGGTTTCCATCTCCCCAGCATGATCGTCTGGCTGTTGGAAAATCTGGTGATAGATATCCTGAAAAATTGAATACCAATTGCACAAAAATAGATGGGCCTTCGTCTTTCCGTACAATTCCCGTAAAATCCACTTGAAATCGTTACCCCCGTGGCTGTTTAGGAGCAGGATCTTTAAAATCCCATGCTGTTCTAACGAGTCCACCAGATCCTTGACGATCAAAGCTAAGGTGGAGGGATTCAGATTGATGGCCAGCGGAAACCGCATCTGGTTGGTCTGGGTGCCATAGGGGATGGTCGGAAGCAGAATGACTTTAGCCCCCCGATTCCACGCTGTTTCACAAATTTTCTCTCCTATGATCTCCCCTTCCAAGCTGTCGATTCCGTAGGGCAGATGCAGATTATGCGGTTCGGTGGCTCCAAAGGGGATGACCGCCACTTCATACCGCTGGTTTTTAACAATTCCATAGTTTGTCTCGGCAAGTTTCCAGGGACGCATATCAAAAATTCCTCCAAAAATCGAACTGGTAGAGGGTTCCTCGCATTACATTTGCGGGAGAGGGCAGGTTATTTACTACCCACGGGTTCCTCGACTTTTGCCATTTTCCCTAACTCCTTTTGCTGCCAGAAGTTCCACAACAAACCTCATTTGGACATGGGATTTCCTAACTCTAATACCTACAAAGAGTTAGAACGTTGCAGCTCCGGCCCAGGCTTAAAAATGGCAAAAATCTAGCTAAGACGGTGTCCGAAAAAACATTTTCTATAATGAAAGAAGGTTTCCTTCCTCAATGCTCCAGAATCCCCAAAATCCCTGTTTTTAAGGAGTCTGAAGGATAAAAGCCGGTCGGCCAAAACCCACTGCAACCAGTCCTATCCCCATTTTAGGACAGCCTCTAAGTCCAATAAACCAAGCAGTTAGAGCGATCTCCTTTCGGGAAGATGCCAAGATGGCAAAAGTCGCACTGCGAGCCCCTATCCAAATGAAACTCTCCGAAAGCGGCAGGGGCATTTTACCGCTCATAAACCCCTAAAGCGAAAGAAAACCTCATTTTGTTAGAAGGTTAGAGGCGATAGGTTTTTTTGAAGGTTAGGGTCAGAAAATTCAGTGGACAAATAGTTGGTATCACCGAAGAGCAAAAGAAGTTCTCAAAATTTGGCAAGAGTTGATTTTCTTCGAAGGTAAAGGTAGGAAGCATTTTTGCCAATCTCTATTCTACTAAGCCGGTCAGATCTAGCGGCAGGTGCTTCTTTTCGGCCAAAAGTTCTGCCATGGTTAGGCGACGGCCGCGCAGGCAAGCTTCTCGGCCTAGAATGCAGGTTAAACATCCGTACACTGCCCGGGCAACCGTGGGATTGTCATAGGGGCCTTCCAAAATCGCTTTGTAGAAATGGGCGATATTCCGCACCGCGCCGGCTTCGTAGAGGTTTTCCACGGCAGCTTCCACTCGCTTCTGGCCCCGGATTTCGTAGCCCGAATTGCCCCAGTAGTTGATCACCGCATGGCCGGTGTAGGTAAACGCCTTCATGCTGATTTCCCCTGGGGTGCGGTTGGGCAGATGCTGGCTCCAATGGTCATGGAGCAAGCCGTCTTCGTACTCGAAAATGACCGAAAACACATCGGGGCTATCTCCGCCCCGGGGTTCTGGCCGGGCAATCCGACAGGCGCCTGTTGCCGCCGTGGGCCGCCGGCCCAACACCCAAACAGCCACATCAATCGCATGAATATCAAACGATACGATAAACCCACCGCCCAGCGGAATGTCATTATCCCAAATCAGGCCTCGCAATCGGCTGGCAATAGTGGCCGTTTTCGGCGGATCGTTATGCCCGCCGCTAATGCCAACGGTGCTCACGCGGGCCAACGGGCCTAACTGTCCGCTCCGGATCACCTCGGCCACCTTCTGATTGACTGGATCGGTCGGCATCTGGTAATCGACCAGGAAGACGCGGTTTTTCCGGGTTGCCTGTTGGCCGGCCTCTTGGATGGCCAAACAGCCGGGCACATCCACGGCAACAGGCTTCGCCATATACACATGCACCCCAGCCTCGACTGCTGCCTTGGCATGGTCGGGGAAGAAGCAGGGCGGCGTTTTCAGCACAATGGCCTCCACCCCGCTGTCGATCACCTTCTGGTAGCCTTTCAGACCGGAAAACCGATATTTCTTATCTACGCCGAATTCCTCACCGGCTTGGTCAGCCACTTCGGGAAAGTAATCGGCCACCGCTGCAATTTGGTACCCGCCATGTTTTTGGAACAACCGGGCGATCCACCGGCCCCGGCCGCCTTGGCCGACCAGCCCCAGCTTGATCTTCCGCCCGCCGACCGGCCCCGCTGGTTCGGCCAGTGCGGGGTTCGACGCCGCCCCCGGGACAGCCAAGGAAGGCGTTGCTGCAGGAGCCGTCCCTGGACCACCTGGCGAAAGCGGTGTTTCTCCTGCGGATTCCGCCGCCGCCCACCGGCCAACCGCTGCCCAACCGCCCACCATCCCTACGCCAGCGGCCATCGCCTCCAAAAACCCCCGCCGATCAAACAAAAGGCCTTCCCGGTGATTTTTCTTGCCCATCATCTTTCTCCCTTAAAACGAAGAGCCGAAAGTTCTTACCTACCATTCAGCAGGTATGTTGGAACAGGACTGTAGGATCTCCCGAATACGGGAAGACGCCTACCATTTGAGAGGATATTCCCTCCATGGAAAACACGAAGGAGGGAAACGAAGCTCCCCTTGAAATTATGAACATATGTCGATTATATCCTTGGCTGTGGCGATGGCGCCCAAGGTTATGAGATTTAAATTGCCGACCATATCATCATAATCGCACAGGTGACGCCATTGGAGTAACTCTTCTAGGTTTTCTGCCAGTACATCCCACGGAGATCCCCGCGTTTTCAGATGTTCTCTCAGAAGCGAATGGTCTTTCCCTGTGCGGGTGCGATGAAAGCCCAGGTGGTTTTCGGCGTAATTGCGAAGATAGCAGAAGGCAGCGTAATACGCTCGGCTGACGGCGGATCGCTGGGCCGCCTCTATAGAACAACTCGTAGGGGGCGATTGTTGGAGCGCTTTGGCCAAAGCTAGAAACTCTCGCCAATCAAACGGCATCTCCTTACTCCGGCGGTCGAAAGTCCGTAGTGAAAAGAAGCCAGCCTGATCTATTTCTAAGCAAGGGTCTATATTGATCTCTTACCGCTCGTACCCTTTCCATTGTGGTTTCATCATAGAAGTTAAATCGGGCGTAAAGGGTTAAGTATTCCTCTTCGATTTCCGCGTCGTGATAGACTTGCAAGGTCAGTTGGGCGTCTGGAAGTCTTTTGGCGGCAATTCGTACTACCTCATCTACCACCAAAATCATTTCAGGAAATCGAACCAGATAGTCGAACACCTCTGCCGGATCAGGAATCCGAACCCCTAACCGCTCTAAGCCAATTTGCTCTAGTTGCACTCTCCATCTGAGAGAAGTGCTCAGATTGGGACGCCAAACACGCCGGATCACACTGGGTCCCCTTCTCTTTCTGCCCTCTTTAATAGAGGAAAATCGCTCTAGCAATGGGAACAGGACTTTCTGCCAGATTTCTGAACCTGATTCTCCTCTTATCGGTTCAAAGGACGCGGAAGCGGCAGAGCGTTTCTGGCTTAGTCTGGATACTGCTCTTTTCGCCGGAAACCATACTTCCTCTTCAGGGAGAATGGCAGAAATTGGGGGCATCTTAGCTCTCCACTGGTTGGAACTGCTCTCTTAACCGGTCGGTAATACACCCTTCGAAAATTTCCTCCACCCGGCTATGGGCCTCTTCTACCCAGGAAATGGCCTCCGTTGGAGGTATCAACTCCGACTGGAAGAGAAAATAGTCAATTTCTAGGAAAAAGGTCTTGGAACTTTTCATTGAACTGCTCAAAATAGTCACACAGCGATCTCGGCCATCGGCATACCTATATTCAACGGCCAGCATAAAATTGGCCACATCCCGGGCAACATGTTCCCCTAGGAACGGATAAAAGTCAAAATAATCCTTTAGGTTTCCTTCCAGAGAAGGGGCTTCGATTCTATTCACATAAAGAAGGCCTATCCGGCTTAAACCGCGGATTTCCACGATTCCAGCCAGGCTTTCCCAGGCCTTAGCAATTCTCGGCTTAAAGGCCGACCAGGTAGGATAGGGTCGAACTACATGTACCGACAACAGGCGACGTCCCAATTGGATAAATAAGTTCTTTTCGTTGGTGAAACAGAGAAGTCGCGGTTCTCTCAGAATTGGCCCACGGCTCCGGACAGGATGATAAGTAATGTCCCAGTCTTCCACCACTCGATCTTCCCGAAGGGGAAACTCCTCCCGGAGTTTTTCATACACACGTCCCGGCACGGTAATATCCCACGGCGTTTTCCGGCTTAATCGGAATTCACAAACCGCCTCCAGGATCGGGGGATTGGCGTATTTTCGACCCACGATAGAGTACCTCCTGTTTTTCGGTATTCTTCCTTAATTCTATCATTATCTTCCGAGTCTTTCGCCCTCCCCCTCTGGAATGGGGTTCTGAAAAAATTCCTAGGCGGCGAAGACGGCCACCGGGAGGCCGGTGGTTTGCCGCACGAGGGCGGCGATTGCCTGAAGTTCCTGCGTGGGCAGGGCGGAGACGATCGATTCGGCGGGAGGCCGGGCAATCGTGTAAATCTGAACCAGTTTGATTTGTCCACCCGACTCTCCAATTTCTTTTAACCGTTGGCAATAGGCGGCCAGTTCTTCTGGCGGCGGTCCTTGGCCGGCAATGCGCATAAAAAGCGATTGGATCACCACCGGCCGCACACAAGCCGTCTGTTGAATATTTCGGACAATCCGCTCCAACGGCAGGCTTGTTCTAGCCACCTGCCGAAAATAACTTTCCGTACCGGCGTCCAGTTTGGCCCAAATCTCGCCGTTGTTTTGGTCCAGAATAGCAAGACCCTCCTGCACATAAGGCTGGTCCAGCAGACTGGCATTGGTAATGAGCACCAATTTGAGATCTGCCAGCCGATGACGGCGTCGAACCACGGCACAACATGCGACAATCTCCGGAAAGTTTCGGTACAGAGTCGGTTCCCCGTCGCCGCTAAGGGCAATGTCGTTCAGCCGACGAAGCTCCGGTGGCAAATCGGCAAACGGCCGGATCTGTAGCAGCTGGCCTGACTGCCACATCTGCAAAGCCGACTCCAATTCTACTTCCAAACGGTGAATATCGGTAAATTGCTGTTGATGGACGTTTTTGGCCAAGGAGGAGTCGGCCCCCATGCCTTCTAAACAGCTGGCACAAGAAGATCGATCTTCCAGCTCCTTTTGCGCGGCTAAGTCCCTTCGGTCGACTTGGCAGTAGATGCAATTGAAGTTACAGCGCTTATCTAGGTTCAGGTTCACGCCAAGCGAGATGCCGCCGGCCCGCCGACTGACCACCGGATAGACATATTGAAAGTCGGCAAACGAGCGCGGATGTGACGTAAAATATGAGGATGAAGTGCTAGTACGAGGATTCTCCAAAGCCATTAAACGTTCCTATTTTCGGATTGATGAACTTCGCACAAACTCGCGGACCAACCTCAATGGCAGCGCATCGGTTCAATACGTCCTGTCGCTGGTGAGCGGACACGAATCCGGCTAATGGAAAGAACTCTCTAGAAGCCAGAAGTCCCCTAGTCCGGGGAGGTTGGGCAAAGGCCCCAATAGGAAAGAAATATGGAACCTCTGCAAAATCCTGAACATGTAGTGAACTTTAGGGACTTTTGATTATATAGCCGTTCAGTTCTTCTATCCGAACACCTACTATCTATTGGGCCCTAACAATGCTGCAGCGCTATATGTTGTGTTAGAGGAAGGGCATCGAAAATGCTATAAAAATATCCCCCTTGAATTATGCAGAGGTTCCTACAGTCGCAGCATCCACCCTAACGGCTTGGCCGGCCGACCCGGCCCGGGCTGTTTCGGGTAGTAGGGTTCCACTAAACACCTGCCAGCTGGAGACGATCTGTGGATTGTAGCCCTTCCGGCCAGAGTACGCTTCCACCAGCCGCGCCAGCTCCTGCCACGGCATGACCCGGTTCATGGTCCGCAAAAACGCGTGCCGACGGGTACTCTTTCGGTGCTGGTCAAACCCTAAACTGGCAAACGTCTTTTGGCCGTGTTGTTGCTCGATGTGTTCGCCACGCATCGGTGCTGCTGCTTCTAGGGACCTGCCTCGAAATAAGGTCTCTTAATAGGGGCTCCTTGGAAAAACAAGCAGAACTCCTTATGGCCTCCTTAGGGTATCCAGAGGGACTGCTTTTGGGAATGCCTCTCCAGGACTCATGCCTGCCCAAGCAGGACTCGACTGTTTCCCAATGTTTCCCCATGCTCAGAGAAGCCCGCTAAAGTGGGCCATCCCCCCTAAAGCCCTACTAAAGTGGGGTAGCTCTCTTTTAGAAAATTTTCCGAAAAATTTTTTCTCCATGCTGGACAGCGCCGGGGGGGTGATTATAGTGCAAAGGAATGGGGTAGGTGTGTTTTAGTCCTCTTGAGCTTTGCCGGCGTCTGCCACTCTGCCCTCAAAGCCCAAAGGATTCAAAAACCGGAATTATTCAGAGGTTCCTAAATAAACTCCTTCAGACCGGAAATACCGCATTTTTCCGGCTTTCCGGGGGAGGCCAAGTTTAATTCGTTATGCAAAGCTTAATAATGTAGGAGTTAACCCCTTCCAGCCTAGGAGACACCGGAGTTTGGGGGTGGGGATGGACAGGGTGCGGCTGAAATTTTGTGGGCGAATTGGGCAAAATAGATAAAATAGGGTGTTGCGGGGCGAAAGCCAAGGAGGTTTCAATACCCACAACACCCTAAGGAGTTTCTTATGGATACGAGCATTATAGCCCAAGGGAGTTG
>JANXAQ010000139.1 GCA_025062105.1 Thermoguttaceae bacterium
TAGCCACCACCATACCGGCTAGCCGCCAAAACATGCATCAACAGCTAAAACAGCCTCCCGTTGGCCGCCACATGCATCCACTGCCACAGGCTAGCCACCAAAATACGGGCTAGCCGCCAAAACACGCATCAACAGCTAAAACAGCTAAAGTAGAGCAACCAATAAAGTAGAGCAACCAACGGCACCATAAAAATGAGCAAAACAGCGGTGCCCCCGGCACGCATCTGGCCTTCAGTTAAGCAACTTCGTTTTAATTTGTCAGAAGCTCTAAGTTTTCCGCCATGGTTGAGTCGGCCCATAAGGCAGCCAGTTTGGCCAACAGTTGCTCGTCTTCATAATGATGAGTTTGAATTGCTTTCCGAGGGCAGGCCGATGCACACAAGCCGCAACCTTGACACTGGGCCGGCTCAATGTAAGCAACCCCCTGCTCGGTAATCCGGGGCACATCAAACGGGCAGAGCCGCACACAAGTCAAACAGGCCGCACAGCGACTGGGATCGACCTGAGAGACGATACTGGACCGTTGCAGCCGATCTTGGGCAAGCAGACTGGCCGCTCGACTGGCCGCTGCCTTGGCCTGCAAAATGGCCTCGGAAAGCATCTTTGGCCCATGAGCAAGCCCAGCCAGGAAAATGCCCTCGGTGGCCACGTCCAACGGACGTAACTTCATATGCGCTTCGAGGAAAAATCCATCGGCCGTCAGCGGGACTTTCAAAAGCTGCGAAAGCTCCTGAGCCGACGGCCCCGGCCGCACCCCAGCCGATAGCACCACACAATCCGGCCGAAGCTCCACCATCTGCTGCAACGCTTCCTCATACACCCGGACCACCAAACGGTTCGAGACTGTGCCTTTACGCCCCTGCGGAGAGTTCCATGGGGGATCGGCTTGTGCCGGATCCTGCCAGCTTACCCTGCCCGAAGCACCTGCCGTGTCAACCTGACTGCAGCCGGCGATGGCCTCGAGCGGTCCAACAACCAAGCCGGCCGAGGAAGTTTGGCCTGCAGCCGTCTGCCCACAACCGCCAAAGAGGGGTTCCACCTGAGGCGGCTGATCGACCGAAAAACGCAAAAATACTACCCCCGCCTCCCGTGCCTTTTGATAAGCCCGCTCATAAAATCCATAAGTCCTAACGTCTCGATGAAGCACATAGATCCGAAGCTGCGGGTTCAGCTCCAAAAGGGCCAGGGCGTTTTTGACCGCCTGGTTGCAACAGACTCGACTACAAAACGGTGCTTCGGGTGTGCGAGAACCGATACATTGAATCATAACGACCTGCCGCCATTGCCGAACCTGCTCCGGTCGGTAAGCTAAAAGCTCTTCCAGTTCTAACTGCGTCATCAGACCCGCTTTGCCATAGCCGTATTCGCTGGGCTGATACGCAGCACCGCCGGTGGCCAAAATGACCGCCCCAACCACCAGCTCCACCCGGTCGTTGGCCGCCGAAGCCAACCGCCCCCCACCAGAATGACCGTCATGTTGGGTAGCAGCCCCTTGGTCGGAAGACCAACCGGGATCAATCGGTTGGTTGCTCTGGAAGTTCGGAGCAGGACCTGAATGCCGGATGACAGCTCGGAATTGGCCCACATGACCGCCAAACTGTTCCAATCGGGCGCCCAGATAAAGCTGAATGTTGGGATGATGTTGGACCTTCTGGACAAGTTCCGCTAAAAATTTCGGGACATTCAGGCCGTCTAGGGTGGAGCGGAGCTGACGGGCCAGGCCGCCTAAGTGGAGTTGGTTTTCCACCAGAACCACCGGAAAGCCCTGATCGGCCAGACTCAAGGCGGCCGTCAGCCCGGCCACCCCCCCACCCAAGACCAAGGCACGCTTTTCTATGGGTACCTGCTGTTCGGCCAGCGGTCGAAGCCGACCAGCCCTCGCCACCGCCATCCGAACCAAATCCTTGGCCTTTTCGGTGGCTTGTTCGGGCCAGCGTCCATGTACCCAAGAACACTGATCCCGAATATTGGCCATCTCAAATAGATGCCGGTTCAAACCGGCCTCCCGAAGCGTTTCCTGAAAGAGCGGCTCATGGGTGCGTGGCGAACAACTGGCCACCACTACCCGATTCAACCGATGCTCCTCAATCGCTTGGATAATCCGATGCTGGGTGTCTGTGGAGCAGGTGTATAAGTTTTCCTCTGCATAGACCACCCCCGGTAACCGGCGAGCATACCGGACCACGGCCTGCGTATCGACCACCCGAGCAATGTTAGCACCACATCGGCAGACAAAAACGCCGATGCGTGGAGGCTCGGCCGAGACATCCCGCTCCGGCGGAAACTCCTTTTTGCGCACCAGAGTCCCTCTGGCAGAGTGCAAGAGTTCGCCGACGCATGCCGCCGCCGCACTGGCCGAGATGACCGTTTCGGGTATATCCATCGGAGCAGCAAATGCACCGACGACGAAAATCCCCTCCCGATTGGTGCGATACCATTGTCCGGGCGGCGTCTGGCAAAAACCGATCCTGTCCAACTGGATGCCCAATCGGCGGGCCAATTCGCTTGTATGCGCCGGCGGCCGAAGCCCGACACTTAAAACCACCATGTCGAACTCTTCTTCGACCAGCCGCCCACTATCGTCCACATAGCCGACTAAAAGGTTCCCAGTTCGAGGCCGCTGCTTAACTGTCGAAGGCAACCCACGCACCACCCGGACCCCATACTGCCGCTGGGCGGCCAGATAATAGCCTTCAAACCCCTTGCCGAAAGCCCGAATGTCGTTGGCAAAAATCACCGCCTCCAAACCGGGTAGATGATCCACCGCCATCATCGCCTCTTTCAAGGCATACATACAGCAGACACTACTGCAATAATCATGACCTAGCTGCAGGTCCCGAGAACCAACACACTGAATCCAGGCAATCCGGCGAGGCTGCCGGCCATCGGACGGCCGACGGACATGCCCCTGAAAGGGCCCCGAAGCACTCAAAATCCGCTCAAACTCCAGACTGGTAACGACATTGGGATAAATTCCGTAGCCGTATTCGGGACGGATGTTGCCCGGCATCGGCTCAAAACCAACTGCTAAAACCACCGCCCCCACTTCTATGCATCGCTGTTCTGGCAGCATCTGATGCACAATGGCCCCCGCCTTACATACTTTCACACATTCCTGACATTCGCTACACAGGCCACAGCGCAGACATCGCCGAGCCTCTTGAACGGCCTGCTGGGCCGAAATCGTCTGTTCGATCTCCTGGTAAGCATGACGTTGGGCCACTGGGAGCCGAGCAGGCCGAACCCGCTCCTGCCGCACAAACCAGCCATCCGGTCTGGGAGCTGGTTCCGATTTACTCTTCGCTTTTTCCACCAAAGCAGCCCGATAGGCCTGCATGTCTTCGCCCTGAAGGAATCGGTGGATGCTTTCAGCGGCTCGATGTCCCTGAGCAACGGCTTCGACCACGGAACTGGGACCTGTAACCAGATCTCCACCGGCAAAGACCCAGCCTAACGGGGTCTGCAAGGTAAAAGGATCGGCTGCCACCCGCCGCCTATCTGCCGACCACAGGGGACTATCCTCCGGCAGGAACGAAAGATCAGGCTGCTGCCCAATAGCAATCAACACAAAATCAGCATCAATCTCCTGACGGCCAGGTCCAAACCGAGGCGAAAACCGCCTCTGGGCGTCAAAAACCGTCAGACACTCCTGCAAGAGCAGCCCCGTTACTCTGCCGCCGAAGCCCAGAACCCGATACACCCCCCAGCCGGGCCGAATCCGAATGCCCTCCTCCAACGCCTCCAACACCTCCCAGCGATGAGCGGGCATCTCCTCCGGACGCTCCAAACAGACGATTTCGACCTGCTGAGCACCCTGGCGACGTGCACACATGGCTACATCAATGGCTACGTTCCCGCCGCCAATGACGACCACCCGGCCCGCAAGCCGAGGCTGACCTGTTCGTTTGACTTGCTGGAGAAAGTCCAACCCCAACAGCACCCCTTCTAAGTCTTGCCCATCCAGAGGATGCCCTTCGGTATTGGTACGTAGCGGCACCGGCCGAGTGCAGCCTAAAGCCAAAAATACCGCCTGAAACCCTTCCTGGCGGAGATCCTGTAGCGAAAAGTCCCGACCTAGTGCCTGGCCAAGTCGAAGTTCAAATCCGGCGGCCAAAATCTCCTCAATGTCCCGGTCCAGCACCTCCTCCGGTAACCGGTACGCCGGAATGGCCGATCGCATGGTGCCGCCGAGCTTTTCAGCCGCTTCAAACAAGGTAACCGAGTAGCCCCACAGCGCCAGGTCTCTGGCAGCGGTTAGCCCTGCTGGCCCACCACCGACAATGGCCACTCGACCCAGACGCCGCTCCGCCGGAGCTGTTTCCGGCGGAGCCACCGGCTGGCCATCGCGACGCTGCTGAAAGACCCAATCAGCTACAAACCGTTTCAACGGATTAATGGCCACCGGATCGTCCAACTCGCTGCGACGACAATTTTGCTCACAAGGATGATGGCAAATCCGACCACAAACGGCAGGAAAGGGATTTTGCTGCCGAATTAGAGCATACGCTTCTGCAAAACGGCCCTGAGCCACCAGGGCCACATAGCCCTGACAATTCACTCCGGCAGGACACGAATGCACACATGCCGGACGAGATTGCTTGCTGATGGTCATCGCCCCAGGAATTGCCTGGGGGTAAAGTTTATGGATAGCCTTTCGGCTGGATAAGCCTTGATCGAACTCATTGGGCAGTTCCACCGGACAGAGGGCGAGACAATCGCCACAAGCATTACATTTGTCCAGTAGTACATAGCGAGGCTGAATTCGCAGCTGAACTTGAAATCGGCCAGCCCGGCCCTCCACGGCCAGCACCTCTGTCTGAGTCAATAGCTCAATATTTCGATGTTTGGCCACCTCCAGCAGCTTGGGCGAAAGCGTGCACATGGAACAGTCGTTGGTCGGGAAGGTTTTGTCCAGTTGGGCCATATGGCCGCCAATGGCCGATTGCCGTTCGACCAACGTGACGCGAAAACCGGCCTGGGCCAGGTCCAAAGCAGCCTGCATGCCCCCAATACCTCCTCCGACCACCAATACCGCCCCGACCGGCCCTGGAATCCCCTCCGCACCCGCTACAGCCGACAAACTCGCAAAAGGCCCCGGAACCGAATGCTCCCCAGGAGCTGAGTTTTCCAGATCAGAGCTTGATACCCCAGGTGCATTCGCAAAAAGCCCCGGCGACGAATCTTCGACCACCGACTCTAAACAATCGCATCCTTCCGACGGAGCGCCGGCCGATTCGCCCCGAAGGCCTTGGCATGACATAGGTATACCCCCCCTGTCGGCCCACTTGCAGAAGGAGGAAGAAACAGCCTCTGCCAATGGGCTACTAATACCTTTTATAAGTGTCCTTAAATTCATGGAAAGTAAAACCCTTTTTCCCGAAGTAAGGGACGAACATCCACCAAATGGCGTTGCCACCAACGGGCCGGCTGCCCAACGCCCAGAGCCAGTGCCATCAGCTCAGTAATGTAAAAAACCGGAAGTTTCCTATTGGGTTCTGCCCTGTCAGCTGGGCAGATAGCCTGTTGACTGCCTCCTCCTGCGGGCCTAGAGCAACTCGCTTCCTCGACAGCGTTGCAACAAGCCGAAGCGGAAGGAGAACCCTTTGGGCCCATGGCATTGGCCGAGGAAGTCTCCTCGACCGACTCAGCCCCAAAAGAAGCCCACAAAGAGCTCCTTGGCTCTGTAGCCATGGAGGAGCAAGTTTCTTTAGCCGAGTTGGCACCAGCCGAAACCGCCCCCTCCTGAGATCCAAAGAGCTGATAAGGGCCCCCCACCGGCACACCCAGCATTTGAGAAATATCCAGATTGGCTTGGCACAAGGGACAAGCCGTTACGATGCACTCGGCTCCAGCTTCCTGAGCGGCCCAGACAAGCCGACCACACAATTGCTGGACTAAATCTGGCCGAGGTATCTGAAGACTACCCCCACAACAATCGGTCTTGTACGACCAACACCCCACTTCCATTCCGATGGCTTCCATCAGAACGTCCATGCTGGTGGGCCATTCCGGCTGGGCAGCGTCGGTGATCTTCGGCTGCCGCTGGGTAAGACAGCCATAATAAGGCACCCCGACAAGCCCCCGTAAAGGTTGCTGCAACCGCCGCCGAAGCTCTGCCAAACGACCAGGCTGAGCAAAAAACTCATTGACATGCCAAATCACCACTTCATAGCTGGGCCGCCGTTTCTGAGCCGTTTTCAACCGCTGAAAACAGGCCGCACACGGGGCCAACAGCTCCGGCCCTACCTGCGTGGCAAGCTGCAAGTTCCGTTCTGCCAACTGCAAGGCCAATTCCTCATCCAAACAGTGGGCCGACGAAGCCCCACAACAATTCCAGTCCTCTAACTCTGCTAGCCGAATGTCCAAAGCTTGACAGACGGCCCGCAGACTTTCATCATACTCGGCCGCCGTACCCTCAAGCGCACAACCAGGATAATATCCAACCTGAACCATCGAAATCGCCTAAAATGGAAAAAAACCTACTGCCCGGCAGGAGAAAATTAGGTTGACATGGCATCCGTTTGGAACCTGGAATCGGACTTCCGCTCTACGATCCCCGGATAAGCCAACTCCGCCGAAAAAAGAGCCCGCTAAAGGAAGCTTTGACTGTCAGTGCCCCTGAAGCAGGAACCGGGACTCCTTGGGAATGCCTATTGGTCCATCCTCTCTCAGCCAGCTTGCCTAACGGCCAGCTGCCCTGTCCGACGGTGGACAAAGGGAATAATAAACGGAGAGAATAAATGGTGCCTCTGCTTACGACGGCGGAAGCCTTCCGTAAGGAGTCCCCATCCCGCCCGGCTAACCCAGAAACCGCAACAGGTGTCGTTTGGTCAGGCTAACTTGTTCTGGATTCTTGTTGCGTCTGTGTTGAACTGCGGATGCTGGACATGGAACGGATTTGGTCTTTGGCCTGGATTCGGCTGGGCCAAGGCCGCAGTCGGCCTCGGCGGAACATCGCCCAGCCGAGCCGAGCATCCTGCCACAGACGGCCAGCCAAATCTTTTAGGCTCCGGCGGCCTTTTCGCAAACTGGTCCATAGGACAACCAGCTTATACCGAGCTAACATCCCCAATTCAAAAACGCGGCCATGCCGACGCACCGAATCCAAAAAAGCCTGATGAAATAACCCTACCTCCGGTTCGGCCGCCTCTACCGGCCTACCCAGGCACTGCTGACGCAGCACATCCATCAAACCGGCTATATCAATGTCGTTCGGACAACGAGTCGAACAGGCCTGGCAAGCCGCACAGACCCAAATGGTTTTCGATTTCAGCACCTGATCATCTAACCCCAGTTGCACCGCCCGAATGACTTGATGAGGTAAAAGGTCCATCGCAAAGCTGAGCGGACAGCCGTTGGTACACTTTCGGCATTGGTAGCAACGGCGGATAGCCCACAGGCCTCGCTGAGCCACCACTGCCTCCAACGCTGCTTCTCTACATGCCGGCCACGTAGAAACAGCCATCTTTACGGTTTTCCCTGCTGGAAATAGAAGTCATAGAAAATTTTAGCTTTTACCTGGCAATAGGCCAGGGTTAGATTCTCCCGGTGGCAGCCGAAATTCTGTGGGTTAATTGGGCAAGCTAAATCATCCCCACAAACCTCCCAGTCCGGAAACCCAGCTTTTCAAAAAACCTACCCATTTTTACTTCGAATCTGCAATACGGAGTTTGTTGCTGTTGGACCTGCCAAAGGCAGGATCAGTTCGATGGAACGGCTGACCACCTACTATCTTCCCCAGCTTGCTTAACTCGACATTTGCCATTTTTAACTCTTTTTGCATCCAGGAGTTACAATGACATCTCCCCTGTTCACATAATTTCCCAAAGCCAATAGTTACAAGCAGGGAGAGTATCCTTCTTCCAAAGCGACGCCAAGAATAGCAAAAGTTGAGCTTAAAATGTACTTTCTGCAAAATCACTCTTTAGGGGCAGAAGTTATGGAGCCAGCCCAACCGGGCCGCCCATTCCCAAACGGAATTTCCAAATTCTAAACCCTGGCCGAATCCCCTAACCAAAATGGTACATCTAACCGATGGCCTTCCAACAGCTTACGCTCCTAGGCAACCCAAAGGGTCTGGGCTGGTAGCCGCTGAAGGCAATCTGAAGCCAGAGCAAGTTAACCCCTATAAAGGGGATTTTTTCAGAAAGTACAGCTTAGCTCCACTTTTGCCATTTTGGGCCTCGTCCCGGAAGGAGAAAGTTCTAACTTCTTATAACTATTGGAGTTAGGAAATTGGGTGAACAAAAGGAGGTTTTGTCGTAACTACTGGAGGCAAAAGCAGTTAGGGAGAATGGCAAAAGTCGAGCTTAGGAACCTCTGCATGATTCAAAGGGGATATTTTTATACCATTTTGGCTGGCCTCCCTCTAACACAACATATAGGGGCGCTAGGATTGGTAGCACCCAACAGATAGTAGATGTCCTGGCAGGACAACGGAACGGCTAAAGAATCAAAAGTTCATAAAGTTCACTGAATGTTCAGGATTTTGCAGAGGTTCCCTTCAATAGACCACAAAGAATCGGCATCACCCATTCTCCTAGTATTCCAGAGCAACAGAGGCATCGTGCTAATTTTGGCTCTGTTGAAAGGTTCAACCCACCGTGGAATGTTTTGCTCTTTCTGATGGACTTTGTACCAGTTTCGGTGGGTTTAGGACTCCAACTGGAACCCTTTTCAACAGAGCCGACTATTTTCTGAAACCTGCCAACCCCGCACCGGCTAACCTGCTACCACCTCAAAAAGAATTGGGTACTATTTCAACCAAAACACGTATGCTCTCCGGCCATCCCAGGCAGATCTTCAGTTTTTTGTTGTGCTTATCCGTAGGAAATTCCCACTTTTGGGGAATGGCAAAGCAGTCCTTGGGGCCTAATGCAGGGGGCCTCCTCCTTCGGCTGAAGGGTGGCAGAATTGATATCCTCTCTATCCTCTGAAGCGTACGAATCATTTCTGCTTCCCTCTTACCAGACAGTTATGGAGAGGGTCCGATAAACTTGACTTTTACCATTTTCCCTAACTTCTTTTGGCCTCGAAACTTACGGATCGCCTCTCATTTGTACATACAATTTCCTCACTCTAATATTCACAAACAGTTAGAGCGGAACATATTCGGCACAGGCTTAAAAATGGCAAAAGTCGAGATAAAAAGGTGGAATATAATGAAGCAGTGGCCAAGATACCGATATTCCACCCGGTTTTTCGCTAGGAAAGGCATAAACACCATGAGATCCGAACGGTTGGAACAACAGATTCAGTTTGCGGTGGTAATCGATAAACTCAAATCGGTCCAGCGGCGGACTTGGTTGGTGGATCGGTCCAGGAGGGAGGATGCGGCTGGGCACTCCTGGCATGTGGCGGCTATGTGTATGCTTTTGGCTGAGTACGCCGCAGAGCCACTGGACCTATGCCGAGCCTTGCAGATGGCATTAGTGCACGATCTTGTGGAGATCGAAGCGGGAGATACTTATGTTTATGATCCGGAGGCAACGGCTGACAAAGCGGAGCGCGAGCGTCAAGCGGCAGATCGACTCTTCGGCCTTCTGCCCGCTGATCAGGCCCAGCACTGGCGGAGCCTTTGGGAGGAATTCGAAAGGCGACAAACAGCCGAGGCACGGTTTGTGGCCGCCGTGGACCGACTCCAACCCATCCTGAATAACTACTATACCCAAGGAGCTGCCTGGCAAGAACACCACATTCGCATTGACCAGGTGCTGGAACGGAATCGGCCATTTGCCGAGGCAGTACCAGCATTGTGGGAATGCATCCAACAGCTTTTGGCCGACGCGGTGCGACAAGGCATGCTTCTGCCAGCGTCCGATTTTAAGCATTCCTTAGGCGGTAATTGTACTTTCTGAAAAATTCCCCTTTATGGGGGTTAACTTGCTCTGGCTCAGCTTGGCTTCAGCGGCTGCCAGCCAGAGCGTTTGGGTTGCCTAGCAGCGGAACCTATTGGATGGCCATAGGTTCCCAGGAGCCATTTTGGGAGGGGCTTTGGCGGTGGCTTAGAAGTCGGAAATTCTCTCCGGGAATGGGCGGCCTGGTTGGACTGGCTCCATAGCTTCTCCCCCTAACGAGTGATTTTGCAGAAAGTACAGGCGGTAACCAATCGACCAGCTAGCTGCTCACTTGCTATTGGAGATGGGGGGCATCCGAAAAGCAGAGGCTCTTAGCTCGCCTTTTGCCATTTTGGGCCTTCCCGCGAAAAACCAATGTTCTACTCTTTGTAACTATTGGAGTTCGGGAATTAGAGGCCCGAAAAGAGGTTTCGTCGTAATTGCTGGAGGCAAACCAAGTTAAAAAAAGGCAAAACTTGAGCTTCCACATAGCTTGGGGGAGGAGGCAACAAGAATGCCTCCTCCCCCGAAGGCGGCTCTTGGACAATCCTCAAGGGAAGCCAGCAGTGGGTCAAATATCGGCGTACTAAATATCGGCGTACAGGCAGAATTCATACGGATGGGGCCGGATGCGCACGGCATCGACTTCCCGTTCTGTTTTGTACCAGATCCAGGTATCGATCACGTCTTCGGTAAAGACATCGCCCCGCAGTAAAAATTCATGGTCTTCTCGGAGGGCTTGCAAGGCCTCTTCCAGGGAGCCAGGAGTTTTTGGCACGCCTTTCAGTTCCTCGGGATCCAAATCGTAGATATCTTTGTCGAGAGGGGGTCCGGGGTCGATTTTATTTTGGATGCCGTCGATCATAGCCATCAGCATGGCAGCAAAGGCCAAATACGGATTACAGGAAGGATCGGGGCAACGGAATTCAATCCGTTTGGTTTTTGGATTTGGGCTATACATAGGAATACGGATCGCCGCGGAGCGGTTCCGCTGCGAATAGGCCAAGTTGACCGGCGCCTCATAGCCAGGCACCAAACGCTTGTAGCTATTGGTAGTTGGGGCGCAGAAGGCAAGTAGGGCTGGTGCATGTTTCAGAATACCGCCGATAGCATACAGGGCCATTTCGCTAAGTCCTGCATATCGGCTGCCGGCAAAGAGGTTTTCGCCGCCTTTCCACAAGGACAAGTGGCAATGCATTCCGGAGCCATTGTCGTCAAACAATGGCTTGGGCATAAAGGTAACTAGTTTATTGTGGCGGCGAGCGACGTTTTTGACAATATATTTGTATATCATCACTTTATCGGCCATCGCCACCAAGTGGTCGTATCGCATGTCGATTTCCGCTTGTCCACCCGTAGCTACCTCATGGTGCTGGGCTTCTACCTCAATGCCGCATTCGATCAACAGCTGCATCATCTCGTTGCGGATATCCATCAGATGGTCCGAAGGAGGCACCGGAAAGTAGCCCTCTTTGAAACGGAGTTTTGAGCCGAGGTTAGGTTTTTCTTCCCGGCCCCGGTTCCACTGTCCTTCGATGCTGTCAATATAGTAGAATCCGAAATTGTTCGATTGTTCAAATCGGATGTCGTCGAAAATGAAGAACTCGCATTCGGGCCCCACATAACAGGTGTCGGCAATCCCGGTGCTTCGCAGATAATTGGCCGCTTTGCGGGCAACGTTCCGGGGATCTCGAGTGTAATCTTCCCGGGTAATCGGGTCCTGGATATTGCAGATCATCGCCAGCGTGCGAAGCTGGCAGAACGGGTCCAGCATGGCTGTATCCGGCTCCGGGATCACCAGCATGTCGCTTTCGTTGATCCGTTGCCAGCCTCGGATACTCGAACCGTCAAAGCCGACGCCTTCTCGGAAGACTTCTTCGGTCAGACTACTAACAGGAATGGTAAAGTGTTGCCACATCCCGGGGAAATCCATAAACCGCAAGTCCACCGCCTTGACTTCTTTCTCTCGACATAAGGCTAAGACTTCTTTAGGGGTCACTTCTGCTACTCCTCGGTAAAAAGAAGCTCGTTCTGCAGACTTAAGAACGCTTGGTTTTTTGGCAGATAGATGAAGAGCAAATTGAATGCCATTTGGCTGGGTAATCAGTAGTTTTATTCTTAAATTTTTATCTACAAAAAATTTAGAAAAATCAAAATCTCTCGGGTATTCTTTGGACTTCAGAGGAACGCTTAACAATTAAGCAATTGATGCACAAAAAACGAGCGTTTAGAACCCCTTCCACCCAGCCGCCTCTAAAATCCCTACTCCCCTTTTCAACGCACAACTAGAGAGTTTCTGAAAAGAGATTTTTGGCTCGCTCGGCTGCCAAATTGTTCCCCCCCGCACTCGTAGCTAGCTGTTATACACAACGAGTTGGCTTTGAAGCGTTCGAACTTTACTTTAGGCAAATCAGGTAAATACCAAAAGTTCGTTGAAAAACGCAAAATGGATAAAATAGGCGATCTAGATAAGAATGTATTTGAAACCAAGCATTTTTTGCTCTTGGAACTGATCTTTCCTAAATGCTGCAATTTCTCCAAAGTAACAATTAGCTTCTTTGCTTCTTTATGAACGGTTCGATATTTCTCTGTTTGGGGTAATAATTTGCTGCCGTTAGAATGGGACATACCCCCAAATGTGTATAACAGCGAGCCACTCGTAGGGCCTACAGCCCAGGATTGGGACACCTTGGCTACTCAAAAGTCTTCACCGGCCAGTGGAATAAAGAAACTGGTTCATTCCTTTTTAGACAGCCTCGTAGAGCATCCTTCTTTCAGGGCGAAGCCCAAAACGGCAAAAGGCCCGCTTAAAACGATCCCCACAAAAGAGCCTTATGAGACTAGTAAATTTGGAGGGGCAGAAGAGCTCATCGAAGGAGTTTTCATAAGTCCCTAGGCCTCAAATTCTCTCCACCAACTGATAGAGTCGCTGGTGTTAAACGGAGGGAGTTTTGCTATCAGGCAGATTGGAGATGAGCCGAGTAGAGGGTAGATGAGGCCCTGCCGCCATGGGTTCCTTCTGGGGGAAGGTTGTCTTTTGCTGCGGGTCGGACAACCGGTCATGCAAACCCACCGGCTCGCTCTGCCACCAGGCCCAGAAGCTTAAAAATGCCGGCATAAACACCGTGCGGATGATTAATGTATCTAGCAGCACGCCCATCGAGAGGGCAAAGCCCAATTCTTGCATCGCCCGCAGTGAGCCGGCCAACATGGATGCGAATGTCCCCGCCATGATAACGCCACAACTGGTGATGATGCCTCCGGTTCGGACCAAAGCCACCCGAAGCCCTTCCCTCCACCCCCGCCGTCGTTCTTCCTCAAAAGCCCGAGTAGCTAAGTAAATGTTGTAGTCCTGTCCGACCGCAATCAGGATGACAAACAAAAAAATTGGCACCTTCCAGTCCAGCCCCTCAAAGCCCGGTCCATACCACCACCGAAACACCCAGTCGGTTAGCCCCATAGTCACAAAATAGCCAAACACCACCGACAAAATCATCACCATGCTGATGGCAATGCGGCGGAGGATTAGAATCAGCACAGCCAACACGGCCACCACAACCAGGCGTTGGATCCGTTGCTGGTCGCTGGCCGTTACCAAGGCCAAATCGCGCACCGCAGCCGTCGTACCGGCAAAATGAAACTGGATTCCGTACCAGGCAGACTGCGGATCTTCAGCCAACCGGTGCAGATACTCCTCCACATGTTCCAATAATCGCATGGATTCGCGACTGAACGGATCATATTGGCAGACCAGATCAAATCGGGTAACACGGCCCTCGTAGCCGGCAGCTTGCGCCAAAAAGCGGGCTTTGGCCTTCGGATGCCTGGAGGCCAGCAGTTTACCTAGCCCTTCCCCTAGACCTAGGCTTCCGGGCGGTCCGCCTAGAGGTTCGACCAAACTGCGTACACTAACGATCGGCTGAACTTGCTGGCCGGTGCTGTCGATGTATCGAAACTGAAACAGCTGAGCGGTCAATTCGGCAATCTGCCGGCGGCCTTCTGGGGTAGCAAAACGGCCTGGCTCCGCCCCGTCTCCAGATGCCGGTGCCTCGGCCAGCACCGTTATCGGGCCAGTTTCTCCTGGCAGGAAAAACTCCTCTAACAATCGGGTACCCCGCACACTGGGCCGATCTGGCGGCAATTCACTCAAAAGATCATAAGTAATCGGCACCTGGGTGCCTCGAACCGCTAAGGGAGCTAAGACTAGCAATGTGCCCAGGAGGATCCACCCCGGTCTAGCTAACACCGCTTTGGCCACTGTGAACCATAATCCCCGTTGCTCGGCCGACAATTCTATAGAATCGATGGTTTTCCGCCCTGTGCCAGGCATGGGCTTTTGGGAGATTCGCAGCGGCCAAAAAACCCCTCGGCCTACCATGCGAAGCATTGCCGGGGCCAACGTCATTGCCGCCGCTAACATCACCAGTAAACAAAAAGCAATCACTGGACCGCCGTTCCGGAATTTACCAAAGTCGGCAAAGATCATGGTGGCCAAGCCAATGACTGTTGTCAGGGCGCTGGCCGCCAAGGCGTCAGCCACACTGGCCAAGGCATGGGTAATAGCTCGGGCCACCTCCCGCCCCCGTTGCAGTTCCTCTTTATATCGAGAGATTAAAAACAAACAAAAATCGGTCCCCGAACCAAACACCAATACCACAATGAAAATCCGGGTGGTTTTGAACACCATAAATTCCCAGCCCAGCTTCTGGCAAACCCACCAAGCCAGGGCCACTAAATCGGTAGCTAAAACCACCGAAATGACAATCGCCCCCAACGGTATCAATACTAATCCAGGCGCACGATACACCACCACCAGCACCACGACCACCAGCAATACGGTAACCCATTCGGTATTTCGGATGCTTTCCCAGGAAGCAAATAGCATGTCGGCACCGACGGCGGCCGAACCGCTCAATCCCACCCGCAGCCCCCCCGGCGAAACCTCAGTACTGAAGTCCGAGCCTTTTTGGACAGGCAGGCGCTTTTCGGCTGGCAATCCTTCAGCGATTTGTTGAAGACGCTGGCTCACAGAAGCCAGTTCCGATAAGATGGACACCGGTACCGCATCCAAAAGGTAGGGAGCCGAAATGGCTGCCTGCAACATCAGTTCCAGCAGACGGCTACCGGCCTTTTGAAGGTTGTCTAGTTGGGCAATCAGATGCTCTTGTTTGGCTAGCAGCCAGTTCCAGTTAGCTGCCTGCTGGGCCGGCGATTGTGACCGCCACCGCTGGGCCGATTGAATCAGCTCGGCCAAATCGTTTTGGGCTAGGCCATAAGCGGCCTGGGCAAACTCAGCTAGGGCAGTTTCCAGTTCTGGGGCCTCCTGGCTCGGTCGGCTCCAAAACCACTGGGCATAGGCGGCCAAAGTCTCCTGAAGCTGCCGCTGCGCCTGAAGCCAATCATTCCACTGCTGTTCGGGAATAAGTGCTGGAGGTTGCTTCTGGAGCCATTTCCGGTGCCAATCCCGCAACTGACGCCGAGATTCCTGTTGCTGCTGAAGAGTCGAAACTACCATTTGCTCCAGTTGGACGGCTTCGGTGGCCCGATGGAGGGTGCGGAGCAATCGCATATTTTCAATGGCCATGAATTCTGTTTTTAGATGGGCCACCAACAGAACGGCTTGTCCTCCTTGGGAGGATTCCCGCATAAGACGTCGGCCGACCACTTCGCTTTGATAGCTCCAAAGGTGGGTAATTGGGCTGGGCTGATCTAGCGGCAAACTGAGCAGACGTTCTAATCGATCCGCCACAGCAAAGTCAAATGCATTTAACGGGCCCTCTGGCCGAGCCACCACAATAGCTACCTGGCTGCGGGAAAGCCCCTCCGGAAAAGCCGCCTCCAACAGCTGCTCCCCCCGCACACTGCTCATCTGGGCAGGCAAATAGGCAAAATCCCCGTCGCGAGTGATGCTGTCCCAAGGAGGAGCCAATTGATGGACCAGCACTACCACCGCTATCCAGACGGCAAGCACCCAAATCCATCGCCGGACGATGATGGCGGCCAACCAATTCATCATACCAAAGCCGCTCCCGGCAGTTCCTCAAACCCGTTGGCAAACCACCCGAGCCTTTCGCTCCCACGCCTAAACCATTCGTCAACAACGGCCAACGGCAGATTATTGTAGCAGGTTTTCCCCTTGGCCCCAAGGCCCTCTAGGCGAGTTCTTGAAGCCCTTCCTGGAGCGGAATGGGGGTTGGCCGTTGGAAATATATAAATTAGTACATTTAGCCCCTTCCAGCTAGATTAAGAGCCTATCCTAAAAGGCATTTTCTACGATGAAAGGATGTTTCCTTCCTCTCGCTTCCCCCGAATTCCCAAAATCCCTGTTTTTAAGGGGTGCGGCTGATTTTTTTGTGGTTAGTTTAGGGGAGTGGTTGAAGATAGACCGCTTCCTGCCCCATGGAAGCCTTCCTCCCTTGGAGCTCCCCCACAGGCCAATAGGCTCCGTACTGGAGGGGCTAGGAGTCAGTCGAAGGAGTTCAGGTGCTTATGTCTCGGAAGGGAAAAGGGGAGCAAAAGGGTTTGTTTTATAATAGGTAGGTGCTGTGCAAAGATGGTTTACAGTAGGCCGAAGCCTGTTTTGCCTATATTCCCTATGTTGCCCAGTTAACCCACAAAATTTTAGCCGCACCCTTTTTAAGGAATGTGGAGGGTAGGAGCCGGTCGGCCAAAACCCATGGGAAACCGCCCAAATCCCAATTTCAAGACAGCCTCTTAACTCGACTTTTGCCCATTTGGATGTTCTGCCGAAATAGGGAAGTTTTAAGTCCCTGGAATTACTGGACTTAGAAAATTGTGTGAACAAAAGGGGGGGTTCGCTGTATGCACCGGGGACAAAACAACTTAGGAAAAATGGCAAAAGTCGAGTTTAACCGATGGGAGGAAAACGCATTTTGTTAGAAGCTCTAACTCAGCTTGGCTTTTGCCATTTTTGGCCTTGTCCCGAAAGGGTAAAGCTCTAATTCCTTGTAACTATTGGACCTAGGAAATTGGGTGAACAAAGGAAAGTTTCGTCGTAACCGCTGAGAGCAAAACCAGTTAGGAAAAATGGCAAAACTCAGGGGGCCACAGAAACCCAAAGAAGTTACCTAGAACCATCGGCTTCGCCGCCAGGTGCCCTTCTTCTTAAAGAATCCACGGCCTCCGTTTCATTCGTCCAAAAGAAAGACGGCAGTGGTACTAGCTAACTACAGACAGCGGCGATCGACCGCTCGACCACCTGGCATAGAAAGTCAAGGTCCGGAAGCGAAATCGCCAATGGAGGAAAAATAACTACTACATCGCCCAAGGGCCGAAGCAGTACTCCTTCGCTGCGGGCTTGCAGGCAGACCTGCCAGCCGCGCCGCTGCGGCCTGGGATAAGGCCGTTTGGTGGTGCGATCCTCGACTAATTCAATGCCAGCAATCAGGCCGCATTGGCGCACATGGCCAACATGCTCTAGTCGGCTGATCCGCTCCAGATGCTCGCGGAGCCGTTCGATTTTTGCCGGCAGACTTTCTAGAAGGCGTTCTTCTTCAAAAAGTTCCAGATTAGCTAGTGCCACAGCCGCTGCCAGGGGGTTACCGCCATAGGTATGGCCATGGAAAAAAGTTCTGTTATCTTCGTATCGCCCTAAAAAGGCGTTCCAGATTTCCGTCGTAGTCAAGGTAGCTGCCATGGGTAGATAGCCGCCGGTAAGCCCTTTGCCTAAGCAAAGAAAATCGGGTTGGACTTCTTCGTGTTGGCAGGCGAACATCCGACCCGTTCGGCCGAACCCTACTGCCACTTCATCGGCAATCAAAAGGACATTGTATTGGCGGGTTAGCTGGCGGAGGCCTCGTAAAAATCCTGGGGGATGTACGAGGATGCCGGCGGCACATTGGACCAGGGGTTCGACAATCATGGCGGCGATCTGATGATGATGTGCTTGGAGGATGTTTTCTACCTGCTGGAGGTAATAAGGAGTCAGTTGATCTGGCGGCACGCCGTCTGGAGTGCGGTAGGTGTCGGGTGCCGGAGCCCGAAAACAGGGAAATAAAAGGGGGCGAAAGATTTCATGGAACAACTCGATGCCACCGACGCTGACACTTCCCAGAGTATCGCCATGGTATGCTTCGGCCAAGGCGAGAAAACGCGTTTTTTCCGGTCTAGGCTGAGGACGCTGCCGCCAATACTGGAAGGCCATTTTCAGAGCCACTTCGACGGCTGTGGAACCGCTGTCGGAGAAGAACACATGTTCCAGTCCCGGGGGGGCCAACTCCGCAAGACGCCGAGCCAACTGAATGGCCGGCACGTTGGAAGCTCCGAGATTGGTCACATGAGCTACCTGCGCCAATTGCCCCTGAAGGGCAGCATCAAGCCGAGGATGCCGATGACCATGTACATTACACCACAAACTGGCCACTCCATCTAAATACCATCTGCCATCCAAGTCGCGCAGTCGGCAACCCTGGCCTTCGACCAACACCAACGGTTCATATTCGGCCATCTGCGTAAAGCCATGCCAAACATGCCAACGATCCCAACTTAACAGTTCTTCCCGAGTCGGCTGTTGCATGGGGAATTCTCCTCCAGATAGTGGTCAATTATCCTCCAGATCGGCAGGACCAAGACCGCAACCGGAGGGCCGGGGCGCACCACCTGTCAGATCGCCATTCTACGAAAGCCTCTCAGCCCTCCGTCTGCAACGCGTAGGCCCCCACGCCCTCCAGGATTCCCGGCTAGGCAGAAGCCTAACGCTTCCTTTTCCAACAGGTCAAAGTTTAGCCAAAGGCGGAATTTTTTGATTTAGAAGGTTACCTTCTATTCTCACTGCCCACAAGGGGTAATCCAGAAGACCAAAGGAAAACCTCCATCCTCTTTCCGGAGCGATACCTTGCCGCGCCAGTGGACTGCAAGGAACCTCTGCCAAATCTCGAACAGAGCGTGGACTTTATGGACCTTTGATTCGGTAGGGATTAGACTGCCTCATTCAAACACCTGCTATATGTAAATTGCTAGCAGTGCCAATAACGCTATCTATTTGAGTAAGAGAGGGATAGCAGCAAAATAGTGTAACAATATATCCTTTGAATTATAGGACGCTCTGCAAAATCCTGAACATATAGTGAACTATGTAAACTTTCGATTCCCTAGCCGGTCGATTCTCCTACCTGGGTACCTACTATCTATTAGGTGCTAGGGATTAGCAGCCCTATATGTTATGTTAGACGGAAGACAGACAAATGGGCTAAAAATTTCCCTTTTGAATTATGCAGAGGTTTCTATATATTTGCAGAGGTTTCTATATATTTTCGGAATCTTTGCAAATGGTCTGTAGTTTCTGAGAAAATCCCCTTGATGGGGGTAACTTGCTTTGTCTGCGGTGTGCCTTCAGCGGCTACAGCCCAGAACCTTTGGGTTGCCTAGCAGCGTAACCTGTTGGAAGGCCATCCGGTTAGATGTGCCATATTGGTTAGGGTATTCGTCCAGGATATAGAAGTTGGACATTGCCTTTGGGAAGGGCCGCCCCGGGTGGGCGGCTCTATCACTTCTACCCGTAAAGAGTGATTTTGCCGAAAGTACAGTAAATGGCAAAGCAAATATGCAGTAGATTTTATGAACATTCAATTCGATATGGATTGACCTGTTCCATTCGAATAGCTGTTACTAATAGGATTGCTAGGCACTGGTAATAACCCTATAGATTGGGTTCGAGGAGAGGAAAGCGAAATGATGTGAAAAATATCTTTTTTGAATTATGGTTCCCTTCGACGGAAGTGTTCCTCTAGGCGGAAGTGTTCCTCTAGCAGGAAGTGTTACTCTAGGAGAACAATATCAGTCCATTCTAAAGGCAGTTGTAGAGTGGGGGGGCCGTCGGCGGGGCGATCCACTTGGACCGGCACTCCTTCGGTGCTCCGTGCCTTTTGGAACTTTGGCGCCTGGGGTAGTTCGATCCGCAGGTGTTGAATGGGCTGGTAGGTGTGGTTGATTAGGATAAGAGCGGAACCGGCCGGTCCACTGAGCAAACTGGCCTCCACTACTGGCACCGAAACGCGGACAGTGGGCGGGGTTTTGAGGCCGATTTTTATCGGCTGAGCCACCAGCTTTCTAGGGCCTTCCGGCCAAACTTCATCCAAGGTGGTTTGTCCCGGTTTATAAGGGCAGTAGGCCAGGCCGGGCATAAATCCGACGGCTACGATTTTACCCTGTCCATACGGGACGGTAGCGGCAGCCGGTTGGCCATCCTCAAACCGGGCCCAGACCAGATCCGGTTTGAGGTCCGGCCGAAGGTTCAGTCGGCATCCCAGGACCGGAAGCCGCTCCTTCTGGTTGTTCTGCTGATTCCAAGCCACTTCGACTTGGCTGATCGGTTTGATCGTGGGCAGATCCACTCGTTCGTTGAAAGCATAGCCGGTTTGTTTTTGGAGCTTTTGGGCTGCCTGTTCTGGCCAAACGGCGATAGCAAACGGCGGCAGATAGGGTTCAAAGAATTCATCGCGGGTGGCAGCTCCCGCTGTCATAAATAGAACACCACCTTGCCGAATCCAGCCTTCTAACTGAGCCGCCGCTTTGCGGGTCAGACATTGGCCGGTCAGATACGCCACCTGATACGAACGGAGCCGTCCGGCTTCCAAATCCTCTTCCCGAAGCAGATCCGGCTGAATCCCAAGATGCCTGAGTGCCGCCCAAATGAGCCGATGCTCCACGAAACTGGCCGGTTCTTCCGTATGCCACATATCGTGGCTGACCGAATAGATCATGGCCACCGGGTCCCGGAGCGGGCAAGCCCCCATAAGGATCGTCTCCGCCTGCTGGAGGGCATGAGTGAGTTTGGCAAGTCCATGATACTGGCTTTCGAGGTCCGACCAATAGTTTTCTGTGCCGATGTAGGTAGGGCCGAAGGTCCAGAAGAAAAAGCTTTTCGCCCCCTGGGCCAAAGCCGAATAAGCCTTCAGCCGCAGATAGCCATCATCGCTGGGCGTAATCAAAGCCCGCAATTGTATGGGCCGGTCGCCGATGCCGCTCCGATAAATGGCACAAAGATACCCTAGAGCATGTTGTCCGGTCCAGGTGTAATTAGGGCCATACATGTGATTGAGGCCGAGCCAATCCTCAGCCGAAATAATGTCCACCGCCTCTTGCTGCCCGATCTCAAAAAAGTCCAACACCCGATAACTCATCCCCACATGCGGCGGCCCCCAGGCATTGAAAAAGGCATGATTCGAAGGCAGCGTTTCGGTAAGCATACCCTCCGGCAACCCGGCAAAGTTGATCCGAATCAGGTCGGTTGTCTGACGAAGCTGCCGAACCGTCCAGTATTGGCCGAACTTCCCTGCATAGTACATGATCTTTCGGGTGGGCAGATCGGCTTGTCGGGGCAGAGCTTTTTGGTGCATGGCTTCCACCGGGTATTCTACCTGCTCGAGCGGCCGCCCCAGACTAGCATCGGTTTCCCCTTTTTTGCGCAGATAGTCCCGGAACCAGTGGTTAAGCCGATCCGGAGTAGTTTTCCGGAAGCTAAGCGGCTGGATTTCGTCGCAGATGACGTAGTAGGCCATGTTTTGGTATTGCCATCGGCCTTCTGGCTTGCGCAATTGCTGGGCGATGCGCATACCTTCGTTTTGGAACCATTGGTAAGCGGATTGTTCCGGATCGGGCATCAGGTGCCAGGTAACGCCATAACTGCGGAGCTGATATTGACGGGCCAACTCATCCGGTAAGCCGCCGAGGACGTTGAATCCTAAAAGCCGAAGGGCTTCCGCCCATTGGCGGGCAAGTTCCGGATCATAGGGGCCCCACAGTGAGGTGATCATTTGGAACTGTTTGAGGCGATGTTGGCCGATGGGTAGTTGCAGTGGAGGCAGACCTGCCTTGGCCTGCCGAGCCGACACGGCTGCCTCCGCCCACCGACGATGCCTGGCTGCCATCTGAGTACCAGTTTCAAACTCATCCTTCTTCTCCCGCAACGGATGGGGCAGTAGGAAACCGATCGTATCCGAACCGCTCCGCTCCTGGAACCGAATCACTACCGCCGCCGGATCCGGCCGATCTGCCAGTTCCACCTCCAACAGACACCCCCGAATCGGCTCTTGTTGATCGGCTCGGCGCACTGTCAGCTTCATCGAAGGCCACTCGGCCAAACCGCCCACCCGGTTCATCCGCCCATGCAGATCCCATTTTCTCAGGTCAAACCAATCGCTCCACTGGTTGCCGATAACCTCTTTTTTCTCCTGAGGCAGATACCAAATGGGATCGCCTTTGTGCAGATGACCGCCGGTAAGCAATATGAATTTTTCCCCCCGAGGTTCCAAAACCCTCGCCCGGACGAAAATCTCCGCTCCTAGTACTGGAACAGTGCCCCATGACAGCACAAGCCCCATTACCCAGAACCTTTTCATCCCAACTCTCCTTCCGACAAAGGAAGTTCTCCCACGTCCCCCTAAGCTCGACCTTCGCCATTTTCCCCTAATTTATTTTTAATTTATTTTGGGAACCTCTGCAAAATCCTGAACATATAGTGAACCTTTGGAACTTTCGACTCTCTAACTGTTCGGTTGCCCTACCTGGACACCTCCTTTCTATTGCATGCCGCAATGCTAATACACCTATATGTTGTGTTAGAGAGAGGACCAGCCTACATGGTATAAAAATATCCCCTTTGAATTATCCAGCGATTCCTTCAGACAAAATAGACTTCGGCCCCCTGCAAACCAGCTTTGCAAAGCACCGACTTCTAAAACTCTTTTCCCTCTCCTTTTCATTCTGACATATAGGGACCTAAATTCTTTCGAGCAACTCCTAGCCCCTACAGTACGGAGCCTCTTGGCCTGTGGGGGAGCGCCCAGGGGGAGGGATGCTTCAATGGGGCAGAGGGCGATCTATCTTCACCAGATCTCCTAAACTGACCAAAAAATCAGTCGGACCCTGGATTTGGGCAGAAGTGTTCCAAGATAGAAATATAAGATATAATACGGTAACAAAGGCCTAAATTCCCCGAGGTGCAGAAGAGCCTGGTGGGAGCATAAATTATGGATACAAAGGGTTCGAGAACAAAACCAGCAGGGGGATGGTTAGTTTTTCTATTAGGAGTGGGGTTGGGATTGTTGTTGACCGGTTGCACGGAGTCCCCTCCGGCTAAATTGCCCGGCGACGCTTGGCCGACTGCTGGTTCAACCGGAGCCTCTTCTGGGCAATCCAACCGGTCCAGCCTGAAAGCTGCCGCCGAATCCCAGCGCTTCTGCGAACTAATCGCCTTGAATCCGGATCGGGTGGAAGAATTTCAAAAATTGCACCAAAAAATTCCCCAGGGTGTCCGAGATGCCATCCGACAGAAAAACATTCGGAATTATTCCGTTTTTATCTGTAGTACCAAAGATCAAGTCTATGCGATCCGCTACTATGAATATGTGGGTGAAGAATATGCAGCAGATATGGCGGAATTGGAACGCCATCCTGACTATAAAACCTGGCGAAACGCCTGGGAGGAATGCCAAGTAACGCTCATGCCGCTATCCAGCGGCAATTGGTGGGCGCCGTCGAAAGAAATCTGCCACTTGGAATGATTGGGAACTTCTGCCTTCATGCAAGGGAGATATTTTTACCATCGGACAGGGGCGCTCGTTGGCTCAACCTATCGGGTGGTCAACAGCGCTAGTAAACCATATATAGTAGGTTTTTGTTAACAGAAACTGACTACGTCCGAAACAAAAGTCCCCTACCCGATATGCGCCAACTTTTACCGAGCTTCCGTTGTTTTTAGCAGAGCCTCTGAGCTCTACTTTTGCCCTTTTGGTAACATTTCGGCCCATGGCGCACTCTGTCATTCCTGCGCCAAGCAGGAATCCGGGTTTTGCTTGGTTTATCCATTCTGGATTTCTGCTTTCGCGGGAATGACTTCATAAGCCCTTTGCTGGCTAAACTAGGCAGCTTCTTTATTGGGCTAAAGTGTTGCCTATTTTGTAACACTGCCGCCGAACAGAGGGAGATTTTTGTTCTTTCCCTCTCCGTTGGCGTCAAGATGGCCCGGTGAGAGGGAGACGAAAGGTTCCACGGCCCTTTTAGTCACCGCAACTGGTATTGTCGAAGGTAATGCCAACCTCTCCTATGGTAGGGCATTGGTAGCTACAGATCTTTTCGACCCCACTATATGTTGGATTGGTATCTACATAACCGTCTTTCTCTACAAGATGTTGTGGCCTTGCCGAACAGTTTACTCCAACATATTGTGGGTCCGAAAAGCTGTGTAGATACCAATGCTATATGTTGGTGGAAAACTAGTTGCCAAGGCCATACCATTTTATAGGAGACAGCCGTATGTAGATACCACTGACGGTAGGAAGAGGCGGTTTTGTTGACTTGGCCGAAATGGGGCGTTTTTCCTTTGTCGAGGAGGATCAAGCTGTTCATGGAAAAGTTCATGCAAACCGAAATTCCTCCGGTGGAGCTATCGGCCGATTTGGCGGCCAAGCGGGATGCCCTGTTGGCGCTTTTGCGCAGTTTTGGGAGTTGTTTAGTAGCTTTTTCTGGCGGCTTGGATAGCAGCGTGTTGGCCAAGGCTGCACGGGTGGCCTTAGGTGAACGGGCCATTGCTGCCACAGGCGTCAGCCCTAGCATGGCCGCCGGAGAACTGGAAGCCTGTGAGGAACTGGCTCGGTTGATTGGCATCCGGCATGAAATTTTCACCACCGAAGAGCTACAAAATCCTATCTATCAGCAGAACCCGGTCAACCGCTGCTATTATTGCAAGAGCGATCTTTTCGATCGGCTCTGGGAGTTAGCTCAGAAATGGCAGCTGGCCGTCGTCTGCGATGGCTCCAACCGAGATGATCTAAGCGACTACCGTCCGGGCAGCCAGGCAGCCAGGGAAAAACAGGTCCGAAGTCCTTTGGCTGAAGTGGGTCTGACGAAAGCGGAACTTCGCCAGCTGGCCGCCTGGTGGCAGTTGCCGGTCTGGAACAAACCCGCCACTCCTTGCCTGGCCAGCCGAATCGCCTACGGCGAACAAATTACCCCAGAGCGTCTGAAGATGATCGATCAGGCCGAACAATTTCTGCGTTCGTTAGGATTTGAGCCGGTGCGGGTCCGGTATCATCGGGGCGATCTGGCCCGCATTGAAGTACCCCGAGAGGCCATCGGGCGGCTTCTGGACCCATCGGTCCGGCAGCAAGTGGCTGCCCGTCTCAAACAGCTCGGATTCAAATTCGTTTCGCTCGATCTGGAAGGTTTCCGCTCCGGCAGTATGAATGTTTTGGTCTCTGAGCACCAGTTGCCAGCGCAAAACGTCTGAGAGGCTGTCTTAAAAAGGCTTTTCTATAAGGCTGTCTGAAAAGGCATTTTCTATGATGAGAGGAGGTTTCCTCCCTCAATTGCCCAGAATTCCCAAAATCCGTGTTTTTAAGGAGTCTGAAGGATAGGAGCCGGTCGGCCAAAACCCATGGGAAACCTGCCAAATCCCCATTTAGGATAGCCTCTATGATGAAAGGGGGTTCCTCCCTAAATTCCCCAAAATCCTCAAAATTCCTGTTTTTAAGGAGTGTCGAGGGTAGGAGTCGGTCGGCTAAAACCCATTGGAAACCGCCCAAATGCCCATTTCAGGACAGCCTCTGAGTGGTATTCTTGCCCCTAGAACTAGGCCTAAAGATCCAACGGAAAGCTTCGGCGATTCTAGTTCCCCTAGGAGAACGAACACGGAAGGAATCTCGTTCATGATGGGTAAATTAGCTCAGGTGATATTGCGTTCTGGCAAGGCCAAACCATTTTTTGGTCGGCATCCGTGGGTATTGGCTTCCGCGATTGATCGGCTGGAAGGTCAACCAGCCGATGGCGACGTGGTAGAGCTGTGTACGCAAACTGGCCATTTTGTAGCCCGGGGGGTTTGGAATAGTAGGAGCCGGATTCGAGTTCGGCTCTACAGCTGGCGGCCGGAAGAAGCTCTGGACGATGCGTTTTGGCATCGGCGTCTGGAGGAGGCAGTCCGGCTACGAAACCTGTTGGGCTACACTGACGCCGAAGGGGCGGCTCGACTCGTATATAGCGAAGCCGATGGACTCAGCGGCCTGATCGTCGATCGCTATGCCCAGTATTTAGTGGTGCAGATTACAGCGGCGGCCATGGCAAGCCGATTGCCCCTGCTGGTCGATTGGCTCGTCCAACACCTCCAGCCCAAAGGCATCCTGCTTCGCACGGACCCGGCCACCTTGCGGGCGGAAGGACTCCCGCTCGATGCTTGGGAGGATCGAGTACTTTGGGGAACCGTGCCCTCCGAACCCGTAGAAATCCGAGAACATGGTCTGCGCTACTTGGTGGATCTTGCGCAGGGGCAGAAAACCGGTTTTTATCTGGATCAGCGGGAAAATCGGCAGGCAGTAGCCGACTTTTGCCGAGGCCGGACGGTATTGGATATGTTCTGCTATACTGGCGGTTTTGCCCTGGCCGCCGCCGCTGCCGGTGCCGAAACAGTGCTGGGAATCGACGACAGCCAAAAGGCTGTCCAACTGGCCCAGACCAACGCCCAGCTCAATGGCTTCAGCAACGTCCGGTTTGAACAAGGCGATTGCTTCAAAACCATGCAGCGCCTGCTGGCGGAAAACCAGCGTTTCGGCTGTGTGGTGCTGGATCCACCCCGGTTTGCCCGGAGCCGACGTTCAGTGCCACGGGCCTTGCAGGCATATCATTGGCTGAATCGGTTAGGTGTGGAACTGCTCGAACCGGGCGGCATCCTCGTAACCTGTAGTTGTTCCGGTCATGTAAGCCGAGCGGATTTCCTTCAGATGCTCATGGGCGTGTCGCAAAAAAGTGCTCGGCCGATCCAGATCCTCCAACAGCGTGGTGCCGCCCCAGACCATCCGGTACTGGTTACCTGCCCAGAAACCGATTATCTGAAGTGCTTCATCTGCCGGGTGGGATAGGTAAGATTCTTGAATCCAGAAGCTAATGCGGCCTGTTACAGGTAGATATCACCTTGGACAGAACGCTTAGCCTCGGTTGGCGTGGTTGGTTTTGCTTAGCTGCTTTTTGCGGTCTGGCCATATCGGTTTGGTTTTATCAGCGTTATACTATAAACAAATGCCATTGGGACCGTTTCCCTCTGGTATTGATTGACATCAGAACATGTTCTTCTCCGGCTTCATTATTTGGTAAGGCACCCTTCTTGGTAAGATTGTCTTGATTGACGAGGAGTTTTTGATGAACTGTTTAAATGTATATATTCATATTAAGGGAAACCAAGATTCCTGTGAGCATAAAGGCCGGCCAATACGGAACAAGACCCATTACTTAGCAACAGGAGGGTGGTTTTCCTTGCATAGAGGGCGTCTGATTGGTTGGCTATGGTTTGCCGGGTGGGTGTGGTGGGCGGGGGCTAGTCTGCTTTGGGCAAAGGTGCCGCCGGAATGGACACAGCTGGGCAATCGGCCAGGCGACCGAATGCTGGAAGAATATTTCCGCCTAGAGACCAAACGTCTGGCAGATGCTTGCCTAAGCGATATTGCCTCCTTAGATCAATGGAAAGCTCGGCGGGAGCTGTATCATCGCCAGTTTCGCCAGATGTTAGGCTTGGAACCGATGCCGCCCCGAACGGAACTCAAACCGGTCCTTACCGGTATCGTAGAAGCCGAAGATATTGTCGTCGAAAAACTCTATTTCCAGTCGATGCCCGGACTTTATGTAACGGGCAACCTTTATCGGCCCAAGCAGGTGCTGGAACCGCTGCCAGCGGTTTTGTATGTATGTGGCCATGGAGCGGTCAAAAAGGGGAACATTAGCTACGGCAATAAATGTGCGTATCAGCACCATGCTATTTGGTTTGCCAAGCACGGTTATGTGTGTCTAGTGATCGACACCATCCAGCTTGGCGAAATCGAAGGCATCCACCATGGTACCTATCGGTACGGCATGTGGTGGTGGAATAGCTACGGATACAGTCCAGCCGGGGTGGAGGCCTGGAATTGTATGAGGGCTTTAGATTATCTGCAAAGCCGCAAAGAGGTGGATCCGAAGCGGCTAGGAGTAACTGGCCGAAGCGGCGGCGGAGCCTACAGTTGGTGGATTGCCGCTTTGGACGATCGGATCCAAGCTGCTGTGCCGGTGGCCGGCATTACCGACTTGCAAAACCATGTAGTAGATGGTTGCGTGGAGGGCCATTGTGATTGTATGTATATTGTAAATACGTATCAATGGGATTATCCTTTGGTGGCCGCCTTGGTCGCCCCTAGACCCCTGCTGTTAGGTAATACCGACAATGACAGCATCTTTCCCCGGGACGGAGTGGAGCGGCTATTTGAGAAGGTCCGGCAGATTTACCGACTTTACGGGGCAGAAGACAAGTGTGAAAAGGCTATTTTCCCTGGCGGCCACCAAGATCTGCCGGAATTGCAAAAAGCCGCCTTCGCGTTCTTCGACAAGCATCTGAAAGGCCTCCAGCGAGATCCAGGCCAGGTGGGCCAAAAACTCTTCGAACCAGAACAATTGAAGGTCTTCCAGCAATTGCCCACCGATCAGATCAACACCACCATTCAAGAACGGTTTGTTCGTTTGGCGCCGCGCTTAGCTCCTCCAGAATCCCCACAGGCTTGGGAAAAGCAACTGTCCGATTGGCTTCAGGCGTTACAGGAGCAAACCTTCCGGCCTTGGCCGAAGGACCCACCGCCGCTTGAGGTCCAATCGACATGGCAAGCTGAACTGGCCAGCCTCCGAGCAGTCCAATATGAGTTTACCAGCCAGGAAGCGATTCGATTGCCCCTGCTGGTAGTGCAGAAAACCATCGCCAATCCGGCCCCTGCAGCTGAAAAACTGAAGGAAGCCCTCTTTCTCCTATTAGCCGACCAGAGCCAATGGGAATCTTTCCTTAAGCGTCTGCCTGTGGAGTTAGCCGATCGGTTGACCCCAGAACACCCCAAGCCAAACCCCAACCCGGAGATAAAACCAAAAGAACCTCTAGTTCCCAAAGCTCCGACGGCAAAGCCAGAAGCAGCAAAAGCGCCATCGCCGGCCAGTCCGCCTGCTCCGGTAGTGCCGCCGGAAACCTGGGATGAGGCGTTTGGGGCTTTAGAGGCAGGGCAACTGTTGGTGGTCTTTGCACCCCGGGGCGTCGGTCCAAGCGCCTTCAACCCGGCAGAGCGCAAACAAGTTCAGATCCGCCGCCGGTTTATGCTCTTGGGACAGACTCTGGAGGGAATGCAATTGTGGGATGTTCGCCGTGCCCTGCAGGCGGCAGGCACCCTACCGAACCTCTTCCACCTCCCAGACCTCCCCCAGCAAACAGACTCTTCTGATATGCCACCTAAAAATGATCTCCGGCAGCACAAAGACCCGAAACACCCAAAGGTTCGATGGCGGTGGATGGGCCTAGGCGATGGAGCCGGAATGCTGATCTATGCGGCCCTCCTAGAACCAGTACCAGAGCAACTGCTGCTTTACGAGCCGCCGGCCAGCCATCGGCAGGGTTTGCCGTTGTTGAACGTCCGGCGGATCTGGGACATGCCGGAGGCGTTAGCCGTCGCCGCCTGCCGAACCAAAATCCACCTACATACCCGCCAGCCGGAAATGGCCCAGTTGGCCCGACAGGTGCTGGATCGGCTTGGACTGCCAACCAACCAATTGGAAATCCACCAACTGCCCCAATCGCGGCCCTAAACCATCGGTACTCCTTCGATCTTGAAATACCGGACGGCGTTTCGGTAGCAGATGTCTTGAACCATTTGGCCGACCAGGTCGAAATCCCAGGGCAAGAGGCCTTCAGTCATATCTTGGCCTAAGATATTGCACAGAATTCGGCGGAAATATTCATGCCGGATAAACGACAGAAAGGATCGGCTGTCCGTGAGCATGCCGACAAATTGGCTCAGGAGGCCCATGTTGGAGAGAGCTTCGATTTGACGTTCGATGCCGTCTTTTTGGTCCAAGAACCACCAGGCGCTACCCATCTGCATTTTCCCTGGTGTTTGGCCGTCCTGGAAATTGCCGATCATGGTAGCCACCATTTCATTATCAGCCGGATTCAGATTATAGAGGATGGTGCGCGTCAGTTGGCCGTGCTGTTCTAAGCGGTCGAAAAACCGGCTCATCGCCACAGCCTGCGGCCAATCACCGATGGAATCAAAGCCGGTGTCCGGCCCAAGGGTTTGGAAGGCACGTGTATTATTGTTTCGCATACAACCGAAGTGGAATTGTTGGGTCCAATCCTTCTGGGCGTTCATGCGGGCTAATTCGAATAAAAGAGCCGACTTGTACTTGGCCGCTAATTCCGGCTCCACCATTTTGCCTTGGTGATACACCTGCTGAAAAGCCGAATCTACCTCCCGAGCCGTGTACTGCTCAGCATAAAAGATCGTCAAACCGTGGTCGGCCAACCGGCAACCGGCCGCATGAAACGCATCATGCCGACGTCTCAGAGCCTCCAACAGGGAGTCAAAATCCTGGATCCGCACGCCGCTTACTTGACTGAGCCGATCCACCCAAGCCCGAAATGCCTCTGGATGTTCCACGGCCAAAGCCCGATCCGGCCGAAACGTCGGCAAAACCCGAATCGGAAATGAACTGTCAGCGGCAATCCGCTGATGGTGCTCTAATGTATCGGTAGGATCATCCGTCGTGCACAGCAGCACCACATTCATCTGGCACAAAAGACCACGAGCCGAAAACTCCTTCTCTGCTAGCAGCCGATTGCAGTGCTCCCAAATCTCCTTAGCTGTGGCAGGCGAAAGGAGTCGATCCGAAATGCCAAACGGCCGCTTCAGCTCCATGTGCGTCCAGTGATACAGAGGATTTCGCAGGAGCTTGGGCAGAGTCTCGGCCCATTTGAGAAACTTTTCCCAGTCTGAGGCATCCCCGGTACAATAGCGTTCCGGCACACCAGCCGTACGCATGGCCCGCCATTTATAATGGTCACCAGCCAGCCAAACCTGGGTAAGATTCTCAAACTGCCGATCCTCAGCAATCTGCTGCACCGGCAGATGGGAATGGTAATCAAAAATGGGCATCGGCTTGGCATACTCATGATACAGCCGCTGCGCCGCTTCAGTTTGCAAAAGGAAATTCTCGGTAATGAAGACATCGACCATGGTGTGCTCCTTCTAATCTGAAAAGGAAAACCTTCGGAATAGGTCTTCCGTGGCAAGGAGTGGTTTCATCCTGAAGAACTAGCTATTATGCCCGTTCCCGCACGGGATCCTGATTGCACTGGACCCCTCTTTGGAAAAAAATATCTTCTGTTGGCTGCAGGTAGGTTTTGAGATATTTGCAACATTTTAGCCAATATTTTCCTAAATGAAGGAGTGTTATTTTCTGCCCCTTACAGTTTAGTTGTTGAAAAGTTCAGGCTGAGTGCGGGACCATCGAAGACGGAAACCTCGCCGCAGAAGGCAGACGGATACTTCCGAGATTTCACTATGTGTCTTTCTCCGCCTTCGGGATTCTTCCTTCGATGTCAAATGTCTCCATACCCGGCCATTACCTCCGGCAATGCCGCCCCCTCCCTCGGAACTGTACTTTCTGCAAAATCACTGGTTAAGGGGGAGAAGCTATAGAGCCAGCCCAACCGAGCCGCCCATTCCCGAAGAGAATTTCCCACTTCTAAGTCCCCGCCAAAGCCCTACCAAAATGGCTCCTCTAATCTATGACCTTCCCATAGGTTCCGGCTGCTGGCCGATCCCAAGGGCTTGGCTGGCAGCCGCTAAAGGTAAGCCGAAGCCAGAGCAATTTAACCCCCCTAAAGGGGAATTTTTCAGAAAGTACACTCGGAAGGAAGAGGTGAGATTCTTCACTGGAGTGAAATGTTAGGGATATTGTATTTTTTGGAAATAGAGTAGGGTATAGGGGTGGAGGAGCAAAAGCAACGCAGCCGCTTGCTCACCTAGGAACAGAAGAGTGGTTCGGTTACTACGGAGTTTTTAGTGCGATGAGCCGTTTTTGGTTCTCCTGGTAGGAGTCGTAGCCGATGGGACAAGTATTGATCGGCCACGTAGAGGACCAAGCTTCCTTTCAGGCCATTCGGCAGGCCCTGGAGATGGAGCGGCCTTATTTACGGGTAAGCCGGATGGAAATCCACGGTCAGACTGAATTGACCTCCGAACGGGGTGGTATGCGTGTGTTTTGGATTTATCGGGGCCGGGGTGAAGTCTTTCTGCCGGCCGGGTACCGAACTCAAGAGGGGGACGGGCAAAAGCTACCGGCGGAGTATCAGCCCGAACCTCTCCTACCTGCCTTCGCACAGTTGCTGCGCCAGATCCAAAGCGGGCTTTCTACGATTCGGCCTGAGGCTCAGATTCCGGTTCGGGCCATTCTAAGCCGGTGGAAAGCAGAAGATACTTTTGTAGGGGATATCGGTGGAGAGTTATGGAAATTAGAACATCTGCCGCGGCCCTGGGCTGAGGATCCTCAAACGGAAGCTGCCCTGGCCGAGCTATTCGGCCACTATCGATCGGTCGGTTACTCGACCAAGCAATCTAGCAGTTGGGAACCCATCATGGAAGGCGATCAACTGGTCGTCGATAGCCAGCAGAGCCTCTGGGTTCGAGGCCAGTTTGCTTGCCTGAGCATGGAGCATACCCAGCGCCCGCTCAGTCATGTTTCCGCTGTACGTCGGCTTCGCTACCTGGCCGATACCGCCGGCGGCTGTAACCCAGATTTCGATCCGTTCCGTCGGTTGCCATTGACCTGGTATATGAATGCTCCAGGCGATGCCGACGAGGGCATCAATTGGGTCAATAGCCATGTAGTCAATATTCCCCGGGAAACTTCCCCCAGCCATTTCCATCCTTCCCGGCCCATTCGAGGCGGCCAGCTCCAGACCGAAATGTATTTGGTGCTAGATCCCGACAGTTATCGCCTGAACACTTCCGGTCGAACACCTTTTTTGATTGTATTTCCAGAGTTACGGAACCTACGCCGGTATGAGCAACACCAGTTAGCACCAGGCAAGTTGGTGTATATTCCTCCGGGCACTGGCCACCGCGGCCTGGATGTGTTTGTCAATGTGCTGACGTTGCCCGGTTTTAAGCCACACAACGAATACTACATCGACCGAGACATCCGAGACCTTACTAGCGGCGCATCCCCTTACAATCAAACCCTGTTAGAGGCGAAAAATTACCAGCGGATCGAAGACTTACTGGCCTAAACAGTTTCCTCCCTGCAGATGGAGTCCTATTTGTCCGAACCTATCCCGAAAAGGATTTTCTTACCTTGAAATCAGAAAGTGGACAGGAGGCACCTACCTGCCCAAAACCGCTTATTTTACCGGGTTTGGCGTGTGGCACCGGTCAGCCCAAAAACTTCTCAACTCGACTTTTGCCATTTTCCTAACTGGTTTTAGTGCCAGTAGTTACCACGACACTCCCCTTTGTTCACACAATTTCCTAAGTCCAATAACTCCAGGGAGTTCGAACGTTCTCCTCTCGGTAGCAGACAAAAATGGCAAAAGTCGAGCTTAGGAAACCTCTGCATAATTTAAAAGAGATCTTGTTACCCCATTTTGGCGCCTCACATCGCACTCCAATATATAGGGCTGCTAGGACTGGTAGCAGCTTACATCGAGCAGCTCTTTGAATGGGGTAGGCCAATCCCTATCGAATCAAAGGTTCTTAAAGTTCGGGAACCTCTGCATAATTCAAAGGGGATATTTTTATACCATTTTGGCTGGCCTCCCTCTAACACAACATATAGGGGCGCTAGGATTGCTAGCACCCAACAGATAGTAGATGTCCTGGTAGGACAACGGAACGGCTAAAGAATCAAAAGTTCATAAAGTTCACTGAATGTTCAGGATTTTGCAGAGGTTCCTTCGCTGCGTGTTCAGGATTTTATAAAGATCGTTTTCTGTCAAATTGTACATCATCTCCGAAGAAAACGCCTCTCCGGAGGACAAAGGTTTTTTCGATCGTTTACTCTTTTGGGATGGTGCGGAGCAGTTCAGCCGGTGCGTAGTCATCGGTCAGAATAGGGCCTTGGGTTTGATAGTCGTTCTGGCGGGCGCCGTCGGCAATCAGAGCGGGCAGATCGAAAAGAAATCCTTTCTCCTTCTGAAGGCGCCGAGCGGTTTCCAGCAGTTGTTGTTTGGTAGGGGGCTTAGGTTGACTGTTGGCTACCACACAAACGTTGCCCTGCTGGCCGTAAGACCACTGATTCGCAAATACGGCGGCAATGGTGCGGCGCTGATAATGGTAGGATTCGAAACCGGGCCGCAAATTAGCCACAGCCGAACCTTGCTGGCCCACCAACCGATGCACTAATTCCATAAACTCCTTGGTGGTCAGATGATACGGAATATACCCGCCCCGAAAGGCATCCAGAAACACAAGATCATACGATCTTGCTTCTCGAACAAAGCGACGGATATGCACCCTGCCGTCGCCGATATAGACTTGCATACGTTCATCTTCACGGAAACCGAAATACTGCCGGGCAACTTCCACCACTGCCGGATCTAACTCAATGGAGTCGATCTGGCAATCGGGATAATATTTGCGTAGCACAATGGGCAGAGTACCGCCGCCCAATCCCACAAATAGCACCCGTTTTGGCTCCGGGCAGTGGACCAAAGCCGCCATCATCAGCCGATAGTAATACAGATGGAATCTGGCCGGATTGGCCAGGTCGATGGCCGACTCATCATAGTCGATGCCAGCTCGGCGGAACTGAAGCCGTCGTACCCCCTCCTCTTCCACAACTCGGATATAGTGATAATGGCTTTCTTTTTCCAAGAGTACTTTTTCAGCCCGAATAGATTTGGGCTGAAGGAGCGTAGTACCGGCAAGGAGAAAAAAGATTACCACAGTACATGTACGAAATCGCATTAGTCCATTCTCCTCTGGTCTCGAGCTCTGAGCGGTATTGGGAAATGCTACCGGCGGCAAGGTAAGGAGGAAGTTAACATTCGGAACCTCTGTAAAATCCTGAACATATAGTGAACGACATGACCTTTTGATTCGTAGATCCTCCCGTTCTTCGAGTCGAACATCACTATCTATTGGCTGCTAGCAATGCGAGCAACCCTATATGTTGGGGTAAAAGGAGGGCAAGCCAAACTAGTATAAAAATATCCTCCTTAAATTATGCAGAGGTTCCAATTTCCAGCATTATAACCGATTTTTCCGTCAGGGCGCTAGCGTATGGATTTGGCATGTCCGAGACCAACCACTAGCGACAACCCCACCAAACCCAGCGCAGATAGCAGCACCAGCATGCGCAGTCCAAGCCATAGGATGAAATAAAAGGCGGTTAAAATACAGCCTAGGAAGCTGCCCACCGTGGCCACGGCATAAAGCAGGCCCGCACTAAGCCCGACGGTTTCCATCCGCCGGGCGGTCAGTCGAACAGCATACGGAGAAACCATCCCTAAAAGGATCGAAGGAGGCAGAAATAGGATGGCGGCGGCGGCCAAAGAACCCCATTGCACCGGCCAGTCCCAGCCCGCTACCCCCTCGGCAATCCAGTCGTAAAAAGCCCCTACAGGGACTAAAGTTCCTGCTGCCAAAAGTAACACCACCGCCATGCCCCAGGGACTGGGCCAGAGCTTCGACAGCAACCCGCCCAGCACATAGCCAATGCTCAATCCCGCCAAAAACACCCCAATGATGCTCCCCCAGACATAGATTTCTCCCCCGAAAAAAGGTGTGAGCATCCGGCCTGCCAGGATCTCTAAGCCCATCAGGATCCAGCCGCTGCCAAAAGTAGCAATCGCAATAGTAAAACTTCGGAGCATCGAGACAGTTTCCTACCAAAGCAAACAGGACAACCTACTAGAGCTCATTTCCGCCAGAGAGACTAGCTCTCGGGTGAACTTTATGCACCTTTACTTCAGGGGGCTTTGGTTGCCCTTCCAGCAAAATACCATACTCAACGGAGGCTGCCAGCAATGCTAGCATATAGCTCGACTCTTGCCAATTTTGAGGGGGCCTCTGCTTTGAATGTTCTAATCCTTGGGTGCTGCTGATTTTTTGTGGTCAGTTTAGGGGATTTGGGGAACATAGATAATCCCCAGGCCCATCGAACCGGCCCTCCCACAAGCATTTCCAAAAGCAAAAAGCTCCAAATTCCAGATTCCAGGGGTATGGGTCTCTGGAAGGAATGTAGGTCTCGACATCTGGAAGTAAAATGGGTAGGTTCTGTGCAAAGTTGGCTTTCTGGGGGTAAGGCTTGTTCGCCTACTTGCCTAATTAACCCACAGAATTTCAGCCGAACCCTAATCCTTTGAGAATATCGGCGTTAGAGAAATTACCGAACAAAAAGTCCTCAAAGCTTAACTCCTTGAAATAAAAGAAGTTAGGAAAATAGCAAAAGTCGAAATATAGGAACCTCTACACAATGTGAAGGAGATATTTTTTACACCATATTAGTGCCCTCCACCTTTACCCCAAGATATAGAACTACTAACACTGCTAACAACCTGCATCTGGTAGGTTTTGGAATCGGGCTGGCCAACCCCTACCAAATCCACAGTGCTTAAAATTCGCTATGTAGGTTCAGGATTTTTCAGAGGTTCCTAACTCAGAAGGGGAGGGGACCAAAATGGTATAAAAATATCTCCCTGTAATTATACAGAGATTCTTCTATACAGAGATTCTTCGTTTTTCTTTCGTCCCTGCCGGATTGGGGCAGACGCACGGCTTCGCGCAGAGAGAGAATGCGGTGCAGCCGCGTCTGCTACCAGCAGCTAGCCGCACTGGTGGGAAGCTCTTACCCGAGCGATCCGGCTAGGTTCGCCCATCATTTTGGCACCAGCCAGATGTTCCTATATTGGACTTTGTTGCCATGTCCTTGGAAGTGGATTGGTCTGGGACCGGGACCCTCGGGTGCTCGGCCAGGCGTGCCTTTATCCAGTTCAAGATTGTCATGGATCACCACCCCGTTATGGCGAACGGTGAGTCGAGCATTGGCCACCTTTTTACCCGTTGCATCATACCGGGGAGCGGTAAACTCGATGTCATAGGTCTGCCATTGCATGGGCGGTAAGCACATATTGACATCGGGCCGACGAATGCTATAAATGCCCCCGCATTCGTTGTGTTCACCTTCTAGGCCGAAGGAGTCCAGTACCTGGATTTCGTAGCAGTCGTGCACATAGACGCCACTATTGGAGCGGGCCTGGCCGCGAGCCTCCGGCATCCAGGAAAGCCGAAATTCTAAATGCAGAGTGTAATCCTGAAACTTTTCTTTGGTGGTAAAGCCGGCTAGGAGCGTCTGCATGGGCGTCAGATGCCCTTTTTCTACGATTCCCTCCTCGGAGGTGCCGTCGAAGATCACTCTGGCGCCGGCCGGCGGTTTAGCGCCGAGGGTGGGACTTTTGCGTTCGATCCGCTGCAGGAGCATTTTGCCGGCGCCTTCGCTGGATTGGATGGTAAGTTTTCCGTCGGCGATGGTGCCTTGCATTTTTCGGCCTTCCAGGCGGACGAGATTACCCTGACGTTGGCCGTCCATGGTAAAGCGTTCATCGCCCCGGCGCCAGCCTTCCCCCGGCAAACCGCCCCGATAGATCACCGCCTGAAACTTGCCGCCGCCCAAAGCAATCACCTGTGCACCCACCTTTTCCGGTTTTCCTTTGGCCGGTTGGCCTTCGCCCAGATATTCGCCTTGGAAGGCAAAATCGGGATCCTTGGCCGCCTCTTGGGGATCGATGACTTCCCGAGGAGCAGCCAAGGCAGGGCGTACTTCCCCTGCCCATCCCCATAGCCCAGCCAAGATCAGGAGTATTCCTCCTGATTTCCAAAAACCAAACGGAACATACCTAGCCATAGCAGTGTACCTCCGATGCAAGATAGGAAGAGATAAACAAAACGCACATTTCCCGGAATCAGGGGGTAGGATTTTTGTAACACTTCAGCCGAAGGCTGTACTTTCTGAAAAACCGCCTCTCCAGGGCGGAGGTTACGGACCGAGACCACCGGGCTAGGCAGGCCTCGGTGCCATTTTCAACTCCGAAGCCTCTAGCTGCTCAGGCCACCAAAATTGCTGGTCCCACCTATGGCCTGCCAACAGGTTAGGCTGACTCCCATTCCAAAACACTGACCGGCAGCCGGTTAACCCAACCAGGAGGCAGACCGGTTTTATCCCCACTTCCCACTCCTCATCAAAGGGAATTTTTTAGAAAGTACAGGCCGAAGGGAATGGCCCTACTTTTTTCCTCCCTTCTCCCTGGGCAGCAGAGGGCAGGCTGAGGGACTTATTTTCTCTCTTCTTCCCTCCGCAGCAGAGGGCGGGCTGAGGGGTAAATAACTGAGGGGACAACACAAAGGGCAGAGGGAGCCTTCCGCGATTCTGTCCACTTCTGTCATCCGCCTTCCGCCTTCTGGCTTCGGTATCGAAGGCCCCTGCAGCCGTCTTTACCTTTGACTCAGCCGGTCTCTGCTCGGAGGCAGCGGCGGGATTCTTCTGTGGGCTGAAATGTTATAAACCTTTATTATGCCACCAGGGGGCGCAAGAATTCTAGACTTTTGCGGATATTTTCATCGGTGCCGTAGCATTCGATGCTGACGGCTCCGTCCCAGTTGGTCTGTTTGAGGTATTCGATACATTTTTTGATATTCTCGGCGTTTACGCCGCCGCCGACTGGTACAAAGCTCATGCCGATGCCGGTCTCTTCACCTCGGCAAGCAGCCGCCAATTCGGGGCTGACATCCTTAATATGGGCATGGGCCAGGTATTTACGGAAATGTTGCAGGTATTCCAAGGGGTCCAGACCGGAAATAAACGTATTGCCGGTATCCATGTTGAACCGCAAATACTCCGACTCAAAATAGCGGAACAGCCGATCCATGAACTCGGCGTCGGTCGTGTAGGGGCCGTGCGGTTCCACATTGATAATGACCTTGTAATCTTCGGCCCAGGCCAAGCATTGGCGGTAATTGTCGCAGGTGATGCGGAAGACTTCGTCCCGGCTCAGGCCGGGGATCTCATTAGGACCGTCAACTGTATCGACCATCGGGCAGCCGATCTCGGCGGCAAAGCGGATCGATTGCTGTACATACTGGACGCCGTAGGCTGATCCGTCTGGCCCCATCAGCGGATAGGAGCCATCAATCTGGGTTACCTCCAACCCAAGCTGATCCAGAAATTTGCGAAGCCGCCGGGGGTTGGTCTGCAACGACACACAAGGATCATAGCCCATGGCTTGAATGAAGTTCTGGCCGTTGATTACAGCAAACTCGATGTGTCGGACCCCATGTTTGACAGCGGCCTGACAGGCCTGCTCAAAACCCATAGATAAACACCGCCAATTGTCCGTGTGCACGCCCAACTGAATCATCTTTTCCTCCTTTTCGATAAGCGGGGAGAAAATCACCTTCCAACGGATAGGCCTTCCATCTGCTGCCGGTAGTCTGTTTGGCGGTTGGGGAAGCTCGGTTCTGCGCGGCTTTCAGCCAATGACTTTTGACCCGCCCATTTCTGTAATCCGGCGCCCGCCTCCGGCCGGCATTTTGCTCCTAAGCGGCTGTCTGGACCAGGGGAAATCAGCTCAGGAGGTGGATTACCTAACATCCGGAAAGTGCCTATTTTCTCTGTGTTTTGCTGGAAGAGCTGGTTAATCCAACCTCGATCGGGAAAGCCCCAAGTCTTGATTTCCACACGGCCTCGTAGCTGGACTTTTGCCATTTTTACTAACTGCTTGTGTTTCTGGGAGTTAGGGTGAAGGACTTTTGTTCATACAATTTCCTAACTTCAATATTCATAAGGAGTTAGAGCATTTCTCTTCCGGGCGGAAGCCAAAAATGGCAAAAGTCGAGCTAAGAGCGTTTTTGTTAAAATACGCCACCAATCCCCCAAGTTCAAGCGCCCCCGGTTTTTTTCGGCAAGCAATGAGCTCATTGTTCCCTCCGAAGAAAAACCGACGACCGAAGGCAGGGTATCGGGAAGCCAAACTGGGGAAGTAGCTACCGAAGGCAGGCAGGAACGTTCGGCCCCCACAAGGCTCTGTTGAAACCCTTTCCGGTCGGAGACCTAAACCCACCAAAAAGGAAGCAAAACCGACCATATGGGCAAAACCTCCCTATACTGCGGACACCCTTCCACCAGAGCCACCCCACAACTAAAAAACGGAACACTTCAGCCGACTGAAGAAACCGGCCTCTTCT
>JANXAQ010000229.1 GCA_025062105.1 Thermoguttaceae bacterium
GTGTTCCCTGCGCCGCAGAGGCCATTCCCACATCAAGGTGGAGATGACACGGTCGGTCTTTTTGCCCGCCTGACGGCATTACCTTCGCCAACAACGGCCTGTCCTAGGTGCTGATGGGGTATATCCATCTTTGTCAAAATACAGGTGGTCTGGAGAAATGAGAAAAAGTTCTTTCAATCCCCTATTTTTGGGATTCCCCTAATACCGGTATCTAAATTTCCCATATTGTCTATACTACCTGATTTTCCCGAAGGGCACCCCTTTGGCCTATAGCGAGTGATGAAAGGAATAGGGGGGAAGGGATTGGGGAAGGGAAGTTAGCCTTCGGATGCCCCAGCACTCGAACTTATGTGAGGAATCTCCGCATAATTCTAAGGATATGTCTTGGTTCCCCTCGGTTCAGACCCAATATATAGGGTTGCTAGCACTGCTAGCACCCTACATATAGTAGTTAGTGAGATAGAGCAGCTCAATACGTAGCGAAGCGAAAGTTCATATAGTGGCCTATATGTTCAGGATTTTGCATAAGTCCCTTTGTAATAATAACAAGCCTTCATAAAGGCAATGACGTCCAATCCATCTAACTCTTCCTGATAACTCTTCCTGAAATTGTCTAATTTTTCCATCAAATTTGCTTCTTTCCGCTCTCTGCTCCTGCACATCCGGGTTCTTGCTGGCCCAGCAATCTCCAGGTTTCATGTTTATGCGGGAGCGGCTGAGCAAGAAAAAGCCATTTCCCTTTGCCCGAAGCCATTCAATCAGAGGCTCCTAAGCTCGACTTTTGCCAAATTTCCTAACTTTTTTCTGCTCCGCAGTTACGTCAGACCTTCCTTTTGCTCACACAATTCCTTAACTCCAGTAATTCCAAGGACTTATGGCCTTCTTCTTTCGACAAGAGGCCAAAAATGACAAAACTAGAGCGAAGGAGGTAAAAGATTTTCGGCTGAATTTTTTTCCAAGGGGATTGACGACTCTCGTTGGGCTGGTATAGTAAATAGAGCCTTTTCTTGTCTTTCTGCGGCTAAGGAGTCTTTGGTCCATGGCGGATCTGATGGCGGGGGAAATTCTGGGCCAAGTGCGCTCGGCCTTGGCAGAAAGTCCCATTCATGAATTGCGCACTTTGCAGGTGGAACCCGTCCAGAATGGCCTAGTTCTTTCTGGTACGGTTTCCAGCTATTATCATAAACAATTAGCCCAGGAATTAGTCCGGAGTTTTTGTGACCGAGTGGGACTTGCGCTGATTAATCGCATTCAGGTGGAATGGGGAAAGCAACGGGGTTCTAACCCGTAAACTACTGATGTTTGCTTCTCTTGAGGTGGCCGGCGTACCGTGATGGATAAGTAACTGGGCCGGTAGAGGCCCGAAAGATTTTCGTTGTAAGGCTGCTATTGGCTCTAGGAAAGCGGGCAAGGAGTTGTTCCTTTGCCTTGGCTGTGCTAAACGGACTGAACTGACTGGCCGCTTAAGGAGAACCCCATGGACCCACGGGACGGTCGCCTACTGGGAGGATTGGGAAACAGTGAACAAATATCTCCTCTCCTCCCGGAAATCTCCGCAGAGATGGAACGCTTGGCCGCCTGCATCCAAGAGGCTGTCCAACAAAAAACCCACAACGGCATTGCCAACCTCACTGTTCACATCCGCGCAGGCAAAATCATCTTGGCCGGGCGGTGTACCACCTACTATCTGAAACAACTGGCCCAACATGCCGCCATGACCGCCTCCGGCCGCAATTTCATTATCCTCAACCATATCGACGTAGAACTCCAGTAACGGCCCGGCAGCCGGACACGTATAAAACTTAGTCTCACTCCTCCAATGCTAGCATTGCTAGCAGTTGCCAATTACCAGCTCCCCGCTTGCTCAACTGGCTTATCTGATCTTCTCACAACCAGACCACTGTACCTGCTCCCCCAGTATCCCCCGGCTACTACCTTGCTTTGTTCCGAAGCCACAGCCACACTCAAAACCCAGCAAACTCCAGCCAACCATCCTCCTTGCCCCCTAAGCTCGACTTTTGCCATTTTCCCTAAGTCATTGTGTTTCTGGTAGTTACGACGAGACTCCCATTCGGTCAAATAATTCATATAAATTCCTAAGTCCAATAGTTACAAGCAGTTAGAGTTTTCCCCTTCCGGGAGAAGGCCTAAAATGGCAAAAGTCGAGCTAAGGGAGACTAAAATCGCCCTAAAACTGGCTAGAGTCAATCGCCTGCCGATCTCTGCGATTGCAAAGGTAGCGGTGGATCGGCTCGCTAATGGAGTAGCTAATCGAGCGGACCGATCCGTCGCAAAGAACTACCTGAAAGCCGCTCGGATGCGGGGCGCCAAAGTTCCAGGTGTAATCCAGTCCCGCCCGATCTTGCATCGGCGGTTGGTAGACGCCCCCTTGAACCGCATAACGCACCGCATCCCGCTCATCCGAAACATACGGCCCTTGGTCATCGCCGTAGGATTGACCGGTCATCGCATGATCGGGGTTGACGAACTTTTCGCCGATCATGTAGGTGTTCGACGTGCCATCCGGAATATCGTCGATCGAAAATTCGCTTCGGGTAAACACAATGCCGGTGCTATTGGCCACGGAAGGAAAGCTGTAGGAACCACTATCTCCAGCAGCCAAGTTGCTTGGCCCACCGCCGAAACTGCTCCAGACCTCTCCGCCGTTGGCCGCATAATCGCATCGGGCCCCGACGGTAATTTCATTCGAGAGGATCGGTTTTTTGACATACCAGATATTGACGCCGACCGGATAATTGACCGCCCTTCGCCGCGACGGGCAGTACATAACCGCCACCGGCGTCTGAAGCCGTTGGGCATTGGCTTGCAGCAGCCGAGAATCGGTGTCATTGGTTCGGCCTACCCCTTCGCCGAGCCGGTACAGGGCCTCTTGTTCGAGATAGGGCAGAAGGCAATAAAACCAACCGCCTGGCTGGTCCCGGCCAAACCCCCGATCCGGATGCGGGGCCCACATAAATCCCCAGCCGCCAGTGGGGAACTTGCCGTGGGCCTGGTGGAAATTGTGCATGGCCAGGCCCAATTGTTTAAGATTGTTGGCGCATTGCGCACGCCGGGCCGCCTCCCGGGCCGATTGCACCGCCGGCAACAGCAGAGCAATCAAAATCCCAATGATCGTAATGACCACCAACAGTTCCACCAACGTAAACGCCGCCAGCCGAATCCTTCTGCTCGTCCTCTTTGTCCGCATGGCTACCCTCCTCCCACGAGCTTGGAACATGTTAGCCGAATGGCTCTCATTCCCGCACCGCCTGCAGTTCAGGCAACCATAAGAAGCTACCTTGCCATCCCCACGCAAAGGGTATCCGTAATAGTTCAGCCGAAGGGCATCCTTTCCTTCTCATCGGGCGCGAAAGCTCTCGATCCAGCCCCCTCATCCACCCCTCTCCCGAAGTCTCGTTGTGATACACAAGTTCGAGTTCAGGCGATCGGACATTACTTTAGTTAAATTGCGAAAGCTAGTAGAACAACACAGAATGAATAAAATAAGCAATATAGGCAAAATAGTTTGGAAACCAAATACTTTCTGATCTTCCCAATAATCTTTCCCAAATGGTGTAATTTCTCCAAAGTAACCATTGGCTTCTTTTGAAAGGTTTGTTATCCCCCTATTTAGGGCAATAATTTGCTGCCGTTGTGATGGTAAATCCATCCCAAAGATGTGTATACCAGCAAGCTCCCGAAGTAGGGAGAGGGAATGTTTGGATTCCCGCTTGCGCGGCAGTGACATTGTTCGGCCATGTGACCAAAAGCACCCTCACTCCATTACTCGGCTTCATCGGGATCTACATAACAGCTTTCTCCTACAAGATCCTGTGCCCTTGCCGAACAGTTGCCCCCCACATATTGTGGGTCCGAAAAGATGTGTGATACCAATGACTCGGCTCAGAAGTATATTAAATTTTATTATTTTATTTTACCGCCGGAGGCGCCGATAGCCTAGCCCCACCAAAAGCAAACCGCCTAGGCCAAACAGTGCCCAGGCGTTCGGCTCCGGCACAGTGAGATACACAAACACACTATCAAACACGGCGCTGCCTCGGCCGGCACCCATCCCTTGGGCCCCAGCAAACAGGAAAACGCCGTTCAGAAATTCATCGGTAAAACTGATGGTTTCGCCGTCAATCACGCTGCTGAGATTGGTCCAGCCGCCGCTTAGCGAACCAGAGAGCACCGTGGGCGTAATTGGCCCGTTTTGGTCGGCAAACGACACCCGCCAACCATTCAGATCGGCGTCGATGATCACGTCCAAAATCTGGCCGAAATCCCCACCGGTAATGCCGGCCACGTTGCCCAACCTGAAGGTGGCCAATGTAACCAACCCGGTAAGCCCTTCTGTATCCCCAACGGGTTTATTTTTTGTGGTGGCCCGGATATTACCGGTAAGTGTCAGGTTCGTAGCGCTGGCTTCCCGTTCGTAGAACAAGTTCACATAGAGGCCGCCGCTTGTGTTATTGTAAAGATCGTTATTACCGGTAACCGCTCGATTGGCTGAGACAAGGCCGTATTCAATCCGAAAATCGGCCTGTTCGCCGCCAGGAAATTGGGGGTAAGTAGCCGTCTGGTCTGCATCCACATAGACCCGTTGATGGGTCCAGCGGGCATGAGCGGTTACCGCGGGCACCGGCTTCCAGACATCTTTGCTGCTCAGGCCGCCGAAACACCAGTTGGCGTTTCGGGCCCAGATGAGAAACCCTTCTGCTGGGGCGCCGCCATAAAGCCCTTCGGCAGGATCCTGAATCCCAGGGTTAATATCTTTGTACTCGAACCCTGCTCCGATGCCGCTGGGGTTACTGATCGGGCCGCCTTGGTCAAACTGATCGCTGATAAGCACCTGATAGATATCGGTGCGCTGGACCAGTTGGAAGCCGTTGAACACGCCCTCGGCATTTCCGGAATTGCCCGCCGTGGTGTAATACACGGTAATCATGCCTCCGGCAGTGGGACGGATGCCGCTAGCTACTACATAATCGTTGCCCTTTTGCAGGTTGTGCAGTACGCCGGGTACACCGCGGGTTCGCAGATTTTGGCTTGTTAAGTTCGCCCCAGTAATTTCAAACAAAGTCCGGCGAATCGGATGGTCTCCAGAGCCATACAGATAAAGGTCATACCAGCCGGTGGGATTCAGTCCGGTGATTTCGATCCGCTGGGTAGTGCTATTGAAGGCGATGATATAATCTCGAGCAAGATTGATGGCGTTTTGAGCAATATACGTATTTGTGCCAGATGTAGCAAATGCTCCGGTGTTATTCGGCGGAGTATTGGAATCGGCGTAAACAGTTAGTCCCACTCCTGTGGCCGCCCCGCTGGAATCTACAAGGGAACTGACGACCACATTGGAGTTGTAGTATCCCCCAGAACCCCAGGGATTAAAGGAGCCATCGGTCGAAGGGGCCACGATGTTCCAGGTGTTGTTGCCCGGATCGGGATAGGCGCCTTGGCCGGTGTAGGCAGCAGCCCAGCCGTCGCCAATAGGCCCGGGCTGGAAATCCACATTGATCACCGCCGCCCAGGCCCAGCAAGGCATTTGCACCAATAGAAGTCCCAATGCCGCCTTGATCCCCCAGCGATTCCAGTAGTTCCGCAGCCTCTGCATGACAAGGCCTCCCAAAGAAAAGAGAAAGACGCACCCATACTACACCAAACCATCCCCTCAAAAATGAACCCCATCCTCTTCTTTGAGTCCAGTTTCAGTATAACCAGCCCTGGGAACCATAGCAAGCATTTGGTTTACAGGTTTTAAGGCAAAAGGTCTCAAATTTTCGGTTAATTTCTCCTTCTAAAATGAGTAAATGGGTATGTGGGCGAAATCTTGAGGGTTAACGAGAGATCAAACTCTTTCGGTAAAATTTCAGCCGAGAGGAGTAATCTGTCATCCCACACAATCAAGGATACAGATGTATCTCTCTCCAGGAGGGAGAGAGGCCGGTCAGTCTAACGGCTGGCCAAGTGAGGGGGATGTGGATTTCCGCTTACGCGGCAGTAACAATTCAAAGCATGAGTATCCCTTACGAGACAGTAGTAAAATAAGGCACCGTGGATGGTGCAACCAGTCGTCCTTTTTGTCCAGTGGAATTGAAAAATTTTCAGACTCGTAGGCGCTATGTAAAGTTAATTTTTATTGAGCTTTGAATAAAGAATTAAACCGAGCCTGCCCCGGAAAACTAGAAAATGCGGCATCTGCTGGACCGGGGACTTTATTTGGTAATTCATTGGTAATTCAAACCTCAATAAGTTCGCAGAAAGGAGGTCTCCTATGGGGATTTGTGTTGGGCGGCAGTCTGTTCCGAAGCAACCGGGAAAAACCCTTCCACTGGTTTGCCGGATGGCAATGGGAGTCTGGATTGTTCATGCTTTGGCCTTTGGCCTATGGGGGGCGGAAACGCCGCCGGATCGGCCGGACATGGTGATCGACGATTTTGAGCGTGCCGAGTACGCCCCTTGGAAAGCCGAGGGGGAAGCGTTCGGTCCAGGCCCGGCGGAGGGGACCCTGCCGAACCAAATGCCAGTTACCGGCTACCAGGGCCGACGGTTGGTCAATTCCTATTTCAAAGGCGATGGGACGACCGGCATCCTGACCAGCCCACCGTTTACCATCCAACGCCGCTATATTGCTTTTTTGATCGGAGGCGGCGGTTATCAGGACGAAACCTACCTGGAACTGCTGATCGATGGCAAAGGGGTGCGCCGGGCCTGTGGACCGAACACTGCGCCGGGCGGCTCGGAAGAATTGGATTGGGCCAATTGGGATGTCTCCGAACTGGCTGGCAAAACTGCTCAACTGCGGATTGTCGATCGTCGTACGGGCGGCTGGGGACATATCAACGTGGATTCCCTCCTGCAAACCGACCGGCCGCCTCCGCCCCGAAACCAACCCTGGCCCATGAAGGTAACGGCTCGCTATGTGCTTTTGCCGGTAGCCGGTAACGGCGACAAAATCTCCTGCCAGCTTTTGCACCAGGATCAAAAAAGAGTGCTCTATTATTTCAATATTGCCCTAGCGGCCGACGACAGGCAAACCCGCTTCTGGGCTAGCATTGACCTAGAAGGGTTCCAGGGAAAAACACTCTTCTGGCAGACCCGCCCTGCATCGGCCAAAGAGCTCTTTCAAAAAAGACTCCAACAAGCCGACAGGCCCCTCTGGCCAAAAGACCTTTACCAGGAACCGTATCGGCCCCAGTTCCACTTTTCGCCCCGGGTGGGCTGGACCAACGATCCGAACGGCCTGGTCTATCACGACGGCCTATACCACCTTTTCTTCCAGCATAATCCCTTCGGCATCCCCTGGGGCAATATGACCTGGGGACACGCCGTCAGCCGGGACCTAGTTCACTGGGAGCAATGGCCCAACGCCATCTGGCCGGACCAGTTGGGAACCATTTTTTCCGGCTCGGCGGTGGTTGACCTAAATAATATGTCCGGCTTGGGCCAGCCGGGCAAACCCGCTTTGTGCGCATTTTATACGGCGGCAGGAGACCATTCCTACAAACCCGGCCCATTCACTCAATGCCTGGCCTATTCGCTGGACGGCGGGCAGACCTGGAAAAAGTACCAAGGCAATCCGGTCTTGGAGCAGATCGCCCCCGGCAACCGGGACCCAAAAGTCTTCTGGCATGAGCCGACAGGCCGATGGATCATGGTGCTCTATGTGCGCCGGGACGCCTTTTCCATTTTCTCCTCGCCGGACTTAAAACAGTGGCGTTTGGAAAGCGAAGTGGATTTTCCCACCGCCCATGAATGCCCGGAACTGTTTGAACTGCCGGTGGATGGCGATCCGAAGAATACCCGGTGGGTGATCTGGACGGCTTCGGGGAACCATCGGATCGGCCGGTTCGACGGACGGCAATTTATTGCAGAATCCGAGGTGCTTCCCAGCGAGTGGGGCGCCAACTGCTACGCCGGCCAGACCTGGAACAACGAGCCGAAAGGCCGGCGAATCTTCATCGGCTGGATGAACTCCGATGGATCGGCCTACCCCGGCATGCCGTTCAATCAGCAGATGACCGTTCCCCGCCAGTTCAGTGTTCGGACCACCGAAAGCGGACTGCGCCTTTTCAGCCAACCGATCCCAGAGCTGGAAAACCTTCGCCGGAAAACCCAGAGTTGGGAGAATCTTCGGCTTGCTGGCCCGCAGCGCCGTCGGCAATGGGAAGTGGGCGACCTGCTGGACGTAGAAATCCAACTGGAAGCCACGAAGCCTTCGGTGGTTACGCTCGACGTGCGCGGCGTGCGGTTAATCTACGATCCGGGCCGAAGGCAACTAGAATGCCTGGGCAAAAAGATTTCCGATCTGCCGGTTGGCCAGGGGTTGGACCTTCGGCTTTTGGTGGATCGGACCAGCTTAGAAATCTTTGTGCTTGGCGGGCGGTTTGTCATGTCGTTTTGCCATCCCTTCGGCTCAGAAAAAGGCACCTTCGCCGTTGAAGCCGACCCGGAGGCTACCATCCGCTTGCTGAAAATTCACCCGTTGGCTTCCATCTGGCAACCGTCCGAAAAGTAAACCAAAAATCAAAAGGAACCTCTGCATAATTCTGGTTTTTAAACTCTTGGGCTTTGAGGGCAGGCAGCCGCCGTCAAAGCCTAAGAGAGGACTAAAACACACCTGCCCAAAAGAGGACTAAAACACACCTACCACGTTCCTTTGTAGTATATAATCACCCCCGTCCCTGCGCTGACAAGTATGGAGAAAAAATTTTTCGGAAGATTTTCCCAAGGGGGCG
>JANXAQ010000151.1 GCA_025062105.1 Thermoguttaceae bacterium
AGCCTTCAGGCCGAAGAAAAACTTTGGCCTATTTGGACGGCTGGTAGCGAAGAGGCTCCCGGGATTACTTTTCTTCGTTGGAGGATTGCCCCGAGGCACTGGCAGCGGCCACAGCAGCAGTGGCAGAGGCCCGGTAGTCACTGGGCAGACCAGCTGCCCGCCATACTTTATCCAGCGCGTCGCCGGCCATGCGGGCTACTGTGTCCCTGCGGGTTCGGCCAAAAAGGCCTCGGTATGGCATAGGAGTTACCGGTCCCTGGTAGCCCATCTGAGCTAAGATCCGCAAAAACCCAACAATGTCAATCCCACCCCCATCGCCCGGCAAAAGACGTTGCTCTTCCTTAGCCTCATTAATAGGCACATTGGCTGGCAAGTCCGCTACCTGAACGGCCACAATCTGCTCTAACGGAATGGTCCGAAGTTTTTCCAGGGACAGCCCGCTGACAATCCAATCCCATACATCGATCACTAAACCCACGTTCTTCGCCCCCGACATACTGATCAACAGCGTCGTAGCATCTAGATCATGAATAAACTGAAAGGTGCGGTTTTTCCGAAGATTCGGGGCTGCTTGAAACCGGAGGCCGATCCGGATGCCGGCTGGAGCCATGGCCTCGGCAATCTCAGCCAACCGACGTCGATGCACCTCAAAGTTCTCATGATACGGCAGCTGATCGCTGGCCGGACTGATGGATAGCACACACCGAGGACACCCAATTTGGGAAGCCACTACCCCATATTCAGGCACTTTCTCCATGCCTGCCCGGAAGGCTTCTTCATCGCCTTCCCAATCAAACGGCAAGGTGAAATTGCCTAACCGAAGCATCTTCGAGGCGCTGCGGATCAACCGAGCCGCATAATCAAACCCCCGACGCCGAACCCGGGATGCAAAATCCTCAATATCCAAATCCATCCCCCGAAACCCATACGTCAGGGCGATCTCAATCACCTCGCTCTGATGACCAGAAACCCCAAGAGCCGATGGATTAAGATTCTTAAACATATTCACCTCCCAAATAAACCGTAAAATCGTATTATGGGCCGATTTTCCAATTTTGCCTAGGGGGAAATGCCAATGGCTGGGATGATTTTTTTGTGGCCCATGGGGGTGTGGGGAGGATTCTTTGTGGCCAGCCAATCGCCCTGGTTGTTGCTGGTATCTCTAGGAACCAAAGGGCTTGGATCCAGACTCCAGATGGCTTGACTCTCTGGAAGGAGCTTAAGTGTCAGAGGAGTTTCTTTCCAGGATAGGGTATGAAAAACGGCTAGGTGCTGTGCAACGGTAGTATTTGGTGAAGTTAGGTTTTTTGCCTGATTCTTTTTGGCCTTCAGAATTGGAGCCACCCCCAGCTAATTTTACTTTATACGTTATACGTTATACACAACTGAGCGTTCTGCAGATCTGTTGTTCGATAAAATAGGCAATATAGGCAAATTGCGGTGCAAAGGAACCATTAAACTTTAAAAAACATCTTTTCTAAGTATCCCACCAAATGCCCCAATCCGCCTAGTCCATAATTTCAGATTGCCTTTGTACCCATCCAGAGTCAGTTAAGGCCTAGATGGCCGCTGGAGCCGTCAAAGATGGGTTATCACAGCGAGCCCAGCTAATCTCGACTTTTGCCATTTTCCTTAAGTTGTTTTGCCTCCGGAAGTTAAGGAGAGTGTACTTTTTATTCGCACAGTTTCTTAACCCCAACAATTCCAAGGAGTTAGAACTTTCCCCGTTCATGCAGGAGGTCCAAAATGCGAAAGTCGAGCTAATAGGGAACGGTTGATTTTTTGTGGTCAATTTGGGGATGTGGAGAACAGAGACATCCTCAGGCTCATCGAATTGGGCATCCCCATGGGCTTCTGCAGGAATAAGGAAGGCCGTATCTCCAGATTCCACCCGACTATAACTTTCTGAAAGGAGTTTAAATCCAGAAGTAAAAAAGAGTAGGTTCTGTGCAAAGGTTGCTTTCCGGAGGCTTATTTTGCCTATATGAGCTATTTTGCCTGGTTGACCTACTTCAGTCCCTCCGGCAAATACCACTCCAAAAACACCGGGCAAGATATACTTTAACAATACGCTATCACAAAAAGATGCATCCCCAAGAAGATGAGTTCTGTGAGGGTATCAGGAGCCTGAACTAGAAAGATTTAAGCCCCCGCCAGAGGGGATTGTTGCCAATTTCCAGGGTGCGGTCCCTTCTGGATGTCGAATCTTTTAAAAGAACTTCTGCATAGAGGATATTTTTTCCCGTGGTGAGTTATCTCTCCTGTTACCCAATATATGGGGTGCTGCGTTGTTAGCACCCAATAAATAGTAGGGGTTCGGATAGAAGCAACGAACAGCTATAAAGACAAAAGTCCATAATGTTCACTAGGAACCTCTGCATAATTCAAGGGGGATATTTTTATAGCATTTTCGATGCCCTTCCTCTAACACAACATATAGAGCTCGAGCATTGCCAGGACCCAATAGATAGTAGGTGTTCGGATAGAAGAACTGAACGGCTATGTAAT
>JANXAQ010000238.1 GCA_025062105.1 Thermoguttaceae bacterium
TAAACCACCCCCCCCCCTGCCACGGGTCGTAACATTACCGCCGCGTTATTAAACCCGCCGTTGCCCACGGTGGGCGTGGCGGGCTTTGCCTTCGGAAATGCCGGGGGAGAGGACGCCGAACCGCGCCCGTTAGGAAGCGGCTTTATCCTTCGCCTCCACCACTTTTCCCCCTCACCCTACCCTCTCCCGCCAGGGGAGAGGGGAACTAGAGGCATTGTCCCGCCGGGGGAGAAGAGAGAAACATAAACTCACTCCATTCCGCTGAAGGGTTACCACAGGCCAAACAGTTACCAAGTTTTTATGTGTACAGTGTGCCGGTGTTGATGACTGGTTGGGCTTCCTGTTCACCGCATAGGATCACCAGCAGGTTGCTGACCATGGCGGCTTTTCGCTCTTCGTCCAGTTCCACCACTTTGTTAGCCATCAGTTCCTGCAGGGCCATGTGGACCATACTGACCGCACCGTGGACGATTTTTTGGCGGGCGTCAATGATTGCCTCGGCTTGCTGGCGGCGGAGCATGGCACCGGCAATTTCCGGGGCATAGGCCAAGTGCGTCAAGCGGGCCTCCTCTACCCGAACTCCCGCTTTGGCTACCCGCTCCTGTAACTCCCGCTGCAACACGTGCGAAACTTCTTCCACGTCGCTTCGCAGAGCAATAGAATTTTCTTCAGGATGATCATAAGGATACTTGCTGGCTAACCGCCGGATCGCCGACTCGCTCTGAACCGCCACGAAATGCTCGTAATTTTCCACATCAAAAACAGCCTGGGCCGTATCCTCCACATGCCAGACTACCACGGCAGCGATTTCGATCGGGTTGCCCCGCTTGTCGTTGACTTTGAGTTTGTCGGTATTGAAGTTCCGGCTCCGCAGGGAGATCCTCAATTTCGTGTTCAGCGGATTGGTCCAGTGCCAGCCGCTTTCCCGCACTGTGCCCTGATAGGCCCCAAACAGGATCAACACCCGGGCCTCATTCGGCTGCAGCGTGAAGAACCCAAAACACATAAAAAGCCCCAACCCAAAGATCAACAGGCTCCCCGCCAGAAGCCAAAAATTAGGCAACCCACGGGCCTGATCCGCTGCAGCCGCGTCGAGAATAAACCAGATAAACAGGCCCACGCTGAGGGCAAAAATGAGGATGGTTACCACTAGCATTAGCCAACCATCGAGAACCGAAATCGTCTTTTCTCGGCTCATAGAGGGTGCTCCTAGAAGAAGGGGTTTCGGAAAGAGATGCTATCGAAATGATATCATTATAATATCTTTCTGTCAAAACCAAACCAAACATTAGTTTTCCCCACTTCTGAGGGAATCTTTTGCCCTAAAAGTACTGTTTAAAATCGGCGTTTCAGAATATCTTCCCCTCTTGATGGGGACAATATAATGCCACTTAGTGGCAATACCGGCGATCCCACGGGCTTAGTACTGGCTATTAGAATGGGATTCGGGATTCCCTGGGAGAAATGCACCAGGTAGGCAATCTAGAATAGATGCTCTCGCTCGACTTTTGCCAATTTCCAGGGTTTCGCCTGGGTGGAATGTTCTAACTGTTTGAAAATATTGCACTTAGGAAGTTTGGTGAGGAAGTTTGGTGAACAAAGAGTCCTCAAAGCCTAACTCCTTGAAATAAAAGAAGTTACAAAAAACGGCAAAAGTTGAGCTCTAGAAGCCTGTTAAAAAGACTATCCCAAACAGCCGGAGTCAAAAGGACTAGATATGCCGATTCTGGGCGCACACATGTCGATTGCCGGCGGATACCACCTTGCAGCCGAGCGGGCTGCCGAGGTAGGCTGTGATTGTGTTCAAATATTTACTAAACCTACCACCCAATGGCGCTCTCCGCCCATCAGCCCCGAACAAGCCCGCCAATTCCAGGAAGCACTTCACCGGTATAGTCTCCAACACCCATACGGGCATGACAGTTATCTGGTCAACCTGGCCAGTCCCAAGAAACGCCTCTGGAAAAAATCGATCGACGCCTTCGTGGAAGAACTGCATCGTGCAGAACTTTTGGGACTCCCTTGGTTGGTCTTCCATCCAGGAGCCTATTTAGAAGGAGAGGTTTCGGACGGTCTGAACCGGGTGAGCATGGCCTTGAAAGAAGTATTTCGCCAGATCACCGGTTTACAGGTCGGTTGTCTAGTGGAGACGACCGCCGGCCAAGGCACTACCCTCGGTTACCGGTTTGAACACTTGGCGGAGCTGTTGGCTAGGTCCCCTGCGCCGGAGCGAATGGGCGTTTGCTTCGATACCTGCCATGTGTTTGCCGCCGGTTATCCACTCAGCCCTCGGAAAGCCTGGGAAGCCACCCTACAAGAGTTTGACCGAATTGTCGGCCTACAACAGATTCGCTGTTTTCACCTGAACGACAGTCTCCGGCCGTGCGGAAGCCGGGTGGATCGCCACGCCCATATCGGCCAAGGCCAAATCGGTCGGGAACCCTTCCGCTGGCTCCTGCAGGACCCCCGCTTCCAACAGATTCCCATGTACTTAGAGACCCCCAAAGGTACAGCTCCGGACGGCCAAGACTGGGACCGCAAAAATCTAGCCCTTCTCCGCCAACTAGCAGAAGAAAAACCTAACTAACTTCCATGAGGGGGACTGCACTTTGCCATTTTCTGAAGTTCTTTTATTTCAAGGAGGTAATATGCGAGGACTCTTTATTTAGCAGATTTCCAACCTCCCAGGGCACCTCCACAAAATCCTGAACCTGTCGTGAACTATATGAACTTTTGATTCTATAACCGTTTGGTTCTCCTACCCGAACATCTACTATTAGGAAGTTTTGCAAAACCCTGAAGCTATAGTGAACTTTATGAATTTTTGATTCTATAGACTTCAGTTGCCCCTATCTAAATAGCTACTATATGTAAGATGCTAGTAGTGCTAGCAACCCAATGTATTGGGCCAGAGACGGGGAACCTAAATAGTATAAAAATATCTTCCTCGAATGAGGCAGAGGTTCTATTATCTATGGTGCACTAGCCATGCTAGCAACCCTAGATATTTTGGGTAAGAAAGAAGGTAAGCCAATATGGTATAAAAATATCGCCCAAATTATAGGAACTTTTGAACAATACTGAATATACAATGAATTAGAAGATGATTTTGGGATTTTATAGCCGTTTGGTTCTTTTAACGGAACAAATATGATCTATTAGGTGCTAGACATGCAGGCACCCTCTATATTATCTGGGTTAGAGGCACTGAAGCCAAATTGGCATAAAAATATTTCCATCGAAGTGGGCAGCCGCTCCTGCAGAAAGGTTCCAGCAAGCTTATAGGAACTTTCGTTTTTATCGGTAGTTGGTAGCTCTCGCCCAAAAGCTCCAATATGCGCAGTGCTAATAGTCCTGTATATTGGGCCAGAGAGGTAGGAACCGAAATGGTATAAAATTCTGTCCGTGGCATTATACAAAAGTTGCCGATATCTTCTAAAGTGACAACACATCCACGGGACCCCATCCTAGAAATTGGCACAAGTGGCTCTTAGCTCGAGTTTTGCCATTTTTCCCTAACTTGGTTTGCCCCAATAGGTCCGGCTAAACCTCCTTTTGTTTACCCAATTTCCTACCTCTAATAGTTCCATGGCTTAGAGCTTTGTCTATCCAGGGCGAGGCCAAAAGTGGCAAAAGTCGAGCTAAGAGGCTGTCCGAAAAAGCATTTTCTATGATGAAAGGAGATTTCCTTTCTCAATTCCCCAGAATGCCCAAAATCTCTGTTTTTAAGGAGTCTGAAGGATAGGAGCCGGTCGGCCAAAACCCATGGGAAACCAGCCAAATCTCCAGTGTAGGACAGCCTCTTAGAGGTTGTCTGAAAAGGAGGTAGCCAGTCTTCCTTTTCCAACGGCCGGTGAAGGTTCTGGGTAGCCAAGGTGCTCAAATCCTGGGCTGTAGCGCCTCCTGGTGGGGAAAACAACGTGGCAGCCAAGGGTGCCAAAATCTCTTTTCAGACAGCCTCTTAGACCTGCGCCTTGGGAGGCAAATGGTGTAGGATGAAAGCTACTGTTGGCCGCGAGAGGCGAGCAGGGGCAGTGTCTGGCAAAAGCCCATTGCTGAGAGGCTAACAGTGTCTAGAGGTGGCCGGTGGGGCGCTGGCCGACCATTAGTCCGCGGTGGTCCGGCCGGTGGCTACATCAAATTCGGCCAGAGCTGGCACTAGTAGGGCGGCCGTAGCAAAACCATACGCACCAACCACCACCAGAAAGACCCCCAAAGTATATTCCATCAGAAAGCTCGTAATGGCATAAAAGGTGGCTAGCGGGCAGCCGAAAGCGGCCAGGGCCTTTGCGGAAGATGGTGTACGAAAAGACATTACTACATATAGCCCCAACCCTCCGCCCACCATCATCGTCAAAAATGGCTGCAACTGCGCCTGAAACGATCCGCTAAAAGCCACCATGATCATCATACAAACGGCTACCCCGATACACAGAAAAAACACCGTAGCCAGGCTGGTGGCAATCGCCAACCGACTGCTGGGAAACGTCATCCCCGTATGAAGACCCAAAACCGACACAAACCCAAACAACACCAACATCCCCACGACCAGATAAACAAAGTGCTCAAAATGCACCAGTCCCCCCACCCATAACCCCGCACATAGCAGCAGTGGTAAGATCACCCAATCTTTCCCGTTGTACCACAGCCCGCCTAGTTTGCCAAAGAGAATCTCCCCGGGTGTTAGGTCACTGACCAGCAGCAAGTCCATGGCTCCGGCATCCCGCTCCGTTGTCATGGAGATGACTGCTTGGGCATTGAGCAACAAGAGACTGATCAAAAATACCGGTATAAGCGGCCCGGCAATCGCCGATTTGGTTACCGGCTGGCCTGCTTGCCCGACATGGAACAAAGCAACGGCCGCCCCGGCTATAACAAGCCAATAGACTAGCTTCACCAGTAAGATCTTTCGGCCATATGCCCAGGTGCATATCTCTCGCCACAGGATTGGATTATCCCAGACCGGTCGGTGCTGGCGCCTACCAGCCCATAGAGCCGTTGCCCAGAGCATGCTTAGTTTAGCCACTAACGAATCCACTGCAGGAGCGGGCTGGTTTCCGGCCCCTGCTACCTGCGCTCCACCTGGTGCTGCAGCGGCCAGAACTTCTTCTTCAGGCGGCGGGGCCAGTGGTTGCGGCGGATTCCAAACTCGCACTCGGGCAATGGCTACAGCATTCAGCAGACTGGCCAACAATACTGAAACCAGCAAAAAGTAGCCAACCGACGGAGATAAAAGGCCCCAGATAGCCTCCTGAGCTGGCACGGGCTGAATGGCCCCTAAAATCGCCCTCCATGGGCTTATCGCCGTTGCCCACTGCTGGGTAGGAACACCCGCCCATTGGCTTCCCAACCACCCCGCATACACCAATTCGCCAAAGGCAATCCACAGCACCAGCCCTAAGACTGTCATGGCCAAACTTTGCAAGGTTTTCTCTCGCCAGAAGGCCACCGTGGCCCCAAAACTGCCACATAACACCGCACTGGCGATACAAACCACCAGACAGCCGATTACCTGCCCCAACGAAACGCCCCCCCATAAACCAAACAGTAAAAATAACGGTACCCCGGCTGCCAAAACCACTAATACATGCAAGACCGAGGCCAGCAGTTTGCCCAAGACTAATTCGTGGTTGGCCAACCGAGTCAATAGGAGCAATTCCAGCGTCCGACGGTCCTTCTCCTGGGCAACGGCCGTAGCCGACAACAGCCCAGAAAAAAACACCACCAAGACCAACTGCACTACCGCCAGGAGTTGAAACACAATGGCCCCAAACCGAGCCATATCCCCCGGATTACGGATCAGTTGCGTGCCGGCTAACACCAACCAGGCCGTAGCAGCCACCCCAAACAATCCGCCTACATACCCGACCCGTACCCCATAGGTTTTCCATCGCCTAGGAGCAACGGCCATTTCACGGGTTAACACCGGGCCGATTAACACGAGTGTGTCTCCTTTACCTATTTACCTATTTGCTTCTGCTCAGACTGCATTCTTCTCAGACTCTCTTCCTGTCTTCTTTGTGAAGAAGACTAGCTGATTAGCCGGTCTTGCCTCTTCCTACGCCCAGGGCCTTATTGTCAAGAGTATCTTCTACTCAGCTCGACTTTTCCAATCCAATTTAGGGCTTCTGCCGAAATAGGAAAGTTCTCAGTCCCTGGAATTATTAGACTTAGAAAATTGTGTGAACAAAAGAAGATCTCGTAACTCCAGATTACAAAACAAGTTAGGGAAAATGGCAAATGTCGAACTCAAAGGCTCTTCTAAAAAGCATTTTCCCGCTTGCCCACAAACTTCTGCCTGGAACCTCCTGAATCCCTACCACTCCTATTTTCTCAAGTTTTGCCGGCCGGATCCCTCAGACCGACAGGCCTCGAAAACGCTAAAATCCTATTTCAGAATAGTGTCCTTTAGCCAGTTCGACGCAAAGCACCTGCCAGGCTCCCGACACTCCCAAGAAGCAATTTCTATGATAGTTTCCTGGCAGACAAAAAGGGAGGTAGGAGGAGTTTCCATGGAAATTCCGCTTCATTCCAGTTGCCCCTGGCCCAGACGCCATGGAAAAACTCCGGCTCCGATAAATCTTTCCTTAGGCATGCTCAACTTTTCCGATTTTTCCTAACTCCTTTGGTTTGGAGGAGTTAGGGCAAAGCATATTTTTCTTTACATAAAACCAATAGTTATAAAGAGTTAGAGCCTTTCTTTTCCAGGATGTGGTCCAAAGCGGAGCGAAGAGGTGCCACTTTATGGGACACTTGTATAGGTAAGAGGCAGTAAGAGTTAATAGGAAGTAAGATTTCCCTCCGCTGGTTTCTCTCCACCGGTTTGGGATTCTCTCCGTCTTTTTGTCAATCTAGAAAAAGTCCTTCAAAGTTTAGTGAACAGATAATATTTATCTCTAACTTTAATATACAAGAAGTTAGAGAAAACCTCTTGTTTCTACCTGAAAAGCTTCCAGAGATGGTTCACATCGGTTTTTGCTCTGGCCTCCCAGAACAAGCCAAAGGGGATCAGGGGTACGAAGAACATAAAATAACTCTTTCGTGGTATCACAAACACTTGTTAAAACGGAAAAGGAACCTAATAGAATGGTAGGGAACCTCTGCAAAATTCTGAACATGTAGTGAACTTCATGAACATTTAATTCTCTAGCCGTTCAATTACCTCCCTGGACAGCTACTATCTATTGGGTGCTTGCAATACTAGCAGCTCTATATGTTGTGTTAAAGGGAGAATAGCCAAAATGGTATCAAAATATCCCCTTTGAATTATGCAGAGGTTCCTAAAAACTACAAGAGACTTTTTGCTGAGAGGTTCTCGGGAGCAGGGCTAAGAAGAGCGGGCGAGCAGAACTGCCCGCGTAGCAGGGAGAAATCCGGCCTGGGCTGTGCCCATTTCTGAGGAAGCAATTCGAGAGGTTAGCTTACAGAGGTTTGCCGGGAATATAGGAGCGGGTACTTCCTGGCCGGTACTCCCCACTAGAAGAAGAACTCCCTGAAGAGGCACCTGGCATTTGATATGGAGGGGTGTTCGGCGGATTATAGCCGGTTTGACCGGGCCGATACCCCGTCTCACCAGGCTGATAGCCGGTATTTCCCGGCTGATACCCCGTCTGGCCGGGTTGGTAAGTTGTGTCGCCGGGTTTGTAGCCTGTATCGCCGGACAAGCTTGCTTTGGAAGCCGAAGGTATGCCGCCAGAACTGTCCGAGTTCCCTAAAGAGGTACCTCCGGTTTGACTGCGGGTGCCGCCTGTGGGCCATGGGTCGGCAGTATTTGGAGAGGTCTTTCTGGAGTCAGCGGGGGCATTTTGCCCAGAAGCTCGGCTTGTGTCAGAAAAGTAGGGATTATTGGAACCAGCCCCAAAGCCCCCGCTGGAGGAAGCTTCTGGGGTAGCTGCCCCGGGAGTTCCATAACCTACTTTAGAAGGGCCTGAACTGCTCGGTGTGGCCTCGTTCGATCTACCCCAAGCACTGACGGGGGAACTGGCTGTGGGCCGATCATCCCAAGCAGCGTAGGAACCACTTCGGTTAGAGGGGCCTGGGTACTCAGTCCGGCCAGCCCAGGAAGAAGTTTTTTCGTACCCATCGGGGCGAGTTAAAGAATCTGAGGGAGAAGAGCTTCCTGTGCCCGAAATACTTTCCCAACTTCTCCAATTGGGGGCGGTGGAAGAAGCCCCAGAGTAGCTTCCTCCATACCGCTCGGCAGAAGGACTTGGGGAAGTATACTCCCGAGCGGTATATCCAGTATATCCAGCGGCATTACTGCGAGAAGCGGATAAGGTGGGAGTGTCGGCATACGCTGGGCCGGGATCATACCTGCCTATTTGGGGCGAGATGCCATACCGACTCCTGTCTGATCCACTACTGGCAGATGATCCCCAGGGATTCGTGCCATAGGGGGTATTAACTTCACCGAAGGAGGGGTTGTTTTCTCTGGAAGTCCCGAAGGCCATATTTCCCCCGTAGCGGGTTGGACCAGAGGCAGCGGAGCTGGCCGCACTCGCATTAAAATCGGAGGTAGATCCACTCGGAGCGGACGGAACCCCAGATTGGCTCGCCCGGGTGGAGCCGGGTTTGGATTGGGCCACAGAACGGTCATCCGCAGAACTGTAGCCAGCTTTGGGAGGGGTGGGGCTAGCCAGGGAACTGGGTTTTTCAGGTTCCGAGCTCTTTTTAGGCATTAAAAATCCCAACGGATTCGCCCAATTGGACGTTAGACCCCCTGCCTTGCAACCTGCAAGCCCCACAGCCACCATCAGCCAAAGCGTCCAGTTTTTTTGGCGCATGGAATCCATTCCTTCACAAAAAGGGTATATCCGGCAGCTCCCTCCCCATGGCTTCCGGACAGAGAGTGTTTGCTTACTCCCCGGCCTCAATAACCCAGAAGATTTCCGAATAGCTGTCAAGGAGAAGAGTCGGGGCAGGAGGGACCAGCGACGGATTATAAGAAGCCTCTCAGGCCAGTCAAGGGGAAAATTTCCAGGCCCAGAGCTTTCCAACAGAGTAGGAAACTTACTGTGTTTACCTATTTTACCTATTAAGAGGGGGGTTAATCACAACGAAAGTAGTATAAGATTCCCTTTTCCGCCCGAAGTTTCTCCTGCCCCCCTGGGCTTCCTACTTAGTACCGGTCTAGGCAGAGCTCAAAGCCAAAAAGAGCTTGGCTCGACTTTTGCCATGTTGGGCCTCCTGCCGAAACGGGAAAGTTCTAACTCGTGGTAATCAAGTAATCCTTTAGAAATAGGAAATTGGGGAAGCAAAAAGCGATTTCGTACTAACTACTGGAGGCAAAACAAGTTAGGAAAAATAGCAAAAGTGCGAATCTAGAGGGCTCTCCAAAAAAGAAATTTCCGCCAGAAGATAGTTTCCCTTTCTGATTTCCTCACCATATCCAAACCGCCTTCGCTCGACTTTTGCCAATTTTGGGTCTTCTGCCAAAAAAGGAAACTTCGAACTCCTTGGAAATATTTGACTTAGGAAACAGCATGAACAAAAGGACGGTTCGTCGTAACCACTGGAGACGAAACAGGTTAGGGAAAATGGCAAAAGTCAAGCTTAGAACCGTCGATCCTAGCGCCGGGCAACACCAAAATCCATCTCCAAACCTCAAGTTTCCCAATGACAGAACAGCCTCTTAGTGCTGATAGGAAATGCGGTGGTTTTTTTTGCGGCTGGAAAAGAGCAACTTCATACGTTCAGGGAAGTGGCGTTATTTAGGGGGGAGTTTCTCTAGCTCGAACTGGAACGGCCCGCAGCCAGGCTCTACTGTTACTTCAAACGGCGTGCTCTCAGACCGGGTATATTTTTCCGGCACAAGGAAGGATGTTGGGTCCATGTAGGTTTTTCGGATGTCGAAGATGACTTTGTATTTGCCAGCAATGGCCCCGTCGCCAGGGTTGACGGTGGTCAACTGAAACGAACCATCTTTAGGATCGATGGTACCAAAGGCTGTCTTTCGGAACACCCCGGGACCAAGCTGGGTGGCCTGCGTGCCGATGCCGATCGGTTCAAAATACACTGTCGCCACTTCGCCTTGGGGGATTGAGCCATCTGTAAACCGGACTGTGCCTCGAACTGGAACCATAGTTACCTTTGGCTCACTGGAACAACCGGCTCCTAGCGCTATCAAAATAAGTCCAACCCTTATTGGTAAAAAAATCTTTCGGAGGCGAACTTGGATAGGAGTTCTTTTAGATGGTATTTTTTCTGAGGATAGTGTCTTTATTTTCATCTTATTTTCTCCACAACGGCGTAAAGGAAAAAACCAAATATTCCTCCAGCTTTCTGCCCCCAAGGCGCCTTCTTGCGGAGGAGCTCGGAAGCCCGACCAAGCGGCGAGGCTCTCCTGAAAAACCTAACCAATAAGGGACATACCTCTCCGATGAATTCCTCCTGGCCCTTGGAAAGTTCTGTTGGGGTGGGCCTCTTACGGAGGCGCCGGTCCCTTAAACTCGACTTTTGCCATTTCCCTGACTTATTTTGACTCCAGGAGTTCCGGCCCCTCTTTTTACCCACACAATTTCCTAAGTCCAACAATTCCAGGGAGTTATACTTTCCCCGTTCGTGCAGAGGGCCAAAATGGCAAAAGTCGAGTTAAAATTCTTCGAAAAAACGCTAATATTACTGTTTCAGAACAGCCTTTGACCTCGACTTTTGCCATTTTGGAGTCGTGTGTAATTTTCAAAAACTTAGGCTTTGAAGATTTTTATGCCACCAATTTCCTATTTTAGGCAGTTAGAGTATCCACAGGAGTGCGTCCCTCAAAATTGGCAAAAGTCGCAGTCAAGTTCAGGATTGGTCGGCCTGGCCCATGACGGGGCAGAGGCGAGATTTGCGGGGAGCTTGTCTTTGGCGGAAGCCGCTATCCGACGGAGCTTAGCCGCACCTACGGGAACAATTTGGATGCATCCAGAGGTAGGCTGTCCATGCTGCAAATGAGTCGATCCCAGATACTTAAACTGCTTCCGGCCGAGGTCTCTATCCAATTACTGATAAAATGAACACTTCCATCACAAAATGCAGTATAAACGCCACCAACATGTTGACTACGGGTAGTGGCTTGCCAGGAACATTGATTGGGACAACATGGCATCCGCTCTTGCATGAGTACAGCAAGGCCTGGATCGGTATTTCGGAGGTAGGTACAACTTTTAATATCATCGGACAGTTCAGCGGGATAGTTGGGGCCATTGGCGTCGCCGTAGGAGCCGAAGGCATATAAGGCGCTGGCCCCGGCATTGCCCATGGCCCATGTGCCTCGGGAATCGTACTGGTTGATGCCAGCCCGCAATTCGGCCAGCATCAGGGTATTGCTCAGGCCGTCGCGGATTTTGGCCGCTGGCTGGGAACAGTTAGCCCCCATAACACCCCGGAAAAGCGGCGCATTAGTGCTCCAACCAGGAGAGTCGGGGCCACAGATGGGATCCGGCCGACTACTCCACCATGCTGGAGCTAACATATATCCTCGGCCGGCATTGGCGCCGTAATTACCCCGTGCCCAATTATCCCCTTCATTGCGCCCTGGAGTGCCAGCAAATTTAATTCGGTTATACCCCGCATCGGTAGGACATTTCAGCACCGGAATCTCTACGCCCCGAGCGTAGCGATTGGCCGGATCAGAAATCGGCAAGGCCAAATTGAATGCATTGTAGACTCCTTGCTGTTCCAAAAACGGCAGGATCAGGATGATCCAATTGGGCCGAAATCGATCAGTACAAGCAGGGTCGTCGCCCGGATCAAATTGCACACTGGGTGGATACGCTCCATGTTGTGCTTCGTAGTTGATAACTGCCAGGGCCACCTGTTTGAGGTTATTGGCGCACTGAGCGCGGCGGGCCGATTCCCTGGCCTGCTGCACCGCCGGCAAAAGCAGCGCAATCAGCACCCCAATAATAGTAATCACTACTAACAGTTCCACTAACGTGAAGCCAGAAGAACTTTTTCCTTCTGCCAACCGATGCATCCCAGCCTCTGGGTTCTTGCGAAAGGACTCTGTAGCTGCTGAGAGTTTCTCTAAAAGGTACTCCATCTTGGTATCTCCTTTTTCTTACAGGAACCTCTGCATAATTCAAAGGAGATTTTTATACCATTTTAGCCTGTGCTTCCTCTAACACATATAGGGGGTGCCAGCATAGCTAGCACCCAATAGATAGTAGCTGTCCGGGTACAACAACTGTATGACTAGAGAATCAAAAGTTCACAAAGTTCACTATATGTTCAGGATTTTGCAGAGATTCCTGTAGTAGGTCGAACTTTTGCTATTTTTGACCTTGCCTTGGAAGCAGGATGCTCTGAGTGCTTGTGGTTCTGTTGAAAGGTTGGTCGCGTAGGAGGAGGTTTTGCCCATACTGGTCGGTTTTGCTTCAGGTTCGGTGGGTTTAAGCCTCCGACCAGAAAGGGTTTCAACAGAGCCATCGCTTGCTATTATTGGAGTTTGGAAATAGTGGGAACAGAGAGACATCGCTGTAACTACAGGCAGCAAACTAAGTTTGGAAAAGTGGCAAAAGTTGAAAATATATTCGGCATAAGGGGCCAGAGAAGCGGCTCAGGCTTTGGGAGCTTCTTCCAATGTTCGGACGGCTTCAAAGCGGCCGAAGATCATGCGGCCGGCACTGGTTTGCAGCACACTAGTAACGGTCAGACTCACCCATTGACCGATATGCTCTCGGCCGTTTTCTACCACTACCATGGTGCCGTCGTCCAGGTAGCCGACGCCTTGGCCCGGCTCTTCGCCTGGCTTGATCAGACGAACTTCCACCCGTTCGCCGGGCAGAAACAATGGCTTCATCGCGTTAGCCAAGTCGTTGAGATTGACCACCGGCACCCCATGCAATCGGGCTACCTTATTCAGATTATAGTCATTGGTAATGAGTTTGCCGTGGAGGTGTTTGGCCAAAGCTACCAATTTCAAGTCCACAGATTGACCGGCAAACTCCGGCAGTTCTCGGTCGTAGATTTCCAGATCCACATCCGGACTTTTTCGCAGGCGATTGAGGATGTCCAGACCACGTCGGCCCCGGCTCCGTTTGAGCCGATCGGAACTGTCGGCAATCGCCTGCAGCTCGGTAATCACAAACCGGGGGATGACCAACTGGGCGTCAAACAACTGAGTTTCCACCAGATCGGCAATCCGGCCGTCAATGATCACACTGGTATCCAGGATATACGGCCGGGCCCCTTTGATCTCCTTGGAAAACTCCACATATGGGATGATAAACCGGAAATCGCTTTTGGTCTGCAATAGCAGGCTAATACAGGTGTAACAAAGCACTGCAGCCATGATCAATTGAACAGCAGCCTGGACCTTCTTCGTATACGTCGCATCTTGGGCTGCAAAGGCGGCAAACAGCGGACTTAACGCCAAGTTCAACACATACGCCAAAAACAGCCCCACAATCAGCCCAAAATATACCGCCGAGATCGTATCCAGCGGTTTGCGGGGTACAGCCATATCTAAGCCGATGACCACTAAGGCCAATACCACCATCCCCCCCAAAATTGCCCAGTTCATCCAAGTGGCATCCGGCGGTACCACCCCAGACCATAAAATAATAAATACCCCCAGACCAATAGCCACAATAATAAACAAAAGTCGGAGTATGATCAGCCCCATGACTCCCTCCCCCAGATAAAAATTGCTAACACTTTGAAAAAAACAGTAGCCTCATCCCCTCCTTTCTATTCTAACGGAGCTTTCCCGATGGTAGAACTGTGGTCGGCAGGCCTTTTGCTATTTTTTTAAGCCTCAGAGATCGGCCAATGTCCCACCTCTTTACCAGCAAGCACAAATATTAGAAAGGTAGTTACCTAGAGCAGCCCAAGAGGTCCTGGTTTTAAGTTTCGGCAATACAAGAAGTTACGGAAATTGGCCAAACTGGAGCTTAAAACGCAAACACGAAGCAACTGGTAGCAAACTTCCAGGCGACAAACTCCAGAGCTCCCCCGCTTTTGTCTCGCTGTTATACACAAGTTGGCGTTGAAGCGTTCGACCTTCACTTTTGGCAAATCCCAAAAGCTCGTTGAACAACACAGACTGGATACAATAGGCGATCTAGCTAAGACAGTCTTTGAGACTAAAACACTTTTTGCCCTTGGAAGGGATCTTTCCTAAATACTGCAATTTCTCCAAAGGAACAATTAGCTTCTTTTGAAAGCTTCGTTATTCCCCTGTTTGGGGCAATCATTTGCTGCTGTGAGAATGGGAAATATCTCCCAAAAATGTGTATAAGATTGAGCCGCTTTGGTAGGGATTCGGACAAGACGATGCTGGCCTGGGCAAAACCTCAAGTTTGGCCATGTTTGCTAACTAATTCTATCTGCAGGCGGCACAGAAGACTATCCTTTTGTTCACATAAATGCCTAACTCCACACGATGCCAAGGAGTTAGAGCTTTCTTCTTTCGGCAGAAGACCAAAATTGGCAAAAGTCGAGTTTAGCAAGCTAGAGAATGGGCAGGAGTAGTAGGATGGGGTGAAAAGGCCCGCCTCATGGGGCATCTTCCCGGAGGAGTTGCCAGAGAGCTTCTAAGGATTGAGGGATGACATTGACAGAGGCCAACACGGGCATAAAGTTAGTATCCCCCTGCCAGCGGGGCACTACATGCCAATGCAGATGCCCCGGTAGCCCAGCCCCAGCCGCCTGCCCCAAATTAAACCCAATATTAAAACCATGAGGCTGAAGAGTTTTTTCTAACCGTTGCACCATCCGGATAAGCAACCCAAGCAGATCCATCTGTTCGGTTGGGCTGAGTTGTTCCAGACGCTCACAATGCCGACGAGGCGCCACCAACAGATGCCCGTTGGTATAGGGATACCGATTCAGCACACAAATCGACAGCTCGGTTTGGCCGACCACATATCGAAGCGGTTCTTCCGGATCCGCCACAGCCTGACAGAGAAAACAGTCAGGATCCGCCCCGGCAAGAAAGACCCCTTTTGGAGGGGGACGAAGCTGTTTATCTTCTCCTCGGATGTAGGCCAATCGCCACGGCGCCCAAATCTGCTCGTTTGCCACCCCAACACCTCCCTCACAAAAGCTCTTTTAGCCGCACCAGCCTGGGAAGTTTGGAAAACTGGGCAATTTAGGAAATTTTGGGCCTCGTTCCCTATCCCAAGCACCCGACATTTAAAATTAAAATCTGCTCAATTGTGGGGGAAAATCCTTTTCCTGGTCAATAGCCCTTGCCAGATTACGCCGGAATAGCAATCCCAAGATCGGTGTTTCCAAATCCGTCCTAAGCTCTAGTTGGCCGTTTTTTGTAACTTCTTTTGTATCAAGCAATTAGGTTTTGAGGATTTTATGTTCAGCAATTTTCCCAAGGCCAATATTTTCAAAGGGGTAGAGCATCCAAAGGGGTTTCCCCCTCGAGATTGCCAAAAATCAAGCGAAGAACCATCTCCATTCCCTCTGGTCTCCAAAAAGCCGGACAAGTAAAATGGGCAACTCCAGCATAACTGCCAGTAGGGGATTTGTCTTTCTGAAGTGTGGCTAACTATTTTATTTCCTAACACTTCAGATGAATGGAGAAGTTTTATGGAACCTCTGCAAAATCCTGAATATATAGTGGACTTTGTGTAATTCGGTTTTCATTCGGTAAGGATTGGCTCGCCCCATTCAAAGATCTACTATGGAGGTGGCTACCAGTGCTAGCATTCCTTACAGGTGGGGTTAAAGGGAAAGGGCACCCAAATGGTGTAAAAAATATCTCTTTTGAATTATGCAGAGGTTCCGAATTTTGTTCTTCTCCCCTGCAGTACAAGCTCATGCTGAGAGGGCAGACCAACCGAAAGCGGAGGCAGGAAAACCAGAAGATAGTTGAATACTTCCCTGATTCTACTGTGTTTTCTGTCCTTCCTGTTTGGCGTTGTGGCTATTCAACCGGCCTCCGGAGATGGACGAGCTCTGCACGGACTATCTCTCCCTTAAACGGCAAAGGCAGTTCGCCGGACGGCTGAAATATTCCCTAACTAGATGTTTAGGGGAATGCAGTACCAATGAATTTAGGGAGCCTGGGTAAAATAGAAAACAGATTGCCAGTTTTCCTTTCCTTCCGTACCCATTTTTTTCCGAACGGGGAGTGCCGATTCGGTTCCTCCATTCGGTCGAATGGTCTGGTAAGCATATTCCGACCAGGTCGGAAAAGGCTTTCGTGGGGTGAAAAGCTACTTCTGAGGTACTAGCACACGGCTAATTGACGGATCCTTTCCACCCCCGAAAGAGATCTATCCTGCTTCCGAAGGGCTTTCCGATGGCCAAATCGATGGATTTTCGGGTGGCGTTAAGTGTATTTGAAGGGCCATTGGATCTTCTATTATTTTTGGTCCGGCGGCATGAACTAGATATTACCGAAGTGTCCCTGGCTCAGATTACGGAGCAGTTTTTGGAATATCTTTCCGTGTTGGAACAGATTGATATGGATGCGGTCGGCGAGTTTGTGGCCGTTGCCGCCCTGCTGATCGAAATGAAATCCCAGCAAATTTTGCCGCATCCTGAAGAAGTGCAAGAGGAGGCAGAAGACGCCCGACGGGAATTGGTACAACGGCTCTTAGAATATAAGAAGTATCGAGATGCAGCCAATCTGTTGCAGGAGCGAGCTCGGCAATGGCAGGAACGTTTTTCGCGGCTTAGTCGGGATGTGGAACCTCTGGAACTCGATCCCTCGGAATTGCCGGTGCATGAAGTGGAGCTATGGGATTTGGTCAGTGCCTTTGGCCGGATTCTCCGGGAAAGCGAGGCTACGGAGCTGTCTAGCATTATTTATGATGATACACCGATTCAGGTATATATGGCCCGGATAATGGAGCGGCTGCTCAGTCGGGGGCATCTGGCCTTTAACGATCTATTTGAGGTTGGAATGCACAAATCAACACTAATCGGCATTTTCCTTGCTGTGTTGGAATTGGTCCGCCACAAGCAGGTTCTTTTGGAACAGAATCAGCTTTTTGGAGAGATCTGGTTGCTACCGGCGACGGAAGCTTCCGTAACGGTAGCGCTGCCTCAAGTAACCGTTGACGACCCCTCCCTATGATCGAAAACGTATCGCTGCGTACTCTGGTGTATAAAGGGCTTACCATCGAAGGGTATTCACGGGCGGCGGTGCAAACATATTGGCGGATTCCAGAACTGAAAGTTGGCTTTGATTTTGGCGCCCAGCCATGGTCCTTCATGGGTACGCCTACCTGGTTTGTGTCCCACACCCATTTGGACCATTTGGCCGCTTTGCCCGTCTATGTCTCCAGGCGTCGCATGATGAAAATGGAACCGCCCACCATTTATCTGCCCGAATATGCCGTACCCTTAGTGGAACGGATCCTACGCCTGTATAGTAGGTTGGATCGGGGGCGGTTGCCTTGTGTGTTATTGCCTTTGCGGCCTGGCCAGGAAGTGGAACTGTCCCGGGAATTGGTCGTTACCGTAGGCCCCACTCAGCATACGGTGCCTTCCTTAGGCTTTATTGTCTGGGAACGCCGGAAAAAATTGAAACCCGAATTTTACGGGCTGCCTGGGGAAAAGATTCGAGATCTTCGGCTTTCGGGAGTAGAAGTTACCACAGAAATCCGTTTGCCTCGTGTGGCCTACCTGGGCGATAGTTCGCCAGAGGGCTTGGACAATAACCCAGCCATGTTCGATGCCCAGGTGCTGATCTTAGAAGTTACCTTCGTAGCTCCTCGGCATCGGAAAGATAAGATCCACAAGTTCGGCCATATGCATCTAGATGATCTAATTGAGCGGCGGGATCGGTTCCACAACGAGTTGATTATTGCGAGCCATTTCAGCACTCGTTATCATGAAAATCAAGTCCGCCGCTATGTGGAAAAAGCGGTTCCGGATATGTTCGAGGGCCGGTTGTATCTGTGGCTGTAGAGCTGCCACTGGATCGACCAAAGGTACGCTAAGGCGAAAGGCGTTCCGGGTCTGGCTGCAATTCTGTAGGGCAATTGGGAAGCTGAGATAATATGAAGCAAAACAAGCCTAACTCTGCCAAGCCAGCTTTGCACAGAACCTACCCCCCTTTCTACTTCCGGATCATAGATAGCTACATTCCTTCTAGACAGATATAGATACTTAGAATCTGAAATACGGAGTTTCTTGGCGCGACGTTTGCCATTTTTCCTGAGTCCTTTTGCCTCCAGGAGTTACGACGAAACCTTCTTTTGTTCACCCAATTTCTTACCTCCAACAGTTACAAGAAGTTAGAACTTTTCCCCTCCGGGAGGAAGCTAAAAATGGCAAAAGTCGCGCTTACAGATGCCAGTGGGATGGCGGATTCGATGGACGTAGGGGCAATCTATGTTCTCAAAATCCTCTAGCTTGAGCACAAAAATTCAGCCCAACCGGCGGCCCGCTCCCAGCCCCGAAACATTTCCGCCGAGTGAAGAAACTGGTCGCCGCCTTCCGAGCACCGCCGGGTATTGCCAAAAGCAATGACGACTTCGGGAGCAAAAGGGCCGGTGGACCGTTTCGTTTCCCCATCACCTATCCTCTGTCGTCCCCCCCGGAGCCAAAAAGCGGAAAATTAAGGTTACTGTATTCGGCGGAAGGGTTACCTCGCCTATGGCCTTTTGCCCTCCTAGACATTTTCAATCGCCTTCTAGATAATCTGAGGAAGGCGGTAGCGGGAGGTTAGGCCAACCTGAGCGATTCGTTTTTTGGAACCTCAGCCTCATTCAAGGGGATATTCTTATCTGGAGTTTCGTGATTTTGGGCTTCGGTCTGGAAGAGCAATGTTCTAACTGCTTGTGGCTATTGGGGTTAGGAAATTAGGTGAACAATAAAAGGTTTCCTCATAATTACAGGAAGCAAACCAAGTTAGGGAAAATGGCAAACGTCGAGCTTATGGGAACCTCTGCATAATCCTGAACATATAGGGAACTTTATGAACTTTTAATTTGATTAATTTGGTAGGCATTGGCTCGATTTTTGCCATTTTGGGCCTGGATGAAGAAAATTCTAACTCCTTGGAATAGTGGGTATTAGGAATTTGGGTGAACAAAGAGGAGATTCGCTGTAACTCCTGGAGTCAAAATCAGTTGGGGAAATTGGCAAAAGTCGAGTTTAGCAGTTCCCTTCCCATCACCCACAATATGTTAGGGTACTAGCAATGCTGCAACCCAGTATATTCGGTCAGAGGAGAAGGAACCAAATTGGTATAAAATATCTCCCTCGGAATTATCCAGAAGTGTCTTATATCATTTTGGCTAGCATCTTCTAACTCCAAGAGTGCTAATTTTTCCAGCATCCGATATTGAGGAGATGTTCGGCCAGGAGGACAAAGGGATATAAAATCAAAAGTTTATATAGTCCATAATATGTTCAGGACTTTTCAGAGGTTTCTGTTGCGTTCATGCTTGATTGGTTCTCTCGGACAATAGATTTGGCTTTAGCCCTTTTAATCCGTCCTTCCTTAAGGAGTCCTGCTGATGAGTCTGAGAAGTTTGGCTAGAAAGCTGGGCTGCATGTGTCTGGGTAGCAGGCTGAGTGGGTTGTTGTATGTGGGAGTTTGGTTTGGTTGGTTTTATTCTGAAACAACGTTAGGCCAGATTAATCCGCTGATTACAATCGAGCGAGATGTACCCTACGGGGCGGTGGGGGAGCGAACCTTAGTTTTAGACATCGTTCGACCCAAGCAGGAGCCGAAAGAGCCGATGCCGGTGGTGGTCTTTATCCATGGGGGTGGCTGGGCCGGTGGTAATAAACAGGCCGGCCTCCCCCTGCTGCCGCCGCTGGCAGAAAAGGGTTATTTTTGTGTATCAGTTGGCTATCGGCTGTCTGGCGAGGCCCCATGGCCTGCCCAGATCCACGATTGCAAAGCAGCTATCCGCTGGCTTCGAGCTAATGCCAAAAAATATAACATTAATCCCGACAAAATCGGTGTCTGGGGAGCTTCGGCTGGCGGCCATTTGGCCCTGATGGTGGGCCTGAGTGCGGATCAAAAGGATTTGGAAGGCCAAAGCGGCTCACCCGACCAATCAAGCCGAGTAGCTTGTGTGGTCAATTGGTTCGGTCCAACCGAACTGCTGGCTGCTTGGAATGATCCGACTTTGCCGCAAATGGTCAAGGATGTGCTTAATAAATTGGTTGGCGGCCATGCTGAGCAGAAGCTACACGTGCTTAAAGCTGCCTCCCCGCTCACCTATGTGTCCAAAGACGATCCGCCCGTCTTGACACTGCATGGCACAAAGGACCCTATTGTACCGTTCAGCCAAGCCACCCTCCTACACGAAGCCATGAAAAAGGCCGGCTGCGTGTCCTACTTAGTTCCGGTAGAAAATGCTGGTCATGGTTTCGGCGGGCCAGAAATTTTTCATCGAGTCCATGCTTTCTTGGACAAATATCTTCGAGATCAACCTGGGGACATCTCCCAGGAACCGATCCGTCTGCCAGAAAAACCAAAACCCCAACCCCAAACCAAACAAGCTGCCTAAACAAAACCCCTACAACTTCCGTCCGATGGCAAAGCTCTTGCTATTCGCCCTGCGAAAGCACGGATCTGGTTCAGCTATCCTCTCTAGGAAAGCCATGCTGGTATACACAAACTTAGATTTGAATTGGCCGGACCTCCCTTTAGCCAAATCCCCAAAGCTCGTTGAAGAGCACAAAATGGATAACATAGGCAAAACATATAGCCAAAGGAACCTCTGCAAATTCTGACATATGGTGAAATTCATGAACTTTTGATTCTCTAGTCGTTCCGTTGGCACTGGACACCTACTATCTATGGGGTGCTAACTATCCTATCGCCCCTATATGTTGTGTTAGAGGGAGGACCAGGCAAAATGCTATAAAAATATCTCCTTGGAATTATCCCGCTCGGCTTTTGCCATTTTTGGCTTCAGAGCGGAAAAGGAATGCTCTAACTCCTCAATATTGGAGTTAGGAAATTGTATGAACAAACGACCCTTCGCCCTAACTCCTGGAAACACAGGGAGTGAGGAAAAATATCAAAATTCCAGAAGCAGAGCTTCCTTTGTTATACGCCGAAAGAAGTTTTTGAACCCTTTTGTACGCCGGATCCCGTTGGGTAGTTCCGGCAGACCAGAGCCAAAACCGCCGGGACACATCTCGGGAAGCATTTCGGGTAGAAGAAAGAGGTTTTCCATAACCTCTTGGCTATTAAGTACTTACAGATAAATATTTTCCGTTTACTACATTTTGAAATGCTTTTTTTCCAATTTCGGCAGAGGCATTTTAGGCAGAGGCATGGGAGCATGGTTCGGCTAATAGATTTACCCGAATGGCAAGCCTTAGAAGTGCATTATCACCAGATCCGATCCCTGCATTTAAGGGAGCTATTTGCGCAGGATCCGGGCCGGGCCCAGCGGTTCCGATTGGAGGCTGCCGGTTGGCTGTTAGACTATTCCAAAAACCGGATTACCCAGGAGACGTTGGCTCTTTTAGTGGAATTAGCCAAAGCCTGTGGGGTGGAAGAAGCAAGGAAGCAGATGTTCTCGGGGGAAAAAATCAATCGGACTGAAGATCGCCCTGCTCTGCATGTGGCTTTGCGAACCCCTCCCGGCCAGCCGATCTATGTTGATGGTCAAGATGTCATGCCCCAAGTGCAGCAAGTGCTCCGGCAGATGGCGGATTTTGCCGAAAAGATTCGGACCGGCCAATGGCTTGGGGCTACCGGACGGCCGATACGAAACATCGTCAATTTGGGCATTGGCGGTTCGGACCTGGGGCCGGCCATGGCTTACGAAGCCCTCAGGCCTTACACGGATCCAAAGCTCCGGCTGCGATTTGTGTCCAACATCGACGGTGCCCATTTAGCCAGTGCCTTGGAAGGCTTAGACCCTGCTGAAACTCTGTTTATAGTTGTCAGCAAAACCTTTACCACCCTAGAAACGCTTACCAATGCAACAACTGCACGCCGATGGTTATTAACCGGCTTAGGCGGTCCGGAATTGGCGGAAAATCCTCAATCCCTCCAGGCCCGGCAGATCACTACCCGCCATTTTGTGGCTGTCTCCACGCAGAAGGAGCCGGTCAACCAGTTCGGCATCGATCCTAAAGAAAACATGTTTGAATTCTGGGAGTGGGTTGGCGGCCGGTACAGTCTGCCCTCGGCGGTGGGTTTGTCGCTGATGGTAGCCATCGGGCCGGAACAATTCTCCCACATGCTAGCCGGCTACCATGCCATGGACCAGCATTTTTACTCCGCTCCGCTACACCAAAATATGCCGGTTATTCTAGCCCTGTTGGGCATCTGGTATCGAAACTTCTTCCAGGCTCCCACATATGCGGTGATTCCCTATGAGCAGTCTTTGGCTCGGTTGGTGGCTTATCTGCAGCAGTTGGACATGGAATCCAACGGCAAAGCCACCACCCAACAGGGCCACCCCGTAGAATGGTCCACCGGGCCCATCGTTTGGGGCGATCTGGGGACCAATGCCCAACACGCCTTCTTCCAACTGCTCCATCAGGGAACCCATATGGTTCCATGCGATTTTATTGGCTTTGCCAAACCTACTTGGTCGGTGGTTCGGGAAGATTACGACCGTCTGTTTACCGGGCATCATGATCGGCTGATCGCCAACCTGTTGGCTCAAACCGAGGCACTGGCCTTCGGCAAATTGGTCGAAGAAATTCGGGCCGAAGGAGTCCACGAGCGCCTGGTCTGGCATCAAACTTTCCCAGGCAATCGGCCTTCTAATACTCTGTTGGCTGAGCGGCTCACCCCCTACAGCCTCGGCAGCCTGATTGCCCTGTATGAGCACAAAATCTTTGTCCAAGGGGTCATTTGGCAGATCAACAGTTTCGATCAGCCGGGAGTAGAATTGGGCAAACAACTGGCCAGCCGAATCCTACCTGAATTAGAAGCCCCCGGCGAACCCCCCTTATCCCACGACAGCTCTACCAACCAACTAATCCGTTGGTATCGTCAGCACCGGGCTTAATGAGAAGTCAGCTAATAGGTTAGCCGAATGCAGTGAAGCTTACTTTTTCCCCTCTCCCCTGGCGCCAAGAGGGTAGTGGAAAGGGAAACGAGACAGTCAACGGACCTTTTTCCCCCGTAGCCAGGTTTGGCTCCGGCTCAGACGGTTTGCTCCCAGGGCAGCGGCCGGTTTGCTCCAGAGGCTAACAATAATACAATACACGCCAGATTGCCTAGGCTAGTGCCTTCCATAGGCCCTTTCTTTGGCCGGCAATCGCGGCAACACCTTGATATTTTTAGCAACTGGCGTTCCCAGAGACAGTTGGGAGCAGTTACAGTGGGTGCGGCTGATTTTTTGTGGTTAGTTTAGGGGAGTGGTTGAAGATAGATTGCTCCCTGCCCCATGGAAGCCTTCCTCCCTTGGAGCTCCCCCACAGGCCAATAGGCTCCGTACTGTAGGGGCTAGGAGTCAGTCGAAGGAGTTCAGGTGCTTATCTCTCGGAAGGAAAAAGGGGAGCAAAAGGGTTTGTTTTATAATAGGTGCTGTGCAAAGCGGGTTTGCAGGGGGCCGGAGCCTGTTTTGCCTATATTCCCTATGTTGCCCAGTTAACCCACAAAATTTCAGCCGCACCCGTTACAGTGCGGCGCATTTATCGAAGTTTCCCTAATTTTTGGGTTGCTTTCAGCGCTAGGAGTCCTATTCAGTCAGAAACCAGTTCAACCCTCTTAGGCTCATTTGGCTCCCAACGAAGCGGAAGAAAAAACTGGGACACCCTCGGAAAAAGGAATGCCCAGTTTTCTTTTGCTAAATTGCCCATTTTCTCCAAATAACAAGTTCCAAGGTTCTTCTTCCTCTCGGCTGAAGCGTTACCAGCTTGTAATTATGCAGTGTTGGATTTGGTTGTTTCTCCCGAAATGCCATCAAATAGTGGGATAGAATCACCCAAAGTGGGTATTTCGAACCTCTCAAACTCTTAAAAAGAAAAAATGCCCAACATATACTTGCCAACAGGAGATATAGAAATTAGGTTAAATAGTTAAGATAAGTAAGGTAATTTAAAGGTAATTTAGAAATGGGTATCCTTAGGCCCTTTTTCACAAAGGAGGCAGTATAATGAAACGTGTAGGTTTTTTGGTCCTAAGCCTGCTGGCCGGATTGCTCTGGACCGATCTGGCCTGGGCAGGTAAGTGTTGCGACTACGTCTGCGGCCGATTGGCCCTCCAACGGTGTCGGCCTGTAGTTCGGCACAGGTGGTGTCGTCCGGTATTTCGCTGTTGGTGTGTCCCGAGAATCTGCCAGCCGTGTCAGCCGCAGATCTGTGAACCGTGTCCCCCACCGGCGGCTCCTTCGACGAAAGCTGAAAAACCCACCCCCCCTTCTCCGGGCGATATAGCTCCTCCGCCAAAACCTGTAGAACCTGCACCGCCCGCTCCCCCACCTCCAGCTGCTAAAGAAGAAAAACCCGTAGCACCCCCCACTGTCCCAAAACCGGAAGAGAAACCCGCTCCTAAAGAAGAAAAACCTGCCCCGCCTCCGCCCCCTCAGAAACCCGAAGAAAAGCCAGCAGAAAAGCCAAAAGTAACGCTACCAGGTTTGCCAGAGGTTCCTGAGAAACCGGCAGAAAAACCTGCTGAGCAACCCAAGCCGGAAGTCCCGGCACAAAAACCGGCCGAAGCTCCTAAACCCGAAATGCCAGCGGAGAAA